>JBOGRR010000047.1:0-9919 GCA_050749765.1 Thermoplasmata archaeon | reverse complement strand
AGCGTCCGCGTGGGCCGCGGACGGTCCACGTCTGCAAGCCGTCCATCTCGAACGCGAAGTCGGTCGCCTCGCCGCCCAGGGCGCGCACCGCGCGGATGACCTCGGCGCGACGCTCGACATCGCAAAAGAGCAGCAAGTGGCCCCCTCCTCCCGCGCCGGTCAGCTTGCCGCCCAGCGCTCCCGCGCCCTTCGCCGCCTCGTAGAAAGCATCGATCTGGGGATTCGTGACCCCCTCGGCGAATTGCTTCTTGAGCACCCAGCCTTCATCGAGCAGGCGCCCCATCTCGTCGATGTTCCCGCGCAGGAGCTCGTTCTTCATGTCGACCGCGAGCCGCTTCGTTCCTTGGAGGGCCGCCATCGTGTCCGGCTGGCGCTCTCGGATCCCGCGCTCCTGCCGCTCGATCACCCCGCCCGAGTACCGAGACGTCCCCGTGTAGCAGAGCAGGAGCCGGTAGCTGAGCTCGTTGAGCGTTTCCCTCGGGATCTTGAGGGGGGCGACGATCGTGCCGTTCGCGGTGAACTCCATGAAGTTGAACCCGCCGAACGTCGCCGCGTACTGGTCCTGTCGACCGCCGCGCTGGCGCAGCTCCTCGCGCTCGATCCGGAACGCGAGCTCGGCGATGTCGTACGGGGTCCACGGCTCGCGCAGATAGTGCGCGAACGCGCCGACGAGCGCGACCGACATCGCCGAGGAGCTCCCGAGCCCGGTGCCGGGCGGCGCGTCCGAGTGCAGGAAGAGGTCGATCGAGTCGGTCGCTTCGGTCCGACCGTCGGTCGGCCGCAACGTCTTGATCGCCGCCTTTACGAGGTCGAGCTCGCCGTTGTAGGAGAGATCGTCGGGGTGCCGGTAGTGCGCCGAAATGTCGTAATCGATGCTCCGGACGCTGATCGTCGCCTCGTGGTCGTTCTGGACTCGGAGCGTGGCGT
The DNA here is from genome assembly GCA_050749765.1 of Thermoplasmata archaeon. Lineage (GTDB taxonomy): Archaea > Thermoplasmatota > Thermoplasmata > Lutacidiplasmatales > UBA184 > Lutacidiplasma. Next base: position 8,992 of record JBOGRR010000047.1, on the reverse strand, counting down.
AGGCGTACTTGTCGATCGTGCAATTGAGCACGGCGCCCCCCTCCCGCTCCGGGAACGGGGCGACGTCGGTCCCGCCACCGGCGAAGCTGATCCGCATCGGCGCTCGGCTACGGAGGCTATACATTCGATCCCCGAGCGGAGAGCTTCCCCCTTAACCTTTCGTTGAAGGCGACGCGGGCGCGCGGCGTCGTGCTAGGTGCCAAGGGTAGCGCCCGGAGGGGAATAGGTCGGGATCCGAGCGAGGTGGGATCCCACGACGAGGCTCCACACGAGCCACGGTCCGATGATCAGCAGCTCTGCGCGCAGTGCACCGATCGCGCCGTAGGCGCCGAGGTACGTGAGCAGGAGACCGGCGAGGCTCACGAACCCGGAGAGGAGGGTGTAGAGCCGGTAGCCGGACCAGCGCGTGTCGCGGAGCATGGCGAGCGCGAGGAACAGCAGGGCGACGACGATGAGAACGTAGAAGATCCACAGGAAGACGGTGTGCGCTCCCGAATTCCCCCACGACGTCCCCGTCGGACACGCACCGAATCCGATCGCTCCCACGAAGCTCCCGTCGAGCGCGAGGAGCCCCAGGGTCCGGCTCGACCGCGCCGGGAATGCGGTCCAGATGAGGATCGACGCGAGGAGCCCGAGAAGACCCCCGAGGATCAGGCCGGCGTCGAGCGCGATCGCCCACATCGATCCCCCCACGCTCCCGATTTGAGAGAGCGGCGCGTGGGTGCTCGGAGATCCCGGGACGAAGATGGCGAGTAGGAGCCCCAGGATGATCGCGACGGCGCTCGCGATGAGGGCGAACGCCCCATAGTGGACCGAGCGATGGACGAGCGGTCCCATCCGCGGCATCGTTGAAAGCGCCGACCGGCCTAGTCCTGACGAGCGTTGCGCTCGTAGGACGCATCACTCGTACGCTTCAGCCGGGCCCCATCCCGGTCGCACACGGGCCGAGCGCTCGCGGGCACGTCGATAACGTATCCACCGCCGCACTTGGGGCACTCGTAATACGGCATGATGCTCGACGGTCGTTTGATTCGGGGTGGGAATATAAGGGCTCGCACGAAGACGCAACGCCCGCCCGCACGTGGAGGGGCTTCGACCGCGCCCCGCGGGGGCCCGTCGCCCGCTCGGCGTAGCCCCGCCCCCACCGCCCACGACCGGTTCCTCGAGCTGGACGCCTATCGAGCCCAGCGCGAATGGTTCCGCTACGAGGGCAACGCGCTGCGCGATCTCTTCCGGCAGCTTCGCGGCCGGTTCCTTCTCCGTCACCGCACCCGACGCGGATGGGCCGTCGATCTCGGGGCCGGGCCGGGGCGGTTCACCGATCTCATCGGCGGACCTCCTAGCAGGGTCGTTCAGCTCGACCTCTCGGTGGAAATGCTCCGAGAGGCGGGGACCCATCGGGAAGGGTACCATCGTGTGCGGGGCGATGTGCTCACCCCACCGTTCCCGAACGGGCGGTTTATGGAGGTGGTCCTGTTCGGGAACGTGCTCGGGCAATCGGGGCCGGACGCTGACGCTCTCCTGAGCGCAGCCGCCGGACTGGTCGCCCCTGGGGGCCGACTGCTCCTCGAGATCGTCTCGGGCCACGGCGAACGCTCGAAGCTGCTCCACCGGCTGTCGGGCGAGCGGATCCTCGAGTTGCTCCGCGTGTCGGAGAGTTCCGCATCCGCCCGGGTCGAACGTGAAGGGTTTGAACCGCTCCTGGGGCTTGCCCACCGAGAGCACGGGTTTCGACGATTCTCGGTCGCGTCGATCCAACGTCGTCTGGGGAGCTCGTGGCACCTGATCGAAGTGCTCGCGGTGGCCCCCGGACTCGGGTTCGACGCGTCGAAGCTCGAGCCGATCCGCCGTGACCCGGCGGGATGGTCACGAGCGCTCCGGCTGGAAGAGGAGGTCGGCCGGAGGCCGGCTCGCTGGAGCGGCTCGGCGGGACTCCTTTTGTCGGTCGAGCGAGCGCCTGCTTAGGGGTGGGTGGTGGTGGTGGAGGGGTACGCGAGACGGATCTCGGCTTCCACCGCACGTGCCGCATCGTCGGCGAGCCGTCGGGCGAGCTCGACGCTAGGAGCCCGGGCGACCGCGACCCCGAGCCGACGCTCGCGGTAGCTTTCGGGCTTGCCGAAGAGGAAGATTCGGACCCCGGGAGGGGTCAACGCCTTGCTGAGGCCCCCGATCGACGGCCCCCAGCCGGAGGACCCGCCCAAGATCACGCGCGCGGCCGCGGGAGTCGTCGGCTCCGGGCCTACGTAGGGAAGACCGAGAATCGCACGAGCATGGAGCGCGAATTCGCTATTCCATTGGCTTCCGAGGGTGACGAGACCGGTGTCGTGCGGACGGGGCGAGACCTCGCTGAAGTACACCCGACCGCCGGCGACGAAGCACTCGACCCCAAATATCCCGACGCCGCCGAGCTGATCCGTCACGGCGGTCGAGGTCCTTCTCAGGTTCTCCTGGACCTCGGCCGGGAATAGCTCCGGTTGCCAGCTCTCGTGGTAGAGGGTGCCGGGTCGATCGTGGGCGATCGGGTCCATCACGGTCGTCGCGATCGCGCCGGACGGGGTGTAATGACGGAGCGTCAGCATCGTGACCTCTCGCTCGAAGCGGATGAGCTCCTCGATCATCACCCGAGTGTTCGCGACACGGCCGTGCAGGCTCGCCTCCCGGTACGCTGAGTCGACTTCCGACTCGGTTCGAATCACCGTCATGCCGTGGCCGGAGCTCGACATCATCGCCTTGAAGATGCAGGGGAAGCCGACCTCCTTCGCCGCCCGACGCGCTTCCTCGAGCGAGTCCGCGAAACGGAAGGCGCTCGTCGCAACTCGTGCGCTCTCGGCAGCGAGCCGCCGGATCCGCTCCCGATCCATCGTGGCGCGAGTTGACCCTGCCTTTGGGATGACCGTCCATCCATCCGACTCGAGGCGGACGAGCTCGTCCGTCGCGATCTGCTCGATCTCGGGAACGATGACGTCGGGCGACTCGCGCTCGACGAGCGCGCGGAGTCCCGCGGCGTCGGTCATCGGCAGCACGTGGGACCGATGGGCGACCGCCATGGCCGGGGCGTTCGCGTAGCGGTCGACCGCGACGACTTCGGCTCCAAGGCGGACCGCTTCGATGGCGATCTCACGGCCCAGCTCACCGCTGCCAAGTAACATCACACGAACCGAGTCCCGGGTTCCAGGGGATCCGATCCGGTCCCGGAAGGGCACGCCGGCAGTTCGAGCCGAGGCCATCGGCCGTAGAGGCCCTTCGCGGTTTAAGACCGATGGGTCGCTCGTTACTCTTCACCCATCGCGCGGGGCTTCGGTATGTGCTTGGGTTGCTCAGCCTCCGTCGGCATACCGGACTTGCCTTCGACGATGTCGCAGTCTTGCCAGTTGACCCCGACGGTGACCCGAGGAAAAGCGACCTTGAGGGTATAGTTCGCAAGTTTGCCGACGACGAGTCCCTGAGAACCGATCGGCAGGTTCGGGTTCATCGTCGAGAGATCCCGGGTGAGGATGACCCGCGTTTTCCCGAAAACGAGCTGGGAGATGTCGCTGCGATCTTTCATGTCCGGCGGAGGGTAGGCAACTGGGTCTTAACTCTCTCGCGGGACGGGGGACCGGCGAACGTCGAACCGCCTCACCTTCGAGGTTGTAACACTCTATCTTCGAGTTAATCCAAACGTTCTTATATCACACTCGTGGTGTGCCAACGCATGGCAACACCGACGGTGCCAGGCGGCGACTACTACAGACCAAAGGTTGAGGAAAGCTCGACGTGGGCGAATCCCGCGGTCGTGGGGCTGATGGGCTTCGGCACCACCACCATGATCGCGGGGATTGCGATCGCGACGAATGGCAGCAACTGGGGAACCGACAACTATCCGGTGTTCGCCATGGCGTTGGCGTTCGGAGGTTCCGCTCAGTTCGTGGCAGGAATCATCGCCATGCGGAAGGGGGAGATCTTCCCCGGCTCGGCGTTCATGGGGTACGGCGCCTTCTGGTGGGCGTTCACACTGTTTCTCAGTGGGATGATCCCGTCCGTTAGCCCGGGCGCGGGAGCGATTCTCGGCTCTTGGGACATCATGTGGTTCATGATTGTCTGGGCGCTGTTCACCTTCGCCTTTGCGATAAATTCGCATAAACACGGGGTCGGGATCGCGATCGTCTTCTGGACTCTGGTCCTAGCGTATATCCTGCTGGCCATAGATTTCGGGACCTTGACGGCGTCGATCCATGGAAACGGCAGCCTCCCGCCTGGCTGGCTGTGGAACACGACGGGAATCGACACGTTCATCTGCGGGCTCGTGGCGTGGTTCGTGGCGATGGGGATCCTGACCTCGGCGCACTACGGGGGAAAGAAGGTCATACCGTACTGAGCGGACCCCTCAGGGAATCCAACCTCTTCAAGACCCTTCCCTCCGAAGCGGGGGAAGGGTCTTCCGACCTTGAGTGTCACGCAGTGGATATGCCTTCATCGCCATCCAGCTCGAGCGGCTCGGACCAAGAGTGAACGATCGAGGAGCTCTGCGCTGGGGAGACGGGCGGCACGCCTACCCGCTAGAGTCCCTACGTGCGATCGAAGCGTACTTCGGCAACGAGCTCGGGTCGCCGGCCCCCTCACCGGGCGGGCCCGCCACGCCGGGCGAGAGTCGACTATCGGAACCCGAGCGAACTGCTCTATCCGCTGCCGCGGGAGGCAGCTTCTCGGTGGACGAGCTGGAGCGGATCCAGTGTTCGTTCGGCCAGTCGTACGATGACCTGCTCGCCGCCCGGGACGGGGGAGCCTTCGCGACCACCGACGCGGTGATCGCCCCTGGGTCCACCGAGGAGCTCCTCCACATCCTCTCGGAGGCTGCACGCATGGACATCGCCGTGGTGCCCCGGGGGGGAGGGACGAGCCAGTGGGGAGAAGAGGCGCCACTCGCCGGGCCCCATCACGCGGTCGTCACCATCTCGCTCCACCGGCTCGATCACTTTCTCGGCATCGATCCGCGGGCCGACACCGCCCAATTCGAGGCCGGAATCTTCGGACCAGCCCTGGAAGAGCAGCTCAACTCGCGGGGTCTGACCCTCGGTCATTTCCCTCTCTCCTACGAGTTTTCGACCCTCGGGGGCTGGATCGCAACCGCCTCGATCGGGCAATCGGCCGGCCACTACGGCACCGCGATCGACCGAGTTCGTGGCGCGCGATGGGCGACTCCGACCGGCGCTCTCAGCTGGCAGGCGGGTGGCCCGTCTCCGAGGGGGATCGACCCCGCATTGCTCCTGAGATCCCGAGGAACGCTCGGGGTGATCTCCTCGGTGACGGTTCGCATCGAGACCGCACCGGATTCATCCCCCGTCCGGGCCGTGCTGGTCCCCTCGTGGGAGGCCGCACTCAAGGTCCTGCGAGCGCTCTTCGCCGATGTGCCGAGGCCGGCATTGGCGCGGATGTCGGACCCGCTCGAGAGCCGGTTCCTGCTCACGTTAGCGCAAGGTCGGCCGCCGGAAGAGACCGGGGGGTTCGAGGGCTTCGCGGTCCGACGCCGTATTCGCGATCTCCGCTCGGTCGTTTTCGGCGTGGTCGGATTCGACGGGGTCACTTCTCGCAAAGCGGGTGTAGGGATGTACGTCCTGGACGGGCTCATCCGGCAGGCGGGGGGCACGGTCCTCCCGGGAGGAACGTGGCCGGGGCTCGGCGACTCTTGGCGTCGGACTCGCTTCCGCTCCCCCGCCTTGCGCGGCGCCGCCGTGCTCGACGGCTGGGTGATGGAGCCGCTCGATGTCTGGACGAGCTGGACGGAGGCGATCTCGATCCCTCAGCGGGTCCGAGTAGCTGTCGATGCGTCGCTCGCGCCCTTCGACCGCCGCGCCCGCGTCCATGTGCAGGCTCGCAACCCGGTCGGAGAGAGCGTCAACCTCCTCTTCACGATCTTCTACCCTGAGCCATTCGGGGCGGGTCACGAAGCCTGGAGGGCCGTTCGCTCGGCCGTGAGCGACGCGACGCTGCTCCGAGCCTCGGGTGCCGGCCGATCCCGCGGCGACTACCCGCTGGCCGGTAACGGCGCTCCGCTCACCGATGAGGCGAGCCGCTGGCGCGCTGCCCAGCGGCTCGTCGACCCGTCCGGGATCTTGAACCCCGGGAAGTACCCGTCCTCGGACTGATCGCCGGAGTACGACCGCCTACTCGGTACGCCCGAACGCCTTGATGTCGGCGGGGACGTCCTTCGTAGCAACCGGCTTAGCGCCCTGGACCGCGACACGGATCTGCTCGACGACATCGGGGTTCGCGAGCGTTGTGATGTCTCCGATAGGCAATGAGTTCGAGATCGCCGCGAGGACCCGACGCATGATCTTGCCCGAGCGAGTCTTCGGCATGTCCGGCACGATCCAGACCGTCTTCGGTCGGGCGATCTTGCCGATCTGGGTCTCGATCGCACGGACGACCTTCGCTTTGACCTCGTCCGAGGCCGGGGTCCCGGGCCGCACGGAGACATAGATATCTGGCACGCGCCCCTTCAGCTCGTCCGCCACCGGCACGACCGCTGCTTCGGCAATCTCGGGGACGGTGAGGCACGCCGACTCGAGCTCCTTCGTGCCGAGGCGGTGGCCGGCGACGTTGATCACGTCGTCAATACGTCCCAAGATGCGGTAGTACCCGTCCGGCGCGAGCAACGCACCGTCGCCGGCGAAGTACGGCCAGTCCATCGGATCCGTCGATTTCGGGTTCTTGTTGTACTTCGCGAAATAGGTCTTGACGTACCGATCCGGGTCCCCCCAGATCGTCGCCATGAGGCCCGGCCAGGGGGCGCGGATACAGATGTATCCGGCTTTGTTCGACCCCGACGGGACCTCCTTGCCATTCTCATCGAGGATCACGGGGTGGATCCCGATGACCGCCGGACCCGCGCTTCCGGGCTTCATGCGGTGCAGGCCCGGGGTCGTCGAACAGAGGAACCCGGAGGTTTCGGTCTGCCACCAGGTGTCGACGATGACTGCCTCCCCTTTCCCGACGGAGTTGTAGTACCAGCGCCACGCCTCGGGCTCGATCGGCTCGCCGACCGTCGTCATGTGCTTGAAGTGGTAGTTGTACTTCTTCGGCTCGTCCGGACCAAGCTTGCGCAACTGACGGATCGCGGTGGGCGACGTGTGGAAGATGTTCACGTCGAGTTGCTGGGCGATGCGCCAAGGGCGACCCGCATCGGGGAAGGTAGGGACCCCCTCGTACATTACGGTCGTTCCCGCGAGCGCTAGCGGACCGTAGACGATGAACGAGTGGCCGGTGATCCAGCCGATGTCGGCCATGCACCAGTAGACGTCCGTTGGATGGAGGTCCTGGTAGTACTTCGTCATCGCCGTGACGTAGGCGAGGTATCCGCCGAGGTTGTGCTGGATCCCCTTCGGCTTGCCGGTCGTGCCGCTCGTGTACATCAGGAACAGCGGGGAATCGGCGGCGAGGGAGACCGGCGCGACCTTCTGGCCCCGGTACTTGGGTAGGAGATCATCGATGAGGAAGTCCCGCCCCTCGACGATCTTCGAGGCGGAGGAGTACTTGTCCTTGAATCGCTTCCAGACGAGGACCTTCTCCGGGGGCTTGCCCTCCTTCGTCGCGGTCGCGTAGGCGATGTCTGCCGCGGGCTTGTGGTCGACGAGCTTCCCACTGCGATAGAACGTGTCCATCACGATGAGAGCACGGCTCTGGGAGTCGGCGATACGCTGCCCGCTCGCCTCGCCGCTGAAGCCGCCGAAGACGACCGAGTGGATGACCCCAAGCCGGGCACAGGCCAGCATCGTGATCGGCAGTTCGGGGGTCATCGGAAGGTGGATCGTGACCCGGTCGCCCGCCTTGAGGCCCACGAAGTCCCGGAGGTACGCCGCGAACTCATTGACGCGAGTATAGAGCTCCTGATACGTGATCACCACCGGAGGATCGCTCTCTGGCTCCGACTGGAAAATGATCGCCGCCTTGTTGCGATACTGCTCCAGGTGGCGGTCGATGCAGTTGTAGGAAGCGTTCAGCATTCCCCCGACGAACCACCGATAGAACGGTGCCTTGCTCGAGTCGAGGGTCGTTGTCCAGTACTTGTCCCATGTGAGGAGGTCCCCGTAGGCTCGGAAGCACTCCGGAAAGTTCGCGAGCGAGAACTTTTCAAAGACTGCCGGGTCGGTGATGTTCGCCTGCCCGATGAACTTGGAAGGCGGCTCGTAGTATCCCTCCTCCTTCCAGTGGACCGCGATCTCGGCCTCGCTCAGCTCGGTCTGCTCGCTCGCGCGCGTGTCGCCTTTCGCCTGGGCCATCGAAAACTCACCGCGTGGCAGACTGTAACACGCTATTTTAGCGTTTCATTTCCGTCGTGCGACGGGGAGCGCGCACTTGGGGTAGCCCGTCACTTCGACCGGAGTGCAGCCGGGTCGTTTTCATCGACGACGCGAACGCGTCGAAGACCTCGCGCAGGGGCTCGATCTTCAGGTCCTGAAAGACCCCTGCCGATGGATCACCCACCTACACGTCGGTAGCGGCGGACGCAAGAACTCCGATGAGCTGTGCTCCTCGTGACGTAGAACGAGCCAATCGATCCCAGCGTTGAGATTTGGGCCTGCGGAGCCTGGAAAGTCTCCGAGGATTGCAGGGAACGTCGGAGGATGCCCGTCGTCGAGCAAAATGCATACGAATGCGATCGTCCTGCATCAGGGGGGTTGGGCGGCCCGTTCGCCGTCGCGCTCGGTTCCACCTGGGGCACTCCTCGGATTCGGGCGACTCCGAGCGATCTCTTGCGCGAACTGAGGTCCTGGTACACGAACCGACCCCCGAGTCCCTGCCCTCGGACGGCATGTTCCAATTCATCGGCGATGGGCCTGGAAGTATGGATCCGGAGCGGCCACACGCGGGGGGCGTGGCCCGACTCCGGTTCTGCTGTGTTGAACGAATTCCGTGGGTCGGGGTTCCTCTCCAACGGTAGGGCCAACTACCCGAACCGTCGCAGGTCGGGGCGATGTCCGCGCGCTGGGGCACGCCCTACCGAGACCACCGG
>JBOGRR010000046.1:0-9963 GCA_050749765.1 Thermoplasmata archaeon | reverse complement strand
ATCGACCGTCGCGATCCTCGCGATCGGCAACGAGATCCTTCTTGGTGATGTGGTCAATTCCAACACGCAGTGGCTCGCGAAGCGACTGCGGCTCCGAGGGGCCTCGGTCGTACACGTCGCGATCGTTCGCGACCAGTTGGAAGAGATCGAGCGGGAGCTGGCCCACGCCAGAACCTACCGCCCGAGGCTCCTGGTGACGACCGGCGGCCTAGGACCGACCGATGACGATCGTACGGTCGCGGCCGTCGCCGGCGCACTGGGCCTCGAGCTCCGCGAAAACGACGCAGCACTCACCCAGGTCGCCTTCTTCTACCGGGAACTAGCGGCTCGCGGGCGCGTCCCGAGCGCTGAGTTGAGTCCGTCACGACGGAAGATGTCACTACTCCCCGAGGGAGCGACGCCGCTCGCGAACCACGTCGGAGCCGCGCCCGGGATCTATCTCGTCCACGACGGACTCGCGATCCTCCTCCTCCCCGGAGTTCCGGAGGAGATGGCCGACATCTTCGACGGCGCGTTCGCTCCGATCCTGACCGAGCTCGTCGGTGACGGCGGCTTCTTCGAGATCGAGCGATTCGCACGATCGTCCGACGAGTCCCTGCTCGCTCCGATGCTGCGCCTCGTCGCCGAGCGGCATCCGAGCACCTACGTGAAGTCGCGCGCCGAAGTCTTCGGAAGGAGCCCGTGGTTCCGAGTGACGATCTCAGCTTCTGCGGGGCGCCTCGAGGATGCAACCGTCCGGGTCAACGCCGCCGAGGCGGACCTTCGAGCAACGCTCCACGACCACGGGATCGAGCTATCGGAACGTCGTCCCGAAGCGGCCTAACGGGAGCGGCGCCGCGCCGTTCGATGGGGCCGTCCCCGCCGTTCGACGGTCCCGGGTCGTCGGACCCAGGTCCCGCCAATGACCCAGGGCGGTTCGGGGCCGATCGGCTCCATCATCTCCGATCGGTACCGCTCCACCATCTTCTCGTCGACATCGACCCCTAGGCCGGGGCGATCGGGAATTGAGAACTCTCCGTGCTCGAGCGCATAACCGTGCACGAGCGACCGCTTCCAGTCCGGCCAGCTCGCCTCGAAACTCTCTTGCAGGAAGAACGTCGGCAACACCGCATCCATCTGCAGGGTGGCCGCTGTTTGGACCGGACCGAACGCATTGTGGTAGGCGACCGGAGCACCAAACCCCGCGGCCACACCCAGGATCTCTCGACCGTAGGTAAAGCCGCCCGAGTTCGTGATGTCCGGCTGAAGGATGTCGACGAGCCCACGCCGCAGGAAGCTCGAGAAGTCCGCCGGGGTGAGCAATCGCTCGCCCAGGGCGACCGGAGTGCGGACGGCTCGCCGGAACTCGGCGAGGGAGTCGCACAACTCGGGGAGCACCGGCTCCTCCATGAACCTCGGATGGTAGCGGTCGAGCTCTCGGCCCGCCCGAATGGCGGCCTCGGGCAGGAAGCGGCCGTGGTACTCGATGAGAAGATCCACGGTCTCTCCGACAGCCTCGCGGACCGCGCGGACGCGAGCGGAAGCCGCGTCGAGGCCTTCTGGAGAGAGGAGGCGATATTGGTCGCTGAAGGGGTCGAACTTGAGCGCCGTGAATCCCGTGCGCACCATAGCGCGAGCCTTCTCGGCGAACTCCGCCGGAGCGATGCAATCGGAATACCATCCGTTCGAGTATGCCCGGACCCGGTCGCGGATCCGACCCCCGAGCAGCTCGGCGACCGGCGCTCCGTACTCCCGACCGACAAGGTCGAAGCACGCGATGTCGACGGCGCTCAAGGCGCTCGTCGCCTCCATCGAGCGGGACCGGTAGAACGAATACCGCTCGAACTCCCTTAGCGCCGCGCCATGATCGTGGAGTTCGCGACCCTCGTAGAACCGCGCGACTTCCTTCACGCTCTCGCGCACGGGCAACGTCATCAGCGTCGTGGGCGCCTCTCCCCATCCGACGCGCCCGTCCCGGGTCGATACGCGTACCAGGATCACGGTGGAGCTCCAGGGAGAGGAACTCTCGCCGGCAGGGGCCACGACCTCGATCGGTTCGACGCTCTGAATCTTCATGCCGAGGGGTCCGAGGCCACGGGGCCATTAGAGGGTTGCCGCCCACTTAGAATGCGTTGACCGCGAATCCGAGCAGGAAGCCGGCGAGGATTCCAAAGTAGACGAGGCGGTGCTTGTAGTAGGTCAAGAGACGCGTGGCTTCGGACCGGAGGGCGACCTTGACCATCGGCAGCAAGCAGTACAGGATCGCACCGATCGCGAGGGCGTAGATGACCGTCGTGAACACGGAGTTCTGATCCGGGTAAAAGTATCCGAACGCGCCCCCCGCGATCGTGGGAAGTGAACCGACGAGGAAGAGCCCACAGACCACGTAGATGCTCTTGAATCGCTCCCCAAGATACGGTGACACGATCGGAAATCCTTCCGTGACGTTCTGCAGAGAGAAGCCCGCGAAGGTTACGCTCAGCAGGCCGATAGTTCCGGTCGACCAATTCCCCCCGAAGAAGAGCCCCTCGGTGAGGTTCTGAAGTCCGATCCCGATCGCGATGATGAGGGCCAGCCGGGTCGGGTTCCGAATCGTAGAGTCGAGCGGGGTCGTGGCTCCCGGCGAGCTCTCCTGGTGCGTGGACTCGGGTAGAGGCGGACGCTGGTCGATGAGGTAGAGCAGTGCGAAAATGAGGGTCATCGATATGATGAACGCGAGGTCGAGCCAGCCGTTCGTGAAGTACTCCGTGCTCGAGGCGATCACCGGGGCGAGGTCGCTGAAGATGTCGGCGAGCAGGAAGATGAGGATCCCGATCGCGATCGCGTTGAGGAACGTGATCGTGCGGCTCGCTAGGCGTTTGAGGAGGATGATCGGGAGGGACAGGAAGATCGATAGTCCCATCGCCGCGGTCAACAGGATGAAGACGAGGAAGTCCGAAGTGGTCATGGTCGCTCGAAGCTCACCGACGCGCGCAGGTTCTTAAGGCGTTGTGTGAACTCCGCATGCGGGACTTCACAGTGTGAAGATTCTTGAAGGACGGAGGCGTGACAGCGAGGTCAGCCTAATGCCCCTGTTGAGCGTGCCGACCTTGGTGGACCCTATGGTACAGAAGGTGAGCGAGGTAGTGGGCGTGTCGAGCGAGGGATTCGCGAAAGCGGCCGAGAACGCGATCGCGACTGCGGGCCGGAGCGTCCGGAACATCAAGTGGTTCCGCGCGACCGAGTTCGAGGGGATCGTAGAGCAGCAGAAGGTGACGAGCTATCGCGTCACCGTGCGGATCTACTTCGACTTGGAAGGAGCCTAGTCTACGTCGGAGTCTCGAGGAATCGGGCCCTCGCGGCTCGCAGATGCGGGCCGGGCAAGAAGCTTTCGACGATCTCGGCGACCCTCCCTTCGGCATCGAGGAGGAAGGTGACCCGCTTCGCGAAGCCAAGGAATCCGAGCACGCCATAGGCGCGAGCGACCGCTCGATCGGTGTCCGAAAGCATCGGGAAGGGCGCTCCGCACTCCCGGGCGAACTCGGCCTGGCGCTCGACCGAATCCACGCTGATCGCCACGACCTGGACGTCGCGTTCGGCCAAGCGCGCAGCCTCTTGGGCGAATCCCTTCGTCTCGCTACGGCAGCCAGCGGTTCCCGCCTTTGGAAAGAAGTAGAGCACGATCGGACGACCACGGCGCGCGGAGAGGGAGAACGAGTTACCTTCCTGATCCGAGAGTGAGAAGTCCGGGGCCAGCTCTCCGACGTCGACCATCGGACGGAGCAGACCACGGCACTACACTAGCTCTACTGTGACCCGATCACGGGCGAGTACGCGTTCGGAGGACGAGCTCCTGCTCGGCTGGGGAGAGCGGTGGTACGGATGGGAACGCGAGGAGTTCTTGCAGACGTTCGGGGGGAGGAAGGGGAGCGAGAACCGCGGTGACTTCGCGAGCATCGACCACCCAGCGGAGCGCCGCCTGAGCGAGGGTACGGCCCCGACCAGAGGCCAACGGCGCTAGGGCGATGACATCTGCGAGATCTCGCTGGATCTCCCGCAGCGGCATGGGGGCGGTCCGTCGAACGAGCGGAGAGGTCGCCTGGTCGAATCGGGTCCCGTCGAGATGACCCCCCGCGAACGGATCTCTCGCGAGAAATGGAATCAATTCGACCCCGGGTCGGTGGAGGAGCGCCGGCTCGATCAAGGAGAGGGGGCCCGAGACGAACGAAGCTCCCTCAGGAGCCTCCGACGTTCGCCCCGCGAGCCTCCATCCCCAGCCCCGGATCCGCTGCGCGGTGGTTAGCTTCTTCAGCGCCTCCACGGCACGCTCGTCGTGGTCGCCGTCGCCATCGGACCTCCACTCGATGAGCCGAGTGAGCTGGGCCGAGCCCACCTCATCCGAAAGCGAGGCCGCGAGGGCGCTCTCAAGTCCCGCGGCCCGGTTCGGGCCTCGAGAGATTCCCTCCATCGATCGGCCGGATACGACGGTGGCACCGGGGACTTCCTCAGCCAAGATCTGCTCGATCTCCTGCTCAATCGGCGAGCCGCCACTCACCCCGGTAAGGTCGAAGAGATCGATCCCCGCGTCCCGAGCGCGTTCGAGGGTCGAGTGCAGCACCGGCCGGGGGAGAACATCGGAATCGGTGAGCGCCCAACCGAGGACCGAAGTGACCAGACCCGTACGGCTCCAAGCGCGTCGATCGAGCGTCATCGGAGGGGACCGGATGTCCTTGGGTCCTTTAGCGAGCGGGTCGAGGCGACCGCCGGGTTAAGTCGGCTCCAACCCTCGGTGACCCGAGCATGATGGCCGCCGGTCGACGCCTCCCGCTTGCCGAGCGTCTCCGCCCATTCCACCTCGAGGACCTCCTCGGCAATCCCCGGGCCCGCGCCGAGCTCAGAAGTTGGGCGGACGGATGGAGTCGCACGGCGGCGCCGTCGCGCCGCGCGGCGATCCTCTCGGGCCCGCCCGGCGTCGGAAAGACGTCGGCCGCGCTGGCGCTCGCGCACGATCGCGGTTGGGCGGTCGTTGAAATGAACGCGTCGGAGGCACGTAACGCGGACTCTATCGATCGGATCGCGGGTCGCGCATCTCGGCTCCGATCGTTCGGAGAGGATGGCTCGATGACGGACGGAAGTCGGACGCTCATCCTGCTCGACGAGGCCGATTGTCTCAGTGGACGAGCGTCGGCCGATGCTCGCCCCACACCGAAGCCCAAGGGGTGGCGCGAGTTCCTGCATGACCGATACGGAAGCCCCGATGAAGTGAACCGTGCATGGGGCCTCGGAAAGGCGGGGGCTCCGCCGGAGTTCGCCTCGTGGGACGAGATCCCGAAGTTTCCCGCCCGCCATCGGTGGACGACCCTCGCGCCGGCGCAGCGCGACCTGGCGGATTGGCGAAGCGCGTCGGTGAAAGTCGACCTGACCGATCGTGGGGGGCTGGGCGCGATCGCGAAATTGGTGAAGGAGACTCGGCAGCCGCTCGTTCTGACCGTGAACGACGACTATCTGCTCTCCCGCTATTCGGCGGTCTTTCGTAGCGCAGTACTGAAGATCCGGTTCTATCCGCTCTCCGATACGGAGATCCGGATGGCCGTGCTTCACGTGGCGCGCCGCGAGGGGTTTTCGGTCGACGCACGAGCGATCGACGCGATCGTGGCTCGCGCGCACGGTGACCTGCGCGCAGCGCTCAACGACCTCGACGCCGTTTGGCCACTCGCCCCGGGCCCCGACCAGGTCACGGTCCTTGGCCCGCGGGACCGGATCGCCGACCTCGAGCGGTTGACCGGCGAGGCGCTCACGGCGGCCCGATATTACCGGAGCGTCGAGATCCAGGAGCGAGCCGATTCGACCCCCGAGGAGCTCGAGCCGTGGATCGAAGAGAACCTACCGCGAGCGGCGGTCGATGCCGACCACCGATGGATGGCGTTCGTCCGACTCGCCCAAGCGGACCTCTTGCTCGCACGAGCTCGGCGCAGCCGGATCTACGGGCTGTGGAGCTCGGCGTCGGAGCTGATGACCGGCGGGGTCGGGATCGCCCTTCGAGAGGCGCCAGGCCGACCCGTCGAAGTCGCGTTTCCTCAATTCCTAGGGGAAATGGGCCGCACCAAGGCCGCGCGAGCCCTCCGGGAAGCATTGCTATCGAAGCTCGGCGCGCCCGGGCACATCTCTCGCCGGAAGCTACGTGAGGGGGAGTTTGGGTTCTTCGAAACGGTCTTCCGGCGCGCGACGTCCGCTCGCCGCGAGGACGCCCCCTGGCGGAATCTCGCGCGGAGCATCGTCCAAGAGATCGAACTGAGCCCCGAGGAGGTCGGATACTTGGGCGCCCTCGACGCGGACTCCGATCGGGTGTCCCGCCTGTATGAGGCGCCCGAGCCGGTCGCCCATGCGCCCCGCGAGCCCCCATCCCCCGCACCCGCGCGCGGCCCCGGGCAACGCAGTCTCGCGGAGTTCGAATGAGTTCGAACGCCACCGCGAGCCTCGCTTCGAACGCTCCCGATCGATCAGGGCCGCTGCCCCGGACGATCGTCTCTTGGAGCAGCGGCAAGGACTCCGCCTACGCGCTCTACGAGCTTCGTCGGCAGGGGACTCATGACCTCGCGGGACTCCTGACGACGATCACCGAACCGTTCGTGCGCGTCTCCATGCACGGGGTCCGCGAGGAAGTGCTCGAGATGCAGGCCCGTGCGGTGGACCTCCCGCTCTACAAGGTCGGGATCCCGTTCCCCTGCCCCAATTCCGTGTATGAGGAACGCATGGGCGCGATGGTCCGCCGCCTGCGCGAGGAGGGGGTCGAGCGGATCGTCTTCGGTGATCTCTACCTCGAGGACATCCGCCGATACCGAGAAGACCGGCTTCGGGGAACGGGGATCACGCCCGAATTCCCCTTGTGGGGCCGGCCAACCCTCGCGCTCGCCGAGCGCATGATCGACGAGGGACTGCGCGCGACGTTAGTCGCGATCGATCCCCGCAAGCTCCCCGGGACCTTCGCGGGGCGCACGTTCGACCGTGCGCTGCTCGCCGACCTCCCCGCCGGGATCGACCCGTGCGGGGAGAACGGCGAGTTCCATACGTGCGTGACCGCGGGGCCGATGTTCTCCGACCGCCTCCCGGTCCGGACCGGCCCCGTAACCACTCGGGACGGCTACGTCTTTGCCGACGTGATCCCGCAGTAGCGACGAACTCGGTTCAGGCGAGACGGGCCGTGACCGAGACGGCAACGTTGCCCTTGATGGCGCCCGAGATCGGGCACCCGTCGCCCGCCGCCGCGGCGGCCTTCTGAAATTCTTCGGCGCTCAAGCCCGGGACCTTGCCCACGATGCTGAGCTCCATGGTGGTGACCTTCCACCCATCCCCGACCTTGTCGAACGTGGCCACGGCCGTGACTTCGAGCCGCTCGGGCGGTTTCTGCATCCGGCTCAGGCCCGCGGAGAGCGCCATCGAAAGGCAGGAGGCGTGCGCCGCGGCGAGCAACTCCTCGGGACTCGTCTCGGTGCCTTGGTCCTCCGTGCGTGCCTTCCAGCTCACCGCGAGCTCCGGCAGTGCCCCGGCGGCACCGTGAACTTTGCCGTGACCCTTCAAGAGATCTCCTTGCCAGACTGCAGTGGCGGTGCGTTTCGCGACCATTGCCAACCTATCGGCCCGGTCGATTTAACCTGGGCACCCCCCGCATCCGCGACGGCGGTGCCACGACTCCGATAGGTCCAATCGTACGGCCGACGCCCCAAAACTCCCGGACCGCGCGGAAGGTGCTTGCACGCGGTTCACGCCGGTCACTCAGGGGCGCTTCGCGCGCTCGCCGCAACCGTTTAGCGTTGGGTCGGCTGGGAGGGCGGATGCGCGGGACGACGAGATACGACCCGTCCGCTCTGCGGCGGAGCTGGGAGCTACAGCAGTCCTACGAGATGCCGAGCCGAGAGTGGCGGTTCGATCGGATGCTCGACGTGCTGTCGGTCTCCGTCCCTCCCCGGGCCCGGATCCTCGATCTCGGCTGCGGCACCGGCTCGCTCTCGGAGCGGATCCTTCGTCGCCTCCCGAAGGCACGAGTGTGGGCGATCGACTACGACCCGGTGATTCTGCGCATTGGCCGAGAAGGCCTCGGTCGCGTGCACGGGCGACTGACGTGGCTCGAGGCCGACCTACGCTCTCGCCGATGGACCAACGTGCTCCCACCGGGACGGTTCGACGCCGCGGTCTCCACGACTGCGCTCCATTGGCTTTACTCCAAGACCCTCTCCTCGGTCTATCGCAAACTCTACCACCGGCTCAAGGCGCACGGGCTTTTCCTGAACGGGGACATGATGGGATTCGAGCCGGAGCAGAAGCAGGTCGCGGAGCTGGCCCGCAAGCTCCGCCAACACTGGAGCGAGCATCGTCGCCAGGGACGCGCGCTGGGGTGGACCGAGTGGTGGAAAGCCGCGCGGGGGATCCCGGAGCTCGCCCCGGAGTTCGAGGAGCGCGATCGGCGCTACGCAACGACCCATGGCAACAAGCCGACGACCTTGCCCGACCCATCGGCCCGCGCCCAGATCCTCGCTCTGAAGCGAGCCGGCTTCTCCGAGGCGGAGATCATCTACTGCCACCTGCAGAGCCGAGTGCTGCTCGCCGCCCGTTAGCGTGCGTGCCGGCAACGTTATCTCTCGGGAGCTCGGTCCTTCGCGACCGGGGGGCTCGGTGAGCGATCTCACCTACTACATCGTCGCCATCGTCACGGTCTTCGCGGTCGTGGACCCGATCGGAACGCTCCCCTTCTTTGCGGCGTTCACCGGAGGATACGGACCCGAGGATCGCCGCATCGTCCTAGAGCGGACCGTCCTAGTCTTCACCTCGATCCTGATCGTCTTCGCGCTCGTCGGTCGCTTCCTGTTCGCCGCGTTCGGCTTCACGCTGGCCGCGTTCGAGATCGCGGGCGGGATCCTGCTCTTCATCGTCGCCTACGACATGCTCCGGGGCGAGGTCGGTCCGACCAAGCTCACGGCCGCGGACCGCGACGAGGCGATCCAGCGCCGGGACGAGGTCTCGATCTTCCCGCTCGCGATCCCGCTCCTCGCGGGTCCTGGCGCGATCTCGACCGTGATGATCTACGCCGGGGGGGCCGGGGCCGGGCCGGCGAGCACCTTCGCCGCATTCGTTGCCGTGCTCATCACCGGGGCGGCGACGTTCGTGATCTTCCGATTGGGTCAGCGGATCCTGGACGCCATCGGCCGCGTCGGAGTCATGGCGCTCACGCGAGTGCTCGGTCTGCTGCTCGCCGCCGTGGCCGTCCAGTTCGTGATCAGCGGGGTTTACGCGACGTTCCCTTAGGAGCCCGCTGGCGACCGCCCCGCGATCGAGGCGGGGTCCGAACCCGAGGCCGTGCCGACGTCCGCTTCGCCGTTGAGGAGGTCGCCGGTCGGGTTCGATCGAGCAACAAGGCGTTTGGAGTGCGTGGGTTGCGGTCCGCCGCCCAGACCTTCTCGCCGGCGCGCACGGCGACCGCGAGATCGTTCTCGCTCGGGGGGAAGCCGCATTCGAAGGCGTCGGTGTACGCGCAATAGGGATTGAACGCGCGATTGAGATCGAGCTCGTAGTCGTCCGACTCGGTCAACTCGAGCGTGAGGTAGCGACCGGGCCCGTAGGTGTCACGACCGCTCGTGAGGTCGCGGAACGGAATGAAGACGGAGGTCCCAACGCCCTCTCCCGCGTGATAAACCCGCAACGTCAGCCGAGTCCGGCTGATCTCGAAGCGCAGGTCGCCGATGTGGCGCATGACCGACTGGCCGTCCCGGTTCGTTCGAAGGTACGCTTCGTCGGGGACCTCGCGCCGGTCGAGGTGCGCCGGGACGCGGTACTCCGGGTCCGGTGCGAAATAGCGGAGCGGGTGGAAGGTGATCCCCTCGGCGACGAACGGCGACTCAGGGTGGCGGGCCATGAACTCATCCTTCATCGCGCGCTCTGTCTCGATCTCGCGCTCCCAGTCGCGGTTAGTCGCCATCGCGGCTCGCATCGGTCCCGGGACTTAATCGTTCG
>JBOGRR010000045.1:0-10194 GCA_050749765.1 Thermoplasmata archaeon | reverse complement strand
AGGGATTCGCTGCGCTCACGGACGCGGAGATCGCGTCCTACGACTTCCCGCCCGGGGTCGATCCGTCGACGATCGACCACATGGTCGAGAACGTGATCGGCGTGTTCCCCCTTCCGCTCGGGGTCGCGACCCACTTCCGCGTCAACGGCGCGGACTACCTCGTCCCAATGGCGCTCGAAGAGCCGAGCGTGGTCGCAGCGGCGTCCAATTCGGCCAAGGTCGCCCGCCTCGCCGGGGGGTTCCATGCGAGCTCGACCGCGCCCATCATGATCGGTCAGGTCCAACTGCTCGGGGTCACGGACCCCGCCGCGGCGCGTCTCCGCATCCTGCACGAGCGCGAGCGTTTGCTCGAGCGCGCGAATGCGCTCGATCCCGTCCTCGTGAAGTTCGGTGGAGGGGCGAAGGACCTCGAGGTCCGCATCGTCGAGAGCCCGAACGGCGCGATGGTCGTCGTGCATCTGCTCGTCGACGCGCGCGACGCCGGCGGCATGAACGCGGTGAACACGATGTGCGAGGCGCTCGGGCCGGAGCTCGCCAGCATCGCCGGAGGACACTTTCGACTGCGCATCATCTCCAACCTCGCGATCCACCGGCTCGTCCGAGCGCGAGCGACCTTCCCGGCCGCGGCGCTAGCGAACGAGCACGCGACCGGCCCCGAGGTCGTCGACGCGGTGCTCGAGGCGTACGACTTCGCCGTCGCCGACCCGTTCCGCTGCGCGACGCACAACAAAGGGATCATGAACGGGATCTCCGCCGTCGTCCTCGCGACGGGAAATGACTTCCGCGCGATCGAGGCCGGAGCGCATAGCTATGCGGCGTGGACCGCGAAGGCGGGCCACGTGATCCGCCCGCTCACGACCTACGAGAAGGACGCGCGAGGCGATCTTGTCGGGACGATCGAGCTCCCCATGCCGGTCGGGTTGATCGGTGGCGCCACGGCGGTCCACCCCACCGCGCGCGCGAACGTGAAGCTGCTCGGCGTCCGCTCGGCCCACGAGCTCGCTGAGGTGATCGCCGCGGTCGGCCTCGCGCAGAACTTCGGGGCGCTGCGGGCCCTTTCGACCGAGGGGATCCAGCGGGGCCACATGGAACTGCACGCGCGCAACCTCGCGATCAGCGCCGGCGCCCGCCCGGAGGAGCTCGATCGGGTCGTCGCCCGGCTCGTCGGTGAGCGGGCCGTCCGCTTCGACCGCGCTCGAGAGATCATCGCAGAGCTTCGACGGAGCTAGACCCCGATGCGCGTCGGGGTCCTCGCCTTGCAGGGTGACGTGCCCGAGCACACGCGCGCGGTCGAGCGGCTTGTCCACGAGCCGGTCCGGCCGGTCCGCATGCCGTCCGATCTCACGGGGCTGGATGCGCTGCTCCTTCCCGGAGGGGAGTCGACAACGATCTCCGATCTCATGGACGGCGCCGGCCTGCGCGCGCCGCTGCGAACCGCGATCGACGAGGGGCTCGCGGTCCTCGCCACGTGCGCGGGGCTCATCGTGCTCTCCCGACGGCTAGAGCCGAGCGCGGGAGGACGCGATCCACGACCGATCGAACTGCTCGATGTGCGCGTCCGACGTAACGACTTCGGCCGACAACGTGAGTCGTTCGAGGCCGAGCTTCGCGTCGAGGGGCTCACCGGGGGCCCGTTCCCGGGAGTCTTCATCCGGTCCCCGAGGATCCTCGAGGTCGGCCCCGACGCGCGCCCGATCGCCTGGCGCGCGGAGGAGGTGGTGGGGGTGCGGGCCGGGCGGGTCTGGGGTCTCACGTTCCACCCCGAGCTCGCCGCCGACCCACGCCTCCATCGGCTCTTCCTCGACTCCGTCTCGCGCGCGGGCCGCGCGCCCTAGTGATACGTGTCGAATCGATACGGCTCGAGGGGAAGCTCCCCGAGTGCCATCAGGAACTCGGGAGGCGTCAGCACCGGCTTGGGGTAGAGCTCGCTGTCGTCGATCGCGATGCGGGGGCACGCCGTGTTGACGTAGGCGTCGATCGCTCGGCCCTCGAGGTCCCGTGGATCGATCCGTGCGAACGAGATGATCTCGGCCGTTCGCCCGTGACGGCGGGCGCGCAGCTGCAGCGCCTGCGCGGTCGCGCTGCGGTTCTGACCGGCGAACGTCGACACGAGGATCCCCCACCGCGGCGCGTCGCGCACGGAAGCGACCAGGAGCTGGCGTCGTCGGACGATCGCCCCCCGGTCGATCGGCTCCTCGAGCGTCCGTTGGAGCGGGTCGAGCGAATAGACCGGGCGATCGGTCGCGAGCGCGAGCCCGATCGGATGGAAGCGACCCGTACCGAGGAAGACGAACGCGTCGACCTTCTCGACCACCGCCTCCGCCCCGGTGTAATTGCATCCGAGCGCCTGAGCCGCGTACGCGAGCCGCCGATCCCCCTGGCCGACCTGCGGCGAGAATCCCGCGCGCTCGAGGGCGGCCACGAACGCCGGTACGAGGTCGAGGTGTTGGACCGAAGCGACGATCCCGAGTCGATGTGGAACGGCGCCCGCGCGCAGGAGCTCGACGAGGGCCGCGGGATCCCCGCCCGAGTAGCGCATCTCGACGAAGTAGGTCGGCAGGGGCAGCACGACGTTCGGGATCGGCGCGTGGCCCAGGACCAGCGCCGCATCGGCACCGGGAACCTCGTCGATCGTCGGGACATCGCACGCGCCGAAGCACGCTCGCCCCGCGAGGTGGACCGGCACCCCGGTCGCCTCGCGAACTTGCTGAGCGAGGTCGTTCGCGTTGCGCACCAGCCCCGCCGGGACCTGGAGCGCGAGACGCCGTGGCGCGTCGTGGCGGATCGCTTCGAAGAGCTCGGGGCCGATCGCCGCGAACACGCGGGGCGCCGCGACGCCGCCGGGGCGGGGGGGTGGAGCCACGCGCTCCACGAGGCGCTGGACCGCTTCCCGATTGTCGCCGTAGTGCAGGAGACCGACCGCGGCGGCCGGATCGACCCGCTGCGCGGCGACGTGCTCGGTGCTGAGCGTGGGCGTCCATCCGGGGTCGACCTCGACCCCGAACCCGGTCAACTCCCACATCGCTCCTGAACCGTCCGGAGCTTCGAACGGGACGACCCAGTCGAGCGAGAAGACCCGAGCGGGATCGGTGAGCCCGGTCTCCTCGCGCACCTCCCGACGCAGCGCCGACTCGACGTCGACATCCGACGGGTCGATCTTCCCGCTCACGACCGCCCAGATCGATCCCCGCGATGGGGGGCGTTGGAAGATCCACAGTCGGAGCGGGTCGGGGGTGTACAGGTAGGCCTCGACGCACGCACGTGCGATCTCGGGAGAGCGGGCGCTCACCCCTTGCCTCGCCCCGCCAGGAGGTGAAGGATCGCCTCGGCCGGTGCGCCGTGGGCGACGAAGAGCGCTTCGAGCGCCTCGTCGCGCCCGACTCCCGCCTGCTCCATGACGAGCGTCACGTCTTCCTCGGGGGGACCCGTCGGCGGAGCCGGGGCGGAGCCCACGGGGCTCGGAGCACCGGAGCTGCGGGGGCGGATCGAGGGGGTTCCGACGACCTGGTAGGTACGGATCCCCTGCACGGTGATGATCGAGACCTCGGGCTGGACGAACACATGCTCCTTGTTCGCGGTGCGGACGACGACCTCTTCGACGCCCTCGACCTCCTCCGTCGTCATCCCGAGCTGGCGCATCATCCGTTGCATCTGGCGCGGATCGCGCGGGTTGCCCATCATCGGTTCGCGTCCTCCCGCCTACCGCTCGTCCTCGAGGTCGGTCGCCGCGCGGATCCGGGTCTCGAGATCGTCGTCGACGCGGAGCGTTTCGACCGGTCCCTTCGCGGACGAGCCGCGGCCCCCCCGTCGCGGGCGACGGGCCTCCTCGTGGTGGCGGCGGACCTGCGCGAGGAGCTCATCCATGAGCCCGGTCGTGCCGAGGAGAAAGTTCCAGCCGCTGTTCGAGGCGTAAAAGATCCCGTGGTCGGTGTGCAAGCGGGCCTCGATCGAGACGTCCCCACCGCGGTGCGTCGCGTGGGGTGCAAAGTGGAGGTTGATGAGCAGTGGTTTCGCATACCGCGCGATCCGCCGTAGACCCTTCGCGACCGCGCGATCGATTTCGGTCAGGATCGACGGGTCGCTCGCTCCCCGGAGGCCCGTGACCTCGACGTAGACGTCCCCCAACGCGGCCCCCTCCGTCCCGCGCGCGCCGATCGCGAGACCGAGGAGGTCGGTCTGAGAGACGACCGAGGTCGGACGTCCCGCCCGGTCGACGACGAAGACGCTCGAGACCCCTTCTCGGGTCATCCGACGGGCCGCTTCGGTCGTGGTCGCGCCCTCCGGGACGATTACGGCCGGGCTGTGCATGATAGTACGGACCTCGACATCACCTACCGATCCCCCTCGACTCGCGTCGCGCTTGCCCCCGATCGTCGGGCGCCAGAGGACCCGGCCCAGGTCCGAGATCCCGACGGCACCGACGAGCTGGCCCTTGCGATCCACGACGGGCAGGGGGTGTTCCTCGAGCAGACGCACCCGGGTGAGAATCGAGCGCATCGGATCCGTGTCGCGGATCGTCGCTCCGATCGAGCGGGCGATCTCGTCGACCGGTTGGCGTGAACTCCCCAGGTTGCTGGCGAGCGCCTGAACGAGGTCCGTGCGGCTCACAATCCCCTTAAGCTCGCCCCGACGGCCGACGACGGGTGCCGCTCGGATGGCGGCGGCGAGCAGCTGCTCCGCGATCTCGGGAAGCGTCGTGGCCGGCGAGACGAGGGGCGGAAGGATGAGCAGGTGTTCCGCCTTCGTCGAGAGCGGAAGGTTCGCCCGGCGGGCGATCGATTCGAAGGTCAGGAGCCCGATGAGGCGTCGCCCGCGCAGGACGGGCAGCTCGTGGATCTCTCGAGCTCGCATGAGGCCGAGGGCCTCGCTGAGCGGGGCGTCGTGCGCGACGGTCACGGGATCGGGCGTCATCAGCTCCGCCGCTGTCGGCCACCGAGTCGCCATCGAACCGTGAGCAGGCGACCCCCGTCTTATCGCTAGCGCCCCGGCCGCCGTGGGTCGCTACAATGGCCGGGACATTTGGTAGCCGTTCTCCCCGTCCGAGTAGTACGCGCGCAGGAGGTCGACGACCGAGTATCGGAAGCGCGCGTAGAGCCGGATCGCCTGCGCGTTCGACACTCGGACCTCGAGCGTCGCGCGGGTCAGGCCCCGCGCTCGGCATCGGTCGAGGAAGGTGCGCATCAGCACGGTCCCGACCCCGCGCCGGCGCCCGTGACGATCGACCGCGAACATCAAGACGCGCCCCTCGTTCGCAACCTGGTTCACTCCGAGCAAGAATCCGGTGGGGCGGTCGTTCTCGTCCGCCGCGACGAGGAATCCCTCGGGCCAGTTCCCGCTCAGCGTCGCGTACAGGCTCGGCTCGTAGCGCTCGTGCAGCGCCTCCGCGACGATCCCCATGATCGTTTCGAGGTCGGACGGACGGAACCCCCGCAGCGAGACCGGTGGTTCGGGGGCGTCCTCCGGGGTCGGGGCCGGGGCGACCGACGGTTCAGCGATACATCTCACCCGGCCCGCCCGGCTCGCTCGGTCGCAAGCTGGCGATCGATTGCTTTTGGGTCTCTAGGCTGCGCCGGACCTCGGCCTCGATCTGCCGGGCCTTCTCGCGGAGCGGACGGGTGTTGAGAACGAGGAGGGGGACGAGGGGGTTGACCGTCTCGATCACTTTCGCGGCGGCCCGGGCGTCCGGATAGTCCTTGTGGGCCTGGGCGATGAGGCACAGCACGGGCGTGGAGCGGGAGATCGCGGGGAGCAGCAGGCCCCCCGCGAACCCGGTGACGACGCCGCTCGCCGGGGTGAAGTGATACTGGTCCAGGAGCGGGGCGGCGGCTCGATTCGCCATCGCGACGATACGCGCATCCCCCTTCGTTTCTTTCTCGATCGGTTGACCCTCGATCGCGACGACGAGGTGAAGTCCCTTCGTCTCGGCCCAGTCGAGCAGAGCGCGTCCGAGCTGGTTGAGCAGCGGCACCGGAGGCTGGATGTCGGATATCGCCACGACGAGCTGGTCGCATCGTCGATCGGGTCCGCAGACGGTCTTGCTCGCGTAGAAACGGATCGGGGCGTTCACGACCCCTTCGTCCATCACGACCGTCGGGGGGAGGTCCTCCCCGACCAGGTAGGCAATCGGGCTCATATCGAGCGTGTGGACCAGATAGGACGCGGCGACCGACCCCACCAGGCCGTGGGTCGGGAATCCGACGACCATCATCGCCCCGTGGAGGGAATCGCCGCGGGTGTCGATGATCTCGAGGGCTGCGCTCACCACCTCTCCCGGGGACGGGCCACCTCCCCCGCGGCGAGGGTCCGAGCGCTTATGCGGGTTTCTCTCGAGCTTCCGCCCCGGTCCGCACCACCACGGGACGGCGGCGCGTACCCGCAGGGCTAAAGCGGGCATCCTCCTGCTCGTGCGCACCCCGATGAAGGTTCTCGTCACGGGCATCGATGGCTACTCGGGCTGGCCGCTCGCCCTCCACTTGCTCGCCCGAGGTCACGAGGTCTCCGGGATCGACAATTTCGTCACTCGACGCCGCGTCCGAGAGGTCGGGAGCTGGTCGGCCACTCCCATCCCCTCCTTCGCTCGGCGGACCGCCGCGGTCCGGGAACTTCTGGGGCGGGAGATCCATTTCCACCGCGGAGACCTCGCGCGCTACGACTTTGTGCGCGCGGTCCTCGAGACCGAACGCCCGGACGCGGTCGTCCACCTCGCGGAGCAACGCTCGGCCCCCTACTCGATGATCGACGTCCATCACGCGGTCCGAACCCAAGTGGAGAACCTCACGAGCACGCTCCATCTGCTCTATGCGATCCGCGACGTCGTCCCCGACGCTCACCTCGTCAAGATGGGGACGATGGGCGAGTACGGGACCCCCAAGGTCCCGATCCCCGAGGGATTCTTTGAGGCCGAGTTTCGCGGCGCGAAGGACCATCTCCCTTTCCCTCGGCAGGCCGGTTCCTGGTACCACTGGAGCAAGGTCTTCGACTCGGGGGACGTGATGTTCGCATCGAATATCTGGAACCTGCGGGCGACCGACGTGATGCAGGGCGTCATCTACGGGACCCGGACGCCGGACCTCGCCGACGACCGGCTGCTCACTCGCTTCGACTTTGACGAGACGTGGGGGACCGCGCTCAACCGGTTCATCGCCCAGGCGATCGTCGGGGTCCCGCTCACGGTGTACGGGAAAGGCGGTCAAACACGGGGGTTCATCGCCCTCGAGGACTCCGTCCAATCGCTTCGACTCGCGCTGGAGCACCCGGCGGCCCGCGGGGAGTACCGCGTGTTCAACCAATTCGATGCGGCCTACTCCGTGAACCAGCTCGCCGAGACGACGGTCCGGGTCGCGCACGAGTTCGGCCTCGCCCCGACGATCACGCACACTCCGAACCCTCGCGTGGAGGCCGAGGAGCACTTCTATGAGCCGATCCACGAGCACCTCTATCGCCTCGGCTACCAGCGGAGTCGAGAGCTCGAAGAGGTCGTTCGAGAGATCTTCACGGACCTCACGCGCTTCCGTCGGCGGATCGCCGCCAAGCAGGCGGTCATCGCACCGCGTACCGGCTGGCGGGCGACCACGGGCGCCGCCGCGCCGACGACCTCCATGCGCTCTCCGGTGGCGTAGTCGATGCGCGGCGTCGTCACGCTCGCCGGCGACGGCAGTCAGATGCTCCCCTGGGCGCGCGGGCTCCGCAAGGAATTCCTTCCGCTCTTCGATGTCCCCAAGGAGCGCGCGTCCGAGCCGGTCCTGAAGCCGGTCGCCCACCTCGCCCTCGAAACGCTCGCTGCGGCGGGGGTCACCGACCTCGCGCTCGTGGTCCGACCGGAGAACCTCGACTTCGTCCGAGGCTACTTCACCGTCGATCCCGACCTCTTGCGCCGCCACGCCCACCAACCCGATCGGATCCGGGAGACTCGTCACATCGACCGGGCCCTCGGACGCCTCCAGCTCCGATTCCGCCTCCAGCGTCACCCGATCGGCTTTGGGGACGCGGTCCGTCGCGCCGAAGCGGTGATCGGGAACGAGCCGTTCGTGGTCCACTCGGGCGACGCCGTCATCCTCGAGGCGGAGCGCGGTGCCATGCTGCGCCGCATGATCGCGTTGCGACGGCGCGAGCACCTCGACGCGGTGCTCCTCGTGCGCCGCGTCGCGGACGCACGCCGATACGGGGTCGTGGAAGGGAAACGCTGCGAGCCCTTCGAGGGGGTCGCCCGCCTCGAGGTCGAGCGGATGGAGGAGAAGCCCGCGCGACCCCGCTCGCACTGGGCGGCGACCGCCGTCTACGTGTTCGGCCCGGCGATCTGGCCGGCGCTCCGCCGCGCCGCGCGACGGGCCGCCTCCGAGGTCGAGCTCACCAGCGGGATCACCGGCCTCCTCGAGGGAGGAGGGCGCGTGGGAGCCTTAGTGCTCTCGGCGGCGCGAGGACAGTGGCGCTCCGTCGGCTCACCGGATCGGTATCTCCGCGCCCTCGTTGAGACGGAACGTCGGTCCCGTCGCTCGATCCGGCGGTCCCGCCGCCGGTGACCGAGACGCGGTCCGAGAGGTCGAACGCCTGCCGGTACAACGCGAGATAGCGTTCCACCACGCGCTCCCAGGCGTAACTCCGCTCCACGATCTGGCGGCACTCAAGCCCCCGGACCGCCCGCTCCTCGTCGTCGTGGGCGAGACGGGTCGCCGTGTCTCGGACGAATCCGCCGAGCACCGCGTCGTCCCCTTGGGGAGCCGCCAGGACCCCGTCGATCGACGCGATCGCAGGGGACCCGATCACCGGCCGACCGCAGGCCATCGCTTGGAGTACGACGCCAGGGAGGGCCTCGTGGAGGCTCGGATGCACGAGGAACCCCGCGCGGGCGTACTCCGACCGGAGCGCGTCGTCGGCAACTTCTCCCGTGAGTTCGGCGCCGAGTCGTCGGAGTTCATCGGCGAGATCCGGGTCTCGGATCGGACCGACGATCCGCAAGCGTACCCCCGTCCCGCGGAGGGCTCGCGCGGCCACGGCCCAATTCTTACGGGGCGAGATCTCCCCTACACCGAGGGCGAGATCGGCGGATCCTTCCCCGTGCGGCGCGAATCGCTCCGGGTCGACTCCGAGGGGGATCGTGACGACCGGTCCGCGGCGCACTCGGAGCGCCCCCATCCGTTCGCGCAGTCGATCGGTGAACGCGACGGACCCGCGGGCGAAACGTACCGCGAGCGCTTCCTTCTCCCAAAGCACCTCCTGCCCGGCGTTCCGGGAGACGAACCAGTACGGGTTGTGCGTCGTGTAGACGAACGGGATCCCGGCGAGGCCCAGGACGATGCCGGCGTGGCTCGTGTTCACGTGCACGATCCGCTCCTCCGCTCCGCGCAAGAGCCCCGGAAGGTGGCGCGCGAAGGTCCACGGGTCGGTGAGCGCGCCCGACGCGAGCG
Organism: Thermoplasmata archaeon; assembly: GCA_050749765.1. Taxonomy (GTDB): domain Archaea; phylum Thermoplasmatota; class Thermoplasmata; order Lutacidiplasmatales; family UBA184; genus Lutacidiplasma. The sequence continues at coordinate 790 of JBOGRR010000045.1, read as the reverse complement.
TGTTCACGATACGGACCGAGTGACCCCCCTTCCTCAGGGCGGACGCGTACTCGTCGATGTAGCGCTCCATTCCCCCATAGCCGGTCGGCGGGATCGGGCGGCGACCGGCGCCGGCGATCACGATCTTCACGGCGGCGCTCTCGACCGACGGTGGGAGAGGTTCAACGCCTCACGCTCGTTCGTCCCTCCGGGCGAAGACCTCGGGCATCTCGACGCGGCCGGCGTCCACGCGATGCTGGTGGCGTCGGAACGCCCACCACGCCGCGTACGCCGAACGGGGAAAGAGCCGACGCGCTGCGGCGAATCCGAGGGGAGGGGCACGGAAGCGTTGACGCTCGCGGATCGCCCCCCGCGCGAACTCGAAGTAGTCGCGACCGGACGGCGGGGCGAACTCCGGCCGGCTGAGGTAGGCGTCGAAGCGAGTGATGAGCACGAGCCAGCGGGCCCACGCCTCCGCCGGAGTCCCCTCGACCATACGAGCCTGACCCTCGAGCGCGGCGAGCGAACGTCGGAGGTAATCGGGTGAGGAGGGCGGGGCCACGCCGACGTCCCGGAAGATCTCCATGCTGACGCTACCGTGGATCCGATGGCGGGTCAGGGGATCGGGGTCGACCCGGACGCCACCGCCCGTCGACAACGCGGCGAGGAACACGAGCGAGTCGGAGCCCGCCGCGATCTCGCGCATCGTCGACGCGAAGGGGAGCAGGGCCGCCCGCCGCACGCTCAGCGTGCTGAGATTGTACATCGGGAGGACCCGGCTCTGGCGCTTCTCCCGCGCGGTGCGCAGCGT
>JBOGRR010000044.1:0-10290 GCA_050749765.1 Thermoplasmata archaeon | reverse complement strand
GAGATACCCTTCGAATCGACGCTCCTCGACATCCGCGGGGGTGCCCATGGCCCCCGGAAGGGCGGTCGAGGCATATGTTGTTTATGACACAGTAGAACTAAGAGCCTATCCGGAAACCCGCTTTGAATGCGAGTGGAACCGCGAAGGCTTGACGTAGGGATTCGAGCGGCCCTCGATGGCCGCTACCCCAAGTCCTCTTCCACTTCTCGACGCGAACATCGCTCCACGCTTCCGCTTGCCGGAGGCGCTATGGGTGAAGATTCATGCCGTCCTCCCGGCCCATCCTCCACGGCCCAAAGGAGGTCGCCCACCGAGCGACGATCGGCAGATCATGGAGGGGATCTACTTCCTGACCGTCACCGGTATCCAGTGGTGCGCACTGCCCCGTTGCTTCGGCCCGAAGTCGACCGTTCACGGACGCTTCCAGGAGTGGGTCCACACCGGAGTCTTCCGCCGGCTGTGGAAGCGGGGGCTCCTCCTTTACGACGAGGAGGTCGGAATCAACTGGACCTGGCAGTCCATGGACGGCGCCATGTCCAAGGCACCTCTCGGCGGAGAGGCGACCGGCCCCAATCCCACCGATCGGGCGAAGAAGGGCACCAAACGAAGCCTCCAGACCGATGGGGCGGGGGTCATCATCGGACTTGCGGTGGCCGGGGCCAATCGCAACGACCACAAGATGGCGGAGGCAACGTTGGAGAGCCGCCCACTCCGGCCACCAAAGGGAACCTCCCAGCACATGTGCATGGACAAGGGGTACGACTACCCGGAGACGCGGGAGATTCTCGAGGCCTATGACTTCGTGGCCCACATCCGATCGCGGGGCGAAGAGAAGAAGCAGATGGAGCGGAACCGGAAACGCAAGGCCCGTCGCTGGGTAGTGGAGCGAGCCATCTCGTGGATGAACCGGTTCCGGCGACTGCTCATCCGCTGGGAAAAGAAACTCGAGAACTACTTGGCTCTCGCCGAGTTCGTCTGTTCCGTTGTCGCCTACCGGGCCGCGAAGCTCTGGTAGGGACCCCGCGTTCTTTTCTTCGGAGGGCTTCATGCCGGCCCGGGGGCCGGCAGTGTCGAAACGCTGGGGGAAGGCGCCGGGGCAGGGCAGCGCGGGGAATCCCGAAGATCTCCTTGAGGAGATGGTCGGGACGATGTTTCCGATCGCGTGCTCCGGAGCCGAATGCGAGAAGAGGGCCCATCTGATGCTGCCGGGAGACAGTCCCTACGAGGGAGGAATCTTCACGGGAAAGGGGTGGACCGCCGTGGTGGCGGTAACCCCTCCGGCGATCACCTTCCTCTGTGCAGAGTGCTTCCAGAGAGAGGTCGTCGAGAATAACGTCAAGTCAAAGCCGCGTGCCCCGGCCAATTCACCGGTTTCCGGATAGGCTCTAAGGACGGATCCGCTCCAGTTCGAGATATCGAACCGAGTCGTCGGGTCGGACTCCGGCGAGCAGGAACTCTTTGCGCACCCCTTGGGCGACGCGCACTCCTCCCGAGATCTCGGGCCATGCGGTGACGTGACGGTCCGGCGAGGCCCGCACCAGGTAGCGCGCGTGCGCGTGCTCGGGGTTACGAGGGTAGGCGCGGAAGTGCGCGCCGTACTTGAATCCGGTCTTGACGACGAGCCCGCGCCCGCGCAGATCGCGGTACGCGGCGAGCCGTTCACGGAAGAGCGGGTCGAGGCGCCGAGCCTGTCGAAGGAACGCCGTCGGGGTGATCAGGCGCTCCGTCGTCACGTTGCGGAGCCGGAGCTGGTGGGTCTCGACGAGGAAGGCGGCCTCGATCAGGCTCAGCTCGAGCCTCGAGCCGACTCGGCTCCCGTAGGCGAGCACGCGTCCGAGCTCCTCGACCGCGGCCGGGTCGTGAACGATCACCCGATCGTGGTTGAGCCGACCTTCGGTCGGCGTCCCGAGCGGCGTTCCGAAGAGCGCTCCATTCGGCGAGGGCCGGCGGACTCGGTAGTACGTGAGGTCCGACTCCTCATCGACGACCCCGAGGAGGAGGGTCTTCTTGGAGCTGCGCGCCCGGTCCGCGAGCTCGAAGAGGCGCGCGAGGTCGAACGGCGCCCGCTCGCTCAATGCCGCGATCCAGAACCTCGAAGGGGTCTTGTTGAGGACCCCGCCGCGAGGGAGCACGGTGAACGCGACGGGCGGCGGACTCGTCCGGACCACGTAGCCGCGCTGGCGAAGGTCGCGGTAGACGAGGTAGCGCACGCCGAACTCGGGATCGACGCGGGCCGCGAGTCGGAAGAGCGCGGGCCAGGCGATGGGGCGCCCGTCGGGCCCGGCGACGCTGATCCGCTCCATCTCGCATAGGTAGACCGCGTCATACCGGTCGAGCGAGAGCCCCCCTCCCTTCTCGGGAGTCCCGAAGTAGCCCTTCGCATAGACGTTGCTGGCTTCGGCGGGATCGGCCAGGCGCACCGCGCCGTCGTGCTCGGCGACGCCCGTCACGCGCGGGCTCCGCGCAGCTCCTTCAGCGTGGCGAGCGCCGTCAGTCGCACCCCAAGCGTCGCCAATCGTTCGGAAGCTCCCATCTCCCGGTCGACCACGACGAGCGCTCGGTCGACCCGCCCTCCGGCGGCCCTCACGATCGCGATCGACTCCGCGGCGCTCCCCCCCGTCGTCGCGACGTCCTCGATGAGGAGGACCTCGGAGTTCGGCGGGATCTCTCCCTCGTACCGCTGCTTGGTTCCGTGCTCCTTCGCGGCCTTGCGGATGACGACGATCGGGCGGCCGACCAGCAGCGAGGTCGCGACGACCAACGGGACGGCTCCGAGCTCCATGCCCCCGAGACGTTCGGCCGAGCCGACGTGCTCGGCGAGCGCGCGGGCGATCGTCGCGAGGCGGTGCGGATCGGTCCATGCCCGCTTCACGTCGACGTAGACGTCCGAGGTTTGGCCGCTCGCCAGGGTGAACTCACCGAAGCGAACGGCTTGGGCTTCGAGGAGGAGGCGGCAGATCTCGGAAGAGTTCGGGACCGATTGTGCGTTCACCAGGGCACCTTCTTCAAGTGGAGTTTGTAGCCCACCCAGTTGAACCCGATGTGGAGCCCCAGGGTGAGCAGGACGACCCATATGACCGCTTCCCAGTTGACGAACGTGGCGATGAACAGCGACGGGTAGAACACGAATCCGAGGGCGATCGGCACCAGGACGAACGGGAACTGGTCGAGGAACCACACACGGCTCCCGCTCGTGCGGCCGAGGCGGCGCTTGATGAACGAGCCGAGCGCGTCGCCGCTCATCGCGCCGTAGGCGATCATCGCCGCGAGTGGGATCGCGGCGACTACACTCGGCGCGAGGACCGGGACCACGGCGTACTGGGGTGGAGCGAGCAGGATGAGCCACGCCTCGAGGAGGCCAATGAGGGTCCCGCAGAGTCCGGCGAAGAGGAACCCCGACCAGGTCTTCGACGGGCCTAGGATACGCCGCCCGTCCTTCGGCCAGCTTCGGCCGAAGTCCATCGGGGGGCCGTACCCTCGCGGGATGGTGGCCAGGGCGTTCGCCGAGAGAGCGGGCAGCAGGACCCAGATGACGGCCGCGAGGCTCGCGATGGGGTCGGGAAGCACGAGCGACGCCGTCCTACATGGCTTGGACGTAGCGGCAGATCACGTCGACGATGCCCGCGAAGTACTTCGGGTCGAGGCTCTCCTCCGCCTCGTGGATGTTCGCAGCACGGTCCATGCTTCCGATGACGAGCGCCGGCAGCGGTTCACCCACCGGGGTCGACAGTCCGCGCAGCGAACTCGCGTCCGTGCCGCCGTACTCCCCGTAGATCACCGGCTCATGGAAGACCGCGTCCATGATCGTCGCCATCCGCAGGACCGACGGATGGTCGACCGGCAGGGCGTAGCCGGACCGGCTGCGGCCGGGCGGCGCGACGACCCGGCCCACCGGCAGTTTCGCCTTCAGCCACGGGCCGATGCGCTCGGAGGCCGCCGTGACGCCGTCGTTGAGCTCCATCTCCGGGGTGAGACGGAGATCGACGACCGCCGAGACATCTCCCTCGGCCCGGGCGTCGATCCAACCCCGCTCGGCGGCGATGCGTAGGAGCTGGAGCGTCGGTGGCACCGGATTGGAGAAGCGATGCGGGTACCCGCCGTGACCTCCGACCCCCACGATGGCCAGCACGAGGCTGCCCGTCGGTAGCGACTCTCCCGAGGACGTCACGGCCTCGAGGTGGAACGGAGGCTCGAGGAGGGTCGCGAGCTGCTTCGGGAGTTCGGTCCGAGTGGACCCAGGGGCCTCGAAGGCGAGCGTGACGCTCTGGGCGATCTGGTTCGCCGCGTCGCTCTCCGCGTGCGCGAGCAGTAGTCGCGGTAGAGGGCCACCGCTCGGTGCCGATCGGAGGTCGAACTTCGTGAGCGTCGCACGGCCGGTGATGGTCGGCTCGGGCGCATTGTGAGCCGGCCAGTCCTCCGAACGCATCGGCGACTTCCAGGTCCGGGCGAGCTCATGGAGACGCACGAGTTCCTCGCCGTACGCGGTCGCTTCGACGAGCGGCACCGGCCGCTCGACCGTCGCGTCGAGGAACGCGACCCCGGATGATCCGGCGGTCGTGTGGGGGCTCCCATCGGGGATCAGGGCGACGTCCGCACGGATGACCCGCCCCGGGTCGTCCGGCCCCAGTCGCGCATCGTGCTCCCGGATCGTCTCGATCCCGCCCTCGCCTCCGGTCTCCTCGTCGCAGCAGATCAGCAAGCGGAGGTTCACGCTCTCGAATTCCTCGCGTGCGAGCCGCTTGAAGGCGGTGAGCCCTCCCACGACCCCACTCCCAAGGTCGTCGTTCGAGCCGCGGCCATAGAGGCGGCCGTCCTCCCGCGCGGTGAGCGTGAACGGCGGGCTCTTCCAGCGGGAGCGTTGTTCCTCGGGCACCGGGACGACGTCATAGTGGGCCATGACGAGCACCGTGTGATCCGCCCCGACGTTCCGGTCGATAATGGCGTTCGGGCGCGGACCCCCATGCAGCTTCCCGAGGAAGTGAGGGTCGGACGTGGGGTCGTAGACCCGCGTCGCGAACCCCAACCCACGCGCGGTCCGCAGGATGCGGTCCATCGCCCGCTCGTAGTTCGGCTTCTCCCACCGCTGGTGAGCGGGGTCCTCGAGGTTCGTCGGAGCGATCGACACGAGATTGCTCAGGAGATCGAGGGCCTCCGGGTCGCCCATCGTTCGCGCAGCACGTTCCAAGAGGCTCTTGGGTCCATCCATCATCGTAGTGACGCTCCTACCTCAGCGCGAACAAGACGACGAGCGAGCTCGCGAGGAGCAGGAGCAACGTCATCACAAGAGAGTTACCCAACATGGAAACGGTGTCGCTGATGGCCGTGAGCAGCCGGGAGGTGAACCCGGGGCCGAGCACGAGCACTCCGGGGACCTCGCGCTGACCGGACGTCACCGTCACGGGACGCAGGCGCTGGATCGCCGCGTGGACGGCGTGCTCGGCGTCGCTGAGCATCGCCTCCTTCGGGTACCGTTCCCCGACCGGATTGATCGACCCGTCCGCCTCGTGCACGACGTGGTTGTCGGTCGTCATGACCTCGGCCGCGTCGACCTCCTGGAGCAGGCGGGCGACGATCGGATCGCGGAGTCCTCGCACGAGGTTGTTCCCGTCGATCAGAAGATACGCCGCGCTCGAGCCGGCGCAGCGGACGACCAAGGCGCGCATCCCCTCCGGAGCGATCCCGTCGCGCGCGATGTCGTAGCCCGTGATCGTAGCGCAGCCGACCTCGATCCCTCCCTCCTTCGCCTGAGCGAGCGCGGCGCGCACCGCCGCCTTCGCATCCCGAGCGAGCTTCTCGGCGATCGGCGTTGCGTAGTGCACGTCGCCCTCGTCTTCCACGTAGGAGTTGTGGGCGTCGACGAGAGCGACGGGGGGTCCGCCGTCCGCGCGGATCTCCCGAATGATGCGATCGGCGACGGCATAGGAGATGTCGTCGGTCGGCAGGGGAGCTTGCGTGATCAGGACCAGCGCGGTCTCTCCGAGGATCTGTGCGCGGGCGAGACTTCCCTCGTAGGGGAGGACCAGTGGACTCCCTCGGCGAGACCCTGGGCGCGATGCGATTTCCTCGAGCAGCGATCGCGTCGCTGCGCCGATCTTCGCGGTCTCCGCCTCGGATGGAAGGTCGAGATCGTGGTCGCACGGAGTGTGAGGTACGAAAACGGTCCCCGCGCGCGGGCCCATCGCCTCGCGCAGTTTGCGGGGCAGATCGCTCGCGCCGATCGCTCCGAACGGGCCGGGGTGCACCGTGGGTAGCGCGATCGTCGCGACGGCGCTCTCCGCGTCCCCGAGCCGAACGACCGTCACTCGAAGGTCGGCGGGCTTCGCGGACTTCAGGAAGAACCCCTCGATGAATCCCGTCGCGGCGGGGTCTCGGCGGTTCACGTGATCGATCAGCGGGCGCATCATAGAGAGGCCGGAGCTCTGGAAGCCTCGGCGAATCGGGCGGTCGACCACCCGCAGGAGCAACATCGCGCACAGGAATCCTACCACGAGGAAGATCGCGGCGGCAAGGAGCAGAGGGGTGGAGGGCGCGACGAGGAGGAACGTGAGCGCGATCGCAAGTACCGGCTGCAGGGCGGCCGGTATGATCGAGCGGTGGTGGCGCGCCGAGGAGACGCCGTAGAGGCTGAGGTGTCGGAACCAGAGCGCCGGGCCCTGCAGGAAGAGGACGATCGCCCATACGCCGGCTCCGTAGGACGGGACGAGGAGGAGTCCGACCCGTCCGACCACGGCGATCGGCAACTCGATCAGCAGCACCATCAGCGCGAGGAAGAGGCTTCGCTGGAACTCGAATCGGCCTCCGAGCACGTGCGCGAGCGAGGGCGTCAGGACCCCGGCAACGAGGGCGGGGAGGAGAAAGATCAGCGCGAACGCCTCGGCGGAGGCCGACCAGCTCGGGGCCCACAGCACGACTGCGAGGGCTGCAGAGGCCCCGAGGATGTAGAGCGTCGCGAGCGGGGGTTTGGGGGCGCGGAAGAGCAGGCTGCTCGCCTTGGGCGCGGGCCGGCTCGCACCCATCGGGTGCAGGACGGGGTCAGTGCTCACGCGCGCGCGTCACCTCGTGTAGGATGGCACGGAAGGCGGGCCCGATCCCTTCGGACTCCGCGATCGTGCCCGTGACCAGCACGTGAGCCCCGGCATCGATCAGATCTCGGGCTTCCGCCCCGGTCCGGATCCCGCCGCCGACGATGAGGGGCACGCGGAGCACCGTCCGCACGGAACGGATCATCGTCGGGGGAACCGGCGCAGGTGCGCCGGACCCCGCTTCGAGGTAGACCCAGCGCATCCCGAGCATTTCGGCCGCAAGCGCATAGCCCTGGGCAGCCAGGACATCGGCCCGTTCGACCGGATCGACCTGGCCCACCTCTCCGACGCGCATCCCGGGAGCGATGACGAGGTAGCCCATCGGTATTGTCTCGAGCCCGAGCTCGCGCACGGCGAGCGAGGCGCGCGCATGCGTCCGAATGACCAGCTCGAGGTTGCGTGAGTTCAGCAGGCTCATGAAGAAGATCGCATCCGCAGCCGAGGAGAGCGAGCTCGGACCCTCCGGGAAGATGATCGTGGGGACACGGACCGCCGCCTTCACGGCGCGGGCGGTCCCGTCCATCCGTTCGCGGGAGATCCCGGTCGAACCTCCGAGCATGATCCCTGCGGACCCGAGCTCGACCGCCCCGCGCGCGAGCTCGGCGCTGGCTTCGGGAGTCGACTTTTCTGGGTCGATCAGCGTCAGGTGGACCGGACCTGCATGCACCGCGCTGGTCAGCGCCCGCTCGACCGGGCCGATCCCGTCCGAGGCGCTCACCGGAACGCCACCGCCAAGAAAGCGATCAGAGCGATCGCCATCGCTCCCTTGCTCACCGTTTGCTCCCAGTGCAAGCGCTGCGGGAGGTAGGCGACCGAAACGACGAAGACGGCATCGGCGATGAGGACTAGGCCGAGGTACATAATTCCCGCTACGCTCGCCGGTGCGACGACCCATAGAAGCGGCGTAAGACTGACGGCGATCGCGACCCCGATGGCGATGCGCGCGACGGCGCTGGAGAACGGGACGCCGCGGCTCATCGGGAGCGTCCGGCGCCCGACGTCGCCCGCCATGTCCTCGATGTCCTTCGTGATCTCCCGGGCGAGGGTCGCGAGGAAGGCCATGATCGCGAACGGAACGACCGCGAGCAGATCCCCGGCGGCGGCGCCCCCGTAGAGGAAGACTAGGCCCGTCAGTAGCGCGACCGTCGAGTTCCCGACGAACCCCTCCGCCTTCCAGCGGAGCTCGTAGCCGAGCAAGGCGAGGACCGCGACGACATAGATCACCCCGACCCACGGAACGAAGACTACGATGGGGACGATCAGCAAACCGCCCGCGACGAACAGTCCCGCGGCGAGCTGCTTCGCGCCGCGGGGCGTGATCTCTCCGAGGACCAGGGGGCGGTCCGGATGGTTGGCTCGGTCCCCTTCGATATCGAGGTAATCGTTGAGGACGTTCCCCGCGGCGGTGACGCACGCGGTCGATAGCGCGGCGAGCAGGACCGCCCACCAGAACGACGCCTCGATTGGGAGTCCGAGGCCCGCCGCGGCGAGACCACCGACCACCGTCCCGGCGAACGAGACGACGACGTTCCCGATACGCACGAGCCGAAGGATCGGCTGCACGAGGACCGGTGGGTGAACCGTCACGCATAATGATTTGGGCGCAGTTCCCACGTGGCGCTCGCTATATTCCGCCCCGAGTCAGTGGTCGCGTGGCACACGGAGGAGTGAACCGACCCCGCGTCGAGCACTTCCGCCTCCCGAACGGACTCGAGGTACTCCTCGCCCCCGAACCGACGAGTCCGACCGCGAGCGTGTGGGTCTGGTATCGGGTCGGCTCGAAGAACGAGCACCCGGGCATCACCGGAGCGTCGCACTGGGTCGAGCACATGCTCTTCCAGGGTTCGCCTCGATACGGGAAGGGCGAGGTCGATCGCGCGGTCGTCGAGGTCGGAGGAGCGCTCAACGCATTCACGAGCTACGACTTCACCGCCTACTACTCGACCGTCCCGCGAGCCTACCTCGCGGTGCCGCTCGACATCGAGGCCGACCGGCTGACCCGCGCACTGATCACCGACCGGGAGGTGGACCGGGAGAGGACCGTCGTCCTTTCCGAGCGCGAAGGGAACGAGAACTGGCCGGAATTCCGGGCCTCCGAGGAGCTCTATGAGCTCGCCTTTCGCCGGCACCCCTACCGGTGGGACGCGCTCGGTTACCGTCGAGACATCGAGTCAATGAACGGCGAGCACCTGCGCGAGTACTACCATCGTTTCTACGGACCGCGCAACGCGGTCCTCGTCATCGCCGGCGGCTTCGAGCCCGCGACCGTGCGTACAACCGTTCGCCGGCGCTTCGGCCGCCTCCCGGCGGCCGGCGAAGACCCGCGCGTCGCCGAGGTAGAGCCACCCCCCCGGGGAGAGCGGCGTTCGACGCTCCGTGGGCCCGGCACCACTCCGTTCCTCGACGTCGCGTTTCGCGCTCCGTCGGTCTTTGACCCGAGCGCGGCCGCGACGATGATGCTCGACACCGTTCTGGGCGGAGAGAGCCGGCTCTTCGCCGGAGGTTCGATCTGGGGTCGGGCGCGAGAACACCCGAGCTCTCGCCTCTATCGCTCGCTCGTGGACCCGGGTCTCGCCGTGCGCGCGACCTCCGAGTGGCAGGCGCGGGTCCACCCTTCGCTCTTCGAGGTCCACGCTCAAGCGAGCGCGGGAGTGACGCTAGACCGACTCGAGGACGCGGTCCACTCGACGCTCCGCCGGCTCTCGCGGGACGGCCCGACCGCGGCCGAAGTCGAGGAGGCGCGCGTGCGAGTCCGCCGCGGTGCGGGCCTCTCCTACGAAGGCTCGACCCGCACCGGCTTTCGCTTGGGCCTCTTCGCCACGCTGCGTTCCACCGCCTTCGAAGACGAGCTCTATCGGGCCCTCCTCAAGGTCCGCCCCCCCGCGATCCGTGACGTGGCTCGCGCCCTCTTCCGAGAAGAGGCGCGGCTCGTGGTGCGCTACGAACCGAGTTCCGCGGGGGCGGCGTGACGACGACGCGGGACCCGCTCGACATCCGGCACCTCGAGCCGCTCGACGGTCTCGCGATGACGAGCCAGCGCCCCCCTCCGACGGCCGCCAGTGCGTCGATCACCTTCCTCTCGCCCGCGGGGTGCGGCCGAGACCCGCGGGGGTCCGAAGGCGCCGCTCTGCTCACGACACAGTCGATGACGGCGGCGGCCGGTCCGTGGAAGCGGGTCGAACTCGCTCGGCGCCTCGACCGCTTGGGG
>JBOGRR010000043.1:0-10468 GCA_050749765.1 Thermoplasmata archaeon | reverse complement strand
TGACCCGGGAGCACGACGGTCGGATCGTCGCGGCGCTTCCGCGAGTCCCGACCCCCGAGCTCCTCGAGGAGGGGATGGCCCGAGAGGTTCTCCGGCGATTGCAGCAGCGCCGCAAGGAGCTCGGCCTGGCCTTCACCGATCGGATCGCTCTCGACCTGATCGGGCCCGAGGCGCTCATCGCGTCGCTCGAGCGACGGCGTGATCTCATCGAGCGCGAGTTGCTCGTCGACCGTTTGACCTTGCGCACCGGTGGGGTCTTCGAGTCGGAGACCGCCCGCTCGTGGGAGGTCGATGGCGTGCAGTTCGCGGGCGATATCGCGCGGTCGCCGGTGCCTACGCCCGCCCGACCTCGCCGCCCGGTGAGCGCTCGGCGAAGACCGCGGCCTCGAAACGATCGACCCGGGTCCCGGGCTTCCGCCAGGCCCCGCGGGAGAGCCCGGCCTTCTCGCACGTCGCGTCGAGGAACGTCTCGGCGTCCCACCCCTGCTCGACGGCGACCTGCGGCAAAAGCAGCCCGCTCGCGCCGTGCGCCGAAACGATCAGCCCGTGCCGTCCGACCTCGACACCGCCTCGCCGTCCGGCGGCGTCCTCGGCGCCGATCGGCTCGGGGGAAGTGAGGAGCGAGACCTCGAGCACGAGGTGGTCGAGTTCTGCGGGCTCGACGGGGGGGAACCGCGGGTCGTCGAGACCGGCCGCGACCGCGGCGCGGTCGATCGCCTCGTCCCGAGGAAGGGTCGGCCACGGGAAACCGACGCACCCCCTAAGTTCGTTCGATGGGTAGCGCTTCAACGTGACGAAGACCCCGGCTCGCTCGGAGCCGGCCGATCTCGGGGTGGATCGCGGGACCGGCCCGCCCCGTCGGACCGCCGATTCGAGGGCGCGCCGGGCTTGGCGCACCGACTCCTCCCCCAGCCCGTTCGCGTAGATCACAGCCCCGCGACGGGCGTGGGCTCGATATCGCTATCGCCGCGACCTTCCGGGGCGCCGGAGCAGATTCTAGGTACGCTCGCGCCTACCGACGCGCCGCAGGTCGGATCGCGACTCGACGCGGCGAAGATCCCCCGATTGGGGTCGGATTACGCTTTATAGGGTACCGAGGTCCCGCGCCCCACACCCATGCCGTTCCCCGAGGCCGTGCACCGCCTTCTCGACAAGAAGATCTGCATGAACTGTTCCGCGCGCAACCCGCCCAAAGCGGTGCGTTGCCGCAAGTGCGGCTACAAGGGCTTGCGGGTCAAGTCCCGCGAGCGCTCGGGCAAGACCCAGTAGCGGGCCCGGCCGTTAGCGCACCCCGGTCGTGCGTCCGCGCGCCGCGTCGCCGAGTTCGCGCCGAAGGCGTAGACGCTTCGCGAACAAGAAGCGGAAGTTCGCCCACCCGTCCCTCCAGCTCGACAGCTTCGGGTCGCTCCACCGCTCCCCATAGTGGATCGGGACCTCCGCGACGCGGAACCCACGAACGAGCGCCTCGATCTTGATCTCCTCGCTCATCGGCATACCGTCCTGGGTGAGGTGGGCCTGGTCGAGGAGACGGCGGCGGAAGACCCAGAGTCCGCTCTGGCTGTCGCGCAGGCGGCGCTCCGGCATCCGGACGACCCATCGGTGGTAGAGGAACGCGAGCGTGAGGTTGAGGATCCGATTCCCGACGCGGTGCTCGGTCGTCATCGCCCGACCGGCCAAATAGGCGAGGCGGTTCCCGGTGAGGAAGTCGAGGTGTTCGCGCTCGAGCTGCGCGACCAGTTCGGGGAGCGTATCGACCGGGTACGTCGCGTCCCCGTCGGAGGTCGCGATGACCTCTCCCGTGGCGGCGGCAAACCCCGTCCGGTACGCCCGCCCATAGCCGCGACGCGGTTCGAGTACGATGCGGGCCCCTTCGGCGCTCGCCCGCTCGACGGTGTGATCGGTCGACCGACCGTCGACGACGATCAGCTCCCATTCGATGGGGTCGTCGGCGAACAGCGTCCGGTTCGCCGACTCGGCAGCCGCGCGGAACGTCGCGAGGACATGACCGATCGAGTCTTCCTCGTCGAGGGTGGGGATCACGAGGGTCGCGCGCACGGCGCGGCACCGGCCGGTGCGGTTTAAACTCGTCCGAGCGTCCCGGGCCCATGGCCCCTCGGCGCGGGAGGACCCGCCCGCGTCGTTGGGGATCGTTCCCGACGACCGCGGACGTCGGGATCTGGGCCCGAGGCGCGACCCCCGCCGAACTGCTCGAGGCCCTTGGCCTGGGTCTCTACGCGTTGATGACGGACCTGCGCACCGTTCGGCCCCGCCTCGAGCGTGCGGTGAGCGCCTCCGGGGAGGACCCGACCTCCCTCGCCGTGGCCTTCCTCAATGGGCTCTTGGCCCTGGAGTCGACCGAAGGGTTCCTCGTACGGGAGATCGAGGTGCGCACGTTGGGCCGGCCGCCGACCGCCCTCATCGCGAGCGCGCGAGGGGAGCCGTTCGACTCCGCGCGCCACCCATCCAAGATCGAGGTGAAGGCCGTGACGCTCCACGAAGCGATCGTCGACTTCGAACGAGGGCGAGCCCGGCTCATCCTCGACATCTAAGAGAATGCGCAACAATAAAATGATATAACCGGGGCACCCTCCGGTCCCATGTGCCGAAGCCTCCCGACTATTGGATTCGGGTGCTGCCCACGCTGCCGGAGACCCAGCGCCGTTGGGTTGTCGGCGCCCGTGCCCTCGATCTCGGTCGTGGTGGTCTCACCCAAGTCCAGCGCGTCACGGGACTTTCTGTCAACACGGTAGCCAAGGGCATGAGGGAGGTACGTCACGGGCTCCCCTCCGAGGTCCCGACGCGGCTCCGACGGCCCGGCGCAGGACGCCGCGCAGTCGAGAACGCGGACCCATCTCTCCTTCGGATCCTCCGACAGTTGGCCGAGGCGAGCACCGCCGGGAGCCCCATGCGCGCCCTCCTGTGGACCCACAAGTCCACACGAACCCTCGCCACGGAGATGACCCATCAGGACCATCCCGTCTCCCCAAACACCGTGGGGCGATTGCTCGAGGAACTCGGGTACTCCTTGCAGGTGAACGCGAAGAGCAAGGAGGGAAGATCCCCTCCCGAACGGGATGCCCAGTTCCGCTACATCAACGCCCAGGTCGAGAAGTTCCAGGCGGAGGGGAACCCGGTCCTCTCCGTGGACACCAAGAAGAAGGAGAAAGTGGGGGAGTTCAAGAACGCAGGGCGAACCTACCGTCCGAAGGGGCAACCCCTCGAGGTGAACGTCTACGACTTCCCCGATCTGGCGGAGGGCGTGGCCGTCCCCTACGGGACCTACGATGTGAGCCGGAACCGGGGCTTCGTGAACGTGGGGATGAACCACGACACCGCGGAGTTCGCGGTGGGGAGCCTACGGTGGTGGTGGCGCAGGTTCGGCCGACGACACTACCCCGATGCCTCGGGGTGGCTGGTCTGCGCGGATGGCGGAGGTAGCAACGCGTCCCGGAGCCACGGATGGAAGTACCACCTCCACGCCTTGACGAAGGAGTTGGGAATCCCGGTGACGGTCTGCCACTATCCGCCGGGGACGAGCAAGTGGAATAAGATCGAGCATCGGATGTTCTCGTTCATCAGCGCGAACTGGCAGGGGGTTCCCCTGGAGAGCTACGCCACCGTGGTGAACCTCATCGCGGGGACGAGGACCCGAGGAGGGCTGAAGGTGAGTGCGCGGCTGGACCGGAAGGTGTACGCGAAGGGGCAGAAGATCCCCGATGAGGAGATGGAGACGATCCCCCTTCACAAGCACGAAACGAACCCCACGTGGAACTACACCATCCAGCCGGAGTAGCGGGAAACGGCAGTCACAGAAGAGGCGCCTAATCTATCACTTTATTGTTGCGCATTCCCTAAACGGCACTCCGCGCCACCCCGAGGCGGGCCGTCGATCGGAGAATGCGGGCGGCGCCCACACCCTCTTCGCCGAGGATCGGAGCCGGGGCAACGGATGAACGCTCTCGGCCGGCAAGGCTGGGCCCTGGAGGAGGCTCCCTCCGCGAGCGCGCGATGCCGCAGACCGACGACCGGACCCTCGTGCTCGACGTCGGGTCCTGTCCTGGGCGTTGCCATTCTACACGGCGATCTTCGTGGGCTAGAGTTGTCGCCGGCCGGCGCCGGACCGTGCGCAGACCGCGCTCCAGGAAGGGGTGACCGTGCTCGGAGTCCTCGGAGGGATCGTCGCCCGCCTCGATCGGTGCTCCACGGACTCGACCATCCTCGAGCGCCCGCCGTAGAGGGCGGGCCGGCCCCTGTCCGTCGCTCGGGGGTCAGTCCCCTACGGCATATGACGGACGATCGCGGAGAGCCCGACGCCCGGGCTCGGAAGGCGACCGGCCTTCCCGAGGATCCGCTCGAGCGCCGCGAACGTGACCAAGAGGTCGGGCCAGTCCGCGATCCCCATGTGACCGATGCGGAATATCTTCCCCGTGAGAGCACCCTGACCGCCCTGGACGAGGATGTTGTACTCCCGCTCGAGCGCCTTGCGGAGCCGGGCGTCGTCCAGGCCCTCGGGGTTCCGGATCGCCGTCACGGTATCGGAAGCGTGTCGAGGGTCGGGGAAGAGCTCGAGGCCGACGGCGGCGGTCGCTTCGCGCGCCGCGAGCGCAAGTTGGTGCGTGCGTTCGAGGCGATGGTCGAGCCCCTCCTCCTTCAGGAGCAGGAGCGCTTCGCGCAACGCGAGGAAGAGCGGCACGGCCGGCGTCCATGGAGTGTCGTTCTTCTCGAGCGACTTCAGATGGGTCGGAAGGTCGAGGTAGAACGTCCCCGGGTGCATCGCAGCGATCGCGCGGTCGGAGAGATGGACGAGGGCGAGGCCCGCGGGGGCGGCGAGCCCCTTCTGGCTACCGGCGACGATCGCGTCGATCCCCCACTCGGCGACCGGGCACGGGATCCCAGCGATCGAGCTGATGCCGTCGACGAGGAAGAGCGCGCCCGACGCCTTCACCGCGGGCGCCATCTGGGCCAGGTCGTTCTGCAGGCCCACGCTCGTCTCATTGTGGACGACGCAGACCGCCCTCACATCACCCTTTTCGAGCTCGGCGCGTGCCGCCTCGAGCGGAAGGTGCTGGCCCCACGGCGCGCTGAGCGTAGTGACGTTCGAGGAGCATCGCCGCACGATCTGGTCGGTGCGTTCGCCGAAGTTGCCGTTGGTCAGGACGAGGGTCCGGCCCTCCTTCGGGACGAGCGAAGAGTACATCGCTTCGAGCCCAGAAGTTCCGCTGCCACTGAGGACGACCGATCGGCCGCCGGGGCCGAAGAGGATCGGAAGCAGCTCGCGGATCTCGGCGACGACCCCGTGGAAGTAGTCGCCGCGATGATTGAGGCTCGGGGTCGACATCGCGCGCAGCACACGTGGGTGGATCCGAACGGGACCGGCGATGAGGAAGGTCGTCGTCTCGGGATCGAACGGCATCAGCGCCCTCTGGCGGGAGGCGCGACGAGCGCCTGGAGCGGTTCGCCGCGTAGCGCGCGACGCACCTCGTCGACGACGAGTGCGCCCGCGCGCCGCTGCGCCTCCGGGGTCGAAGCGCCGAGATGCGGGGTCGCGATCACGTTCGGATGCGCCAGGAGTTCGCGGTTCATGGGGGGTTCGACCTCGTAGACGTCGAGCGCGGCGCCCCCCAGTCGTCCCGAACGCAGCGCGTCGAGCAGCGCCGCTTCGTCCACCAGGGTGCCGCGTGCGACATTGAGGAGGAAGGCGCCCGAGCGCATCTGAGCGAGCGCGCGCGCGTCGATGAGGTGGTGGTTCTCGGGAGTTGCGGCGGCATGGAGGCTCACGATATCGCTTTCCGCGAGCAGGCGCTCGAAGGGGACCATCTCGGTCGCGTCGCCGCTCGCCGTCACAAACGGGTCGTACGCGATCGTGCGGGCGCCGAACGGCCCGAGGCGGCGCGCGACCTCGCGGGCGATCCGTCCGTAGCCGACCAGCCCGACCGTCCGTCCAGCCAGTTCACCGCCGCGCGTGCTCCGCTCCCATCCTCCCGACTTCGTGGAGGTGATCGCCGCGGCGAGACCTCGAACCAGCATGAGGGCGAGGGCGATCGTGAGTTCCGCGACGCTTGAGGTCGCCGCGGTGGGAGCGTTCACCACCCGGATCCCACGGGCGGCCGCGGCCCCAAGATCGACGTTGTCGACCCCCACGCCCGCGCGAGCGATCAGGGTGAGTCGAGGAGCTCGCTCGAGGAGCGATGCGGTGACCTTCGTCCGACTGCGCACGACGATCGCCCACGCCTCGGGCAGCGCCGCCTCGAGCGCGACCGGCCCCGAGCTCGCATCGAGGACCGTGCAGCTCTCCGAGCGCAAGGCGTCGATCGCCCGGGCGTCGATCGGGTCCGCGATGACGACCACGGGCGATCCAGAAGGCACGGCCCGAACGACCCAGAGCGAGAGTTAAGCGCTTGCGGTCGGACGGTCAGCTGACCTTAGGCACGGGGGTCTTCTCGATCGCCGCATGCACGATGTCGGCCCCACGGACCCCACGGATCCATGGCTCGGGGAGCACCGTGATGCGGTGGGCGAGCGCCGGCTCTGCGTGACGCTTGATGTCGTCCGGGAGCACGAAGTCGCGCCCCTGAATGAGGGCCTCCGCCCGGCCGATCTTGAGGAGCGCGAGCGACCCGCGCGGTGATGCGCCGACCTCGGAGCGTGAGTCGGCGCGCGTCGCTCGCACGATGTCGACAGCGTACCCCTCGACCGACGGGTCCATCTCGACCGACTCGACCGAGCGCTGCATCGCCCGAAACTCGTCGGCGGAGATCGCGTTCGGGACATCGGCCTCGTCCTTCCCTCGCTCCCGGCGGCGTCGGAGGATCTCTCGCTCTTCCTCGAGCGTGGGATAGCCGACCTTGAGCCGCATCAAGAATCGGTCGACCTGCGCCTCGGGCAGCGGGTACGTCCCTTCGAGCTCGATCGGGTTCTGCGTCGCCAAGACGAGGAATGGACGTTCGAGCATGTGCGTCGTGCGCTCGCTCGTGATCTGGTACTCCTGCATCGCCTCGAGGAGCGCCGACTGGACCTTCGGTGGGGCGCGGTTGATCTCGTCGGCGAGCACTACGTTCGCGAAGAGCGGACCCGGTCGGAAGACGAACGTTCCGCTCGCGGCGTCGAGGACCTCCATCCCGAGGAGATCGTGCGGGAGGAGGTCGGCCGTGAACTGGACCCGTTGGAAGGAGAGGCCCAGCGAGCGCGCGAACGAGCGGGCGAGCAGGGTCTTCGCGAGACCCGGGAGATCCTCGAGCAGGAGGTGGCCGTCGGCCAAGAGCCCGACGATGATCCGGTCGATCGCCTCGTCGCGACCGACGACCGCGACGTGGACGGACTGCCGCACCCGCGCGATATGCTCTCGGGTCGCTGAGCTGTCCAAGGCCGCCCTCCCGCGGCTAAGCCGGCGCCGCTATATCTGGGGATATGGCCGGTATCCCCCGGCCGTAACGAGTCCGCATCACGGCAAGGCGCACGCCCTCTCCGCGGTCTGACCCCGGCCGGGGCTGTCGGACTCCGGGGTTGTCCTCACTTCATCCCCGGCGGACGACCCGTCCGCATAGGGTCGAGAGGGACCCTTCGACGGGGCCCGGGCCCGCGCCCTGCGCGGGGCCACCGAAGCGAAGATCTAGCCGCCTATGAGCGTGGCGGCCGAGCGGTCGAGCGCGGACGCAAGCGCTCGGGCCGCACGAGGATGAGGGCGGCGAGGACCAGAGCGACGACCAGGAGAAGACTCGCGATACCGACCCGAAGCTCCCCGGGGGGCAACAGAAGAGTGCCCCCGAGCGCCAGCCCGAAACCGACGGCCGGCAAGAGCAGGAGATCGGTCACGCCCCGGAGCGCGCCACGGGGGAGGCCGGCGCCGTCCGTGAGCCAGGCGAGGGCGACGAGCGCCGAGATACCGACCAAGAGCTCGCTGAGGATGGAGAGCGGGGTGACGATCGAGAGGAAGGCCAGTACGATGAGCGTCGGCACGAGGGCGAGGCTGACGCGGTCCCGGCCGCCGACCACTCGGAGGAGGGCCGAGAGGCCGAGCGCCACGACCGTGACACCGACCGCGGACTCCTCGCTCACTCGTCCGGCACCGATGGCGAGCACGAGGAGGAGGGCGCTAAGCAAGGCGAACGTCGGGAGGCCGACGGGGTCGCGTCGCTCCACCGCGCTCCATAGCGCCCTCACGTGCGCCGCCTCTCTCCGCCGCCCATCGCGAGGAAGTGCGTGAATCCGGCGAGGGACCAGAACTCCGACCAATCGATTACCGGAGCGGTCCGCCAGACCCGGGCGACCTGCTGGCGACGGGCAAGGCGGGCGATTCGGGTCGCGAGTTCCGCGTCGTCCATCGAGATGCCCGGGGTGTGGGGCCACACCGCGATCGGCGAGGCGCTGAGCACGATCGGCGCAAACCCGCGACGGCGCAGGTGCAACACGAGCAGATCCGCGTTGTCGCTAGCCAGCGAGCTCATCAGGATCGTCGTCGGCCCGAAGGGGAACTGGCGTCGAGTGATCACTGCCATCCGCTCGGAGGGGCCGGGCCGCGTCACGACCTTGGCACGCAAGAGCGTTTCCCGTATCCGAAACCGCTGCGCGCGCCCAGAGCCGAGCGGGATCACGTCGGCGAACTCGCCGAAGACCGCGAGGCCGACCCGGGACTTCTCGTGCAAGAAGGCGGCGGAGATCCCGGCGGCGGCCGCGCGCATGACTCCGAGTAGGCGCTCGTCGACCTCGGGGCCGAGCGGGCTCGCGCGGGCGTCGAGCAGGAGCAGGACGTCTCCCGCCCGTTCGAGGAGGAACTCGTTACTGAACATGCGCCCGGTTCGGGCGACCGCGGGCCAATTGATCTGACGGGCCGAATCCCCGGCGACGGTCGGCCTCAGTCCGTGGAACTCGCCGCTCGCTCCCAGGGCGGGAGAACGGGTCTCGCCCGGATAGACGATCGTGCGGCGGAGGCGCATCGCGCCGAGTCGACCCACGTCAGGGGGGTAGCGCTCGAGCGGAAGCGCTGGCCCGTGGACCGTGAGGGGGACGCGCAACAGTCCGAGGGGGTCCTCCCAGTGTACGCGCGGAGGGTGGAGGACCGTCAGGAGCGGCTCGGCGGCGATCCAGTCCGCCCAGAACTCGAGCGCGTGCGCGCCCCGT
Source organism: Thermoplasmata archaeon (assembly GCA_050749765.1). GTDB lineage: Archaea > Thermoplasmatota > Thermoplasmata > Lutacidiplasmatales > UBA184 > Lutacidiplasma. The sequence goes on along the minus strand of JBOGRR010000043.1, from coordinate 1,351 downwards.
GCGATCCGAGGCGGCGCGGCGGACATGAGGTCCGGCGGCACCGGGAGTTCGAGCACGATCCTGCGGCTGTCCACACCGGTCGGAAGTTCCATGGTGCCGTGCAGGGCCACCGTTCCTTGGCTTCCTCCCTCCTCCCAACGGAGCTCGATCGGCTCGAGGTCGTTCGGAGCCGAGAGGAAGACCGCGAGAGGAGCCAGTAGGAGCGGGACGGCCGCGAAGAGCGGGACCGGGTCGTGGAGGATGATGGCCAGGAGAAGCAACATGCCGGCCGAACCGTAGAAGAGCCAGGTACGAGCCGACCACGTTCCGCTCGGATCCGAGGAGGAGGTCATGTCTGTCGTTCCAACCGGTCGAGTCGCTCTTCCACGTAGGCTCGAAAGTCGGACGAGGACATCCGAGTGATCCGCCGCACCTCTTCGACCGTCGTCGTGGGGAGATCTGGGCGGAACCCGGATCGTTCGATCGTATCGAGCTCGAACACGAGTGACTCCCGCGCGATCGGGTTCCCGCGAAGGGCCCCTTCCGCTCCCGGTGGGCCGAACCGTGGGAACTCGAATTCGATCTCGGTCGGGGGAGCCGGCCGCTCGCTCGGCCAGTAGTCGAGGTACAGACAACACCCGGCCGCGAGACCGAGGAGGAGCGCCGCTCCCCCGGCGAACTCCTGGATCTCCAGGCCTGCCGGGATCACCAAAGGAAATGCCCCCGCGAGGACGGCGGCGGCGATGAGACCGATCGTACGAGCGCTGATCACGGTGCCGCCCCACGGCGGTCGAGATCGGCGATCGCCTCGCGGAGCGCGCCCCGGGCCTCGACCAGCTCGCTCGGGGCGATCGGGTGCGAGGAGTATCGCGCGCGCTCGAAGAGCCTCGTGATGCGTTCGGCTGCCTCCGACCGGACGCCCAGGCCCACGAGGTGCGTCGTGCGGATCTCCTCGGGCGTGAGGGCGCGCAGATCCCCGGTGAGCGACTCGATGCGCAGGAGGAGCTGGGCGTACAGGGACTCGAGGACCCGGCGCGGATCGGCGTTCGGATCGTCGAGCGCGTTCGCGGCCCTCGTCAGCGCTGCGCGGAGGTCGTCGCGCTCCTGCTCACGATCCGGCTCATCGTCCGATTGATCCTTCATACGATGCGCGAAGAGGCGCGCCGAGATGGTCCCGACCATCACAAGAACCGCCCCGAGGAGCGCGTACTCGACCCACGCCGGGACCGCGAAGTTGCCGAGGCTGTAGATCCCACCGGTGCCGACCGATTGGTTGGTCGTGTTCCCGAAGCTGATGTTCTGGGTAGGGGAGGTCGAGTTCGTCGACGGCCCATACGTCAGCTGGAAGCCGCCTCCTCCACCGCTTACGAAC
>JBOGRR010000042.1:0-10603 GCA_050749765.1 Thermoplasmata archaeon | reverse complement strand
CCCTGAGTTCTCGGGGCTTCCTCGACGTCCCGGTTTCCGATGGAGTCCCCCGTTGAAGTGGGGGGCACCGCGGACGATTTTGTGTGTGGCAAACCCGCCGCGGCGGCGGTCGTGAGACCGCAGAGGACCGAGCTCGCCTCCGAGACAAATACCCTGCGTCCCGACGGCCCCTCCGGCGGCTCTCGGACCGTCGGATCCGCTCCACCGCCCTCGCGTGGCTCCTCCCCCTCCTGGCGGGCGCCCTCACCCGGCGCTTCCGTCCCTCCACCCTCCGGGACACCGGCGACCTCCTCCTCCGAGCGGCCACCCTGCGCTCGTCGGTGCACCGAGCCCGGGCCCAATGCCGTCGGGGCTGTTCGGATCGGACCGCGCGCTGGCTCTTCGACCACCTCACGCTCGGACGGACCCAGCGCGCTCTCACCCTCGCGCTCCGCCGCCAGATCCGCCCCTTCGTCCCGAAGGAGCCCGTCGACGTGGCCATCGATTTCCACGACCGACCGTACTACGGCCAGCCCCTCGACCCGAAGCGCCGCCAGTATGTCCGAACGAAGGAGGAGCGGGGCACCCACCGGGCGCACCGCTTCGCCTCGCTCTCGATCCTCCTCCCCGACTTTCGGCTCGTCGCCTCGCTGAGGTTCCACCCGAGCAACGGACGAACCCTCCCGGCGGTCCAGCAGGCGCTCCACGACTTCCGTCAGGCCGGGGGCCAGCTCAAGGCGGTCTTCCTCGATCGAGGGTTCTACAACTACGCCGTGCTCTCTTGGCTGAAGGCCGAGGGCATCTCGGCGGTGGTTCCCCTCCGCCTCGGCTCTCGCCAGCGGAAGAAGTGGGAGCGCGGCCACGGCTCCTACTCCACCACGCACACGCTCAAGGGGCCGAAGGCCGGCCAGCCGCCGCTCGAGCTGACGATCCATGTGGTCGTCCGCTACCAGAAGGGGAAGAAGTGGAACCGACGGGGCTGCCAGTACTGGATCTACGCCGTCCTCGGCGACATCCCGCTCCGAGAGGTGGCGGACCGGTACCGGGGGCGGTTCGGCATCGAGTCGAGCTACCGAATCCTCGGCCAGGCCCTGGCTCGAACCTCGAGTCGCTCGCCGGCGCTGCGTCTCCTCCATGTCGGTGTGGGGATGATGCTGCAGAACGAATGGGTGGTGCTGAAGGTCCTCTACGCGAGTGAGCGCCGAAAGGGCCGCGGGGGGTTCCGGGTCCGACAGGAGCGGCTGAGGTTCGTGGACCTTCTGTTGATGCTGCTCCAAGCGGTCGGATACCGCCTGGGCAACCTCACCGCCCTCGAGAATCGAGGGCGCATACCGGGGCAATTATGGCGTCAAGGATGGTCGGAGTTCCTCGATGTCTAAACGTTGCCAAGTACTGGAGTCGTGCTTTGGGAGGTCGTCGTGGCCGAAAGAGATCCCGGTCCCTCAGGCGTGGCTCGAGTTCGACGTGAAGGACGTCCGAGCGTCGACCGCCGAGCTCGTCGCGCTCGGCTATCGCGTGCTCGTGTCGGCGCGCCGGGAACCGTGGGGTCAGACCGTGAGCCGACTCTTGAGCCCGGAAGGGCTCCTCGTCGGGGTCACGCACACGCCGTGGTTGCGGGCGACCGCTCGTTCAGCGCGGGCCGGCGCCTCCGTTAAATACCGTCCCCTTCTCGGTCGAGCAAGTACGGGCGCGCCCCTCGGGGTGTGCACGTGCCCGACGTGGCCACGGCGAGCCGGGGATCCGTGATCCGGCCTCTTCCAAGGCGACGCCACACGATGGCCCGATGGGGCGTGGAGCCCCGAGATCCCCTCCCCGGAGACGGGGAGTGACCTCTCGGGACTGACGAGGAAAGAACGAGAAACGTACGCGAATAGCTCATCCATAAATGCATAGAGCAATTCCGCCAGTCAGCGAAGATCGGTTGTGACCAAGGAAAGTATTCCCACGCACGAACTGTGTGCGTCAATCCGGTTGATCCTGCCGGCGGGCACCGCTATTGGAGTTCGCTTAAGCCATGCGAGTCGAGAGGGGTAAGCCCTCGGCGCACTGCTCAGTAACACGCGGACAATCTGCCCTCGAGACGGGGATAACCCCGGGAAACTGGGGATAATACCCGATAGGTCTGAGATGATGGAAGGCTCTCAGGCCCAAACCCTGCGGGGCTCGAGGATGGGTCTGCGGCCTATCAGGTCGTAGGGGGTTTCACGGACCCCCTAGCCAGAGACGGGTACGGGCTTTGGGAGAAGTCGCCCGGAGATGGATTCTGAGACACGAATCCAGGTCCTACGGGACGCAGCAGGCGCGAAACCTGCACAATGTGGGAAACCACGATGCGGGGACTCCAAGTGCCTACACTATGTGTAGGCTGTTCTCGAGCCTAAAAAGCTCGAGAAGTAAGGGCCGGGTAAGACGGGTGCCAGCCGCCGCGGTAATACCCGCGGCCCGAGTGGTGCTCATTATTATTGAGCCTAAAGCGTCCGTAGCTGGCCGGGCAAATCTCCGGGGAAATCGGGCCGCTCAACGGTCCGAAGGCCGGAGACACTGCTCGGCTTGGGATCGGGAGAGGGTGAAGGTACTCCCGGGGTAGGGGTAAAATCCTGTAATCCGGGGGGGACCACCAGTGGCGAAGGCGTTCACCTAGAACGAATCCGACAGTGAGGGACGAAGCCCTAGGGCGCAAACGGGATTAGATACCCCGGTAGTCTAGGGTGTAAACGCTGCAGACTTGGTGTTGGGGGTCCTGCGTGGGCTCCCAGTGCCGGAGCGAAGGTGTTGAGTCTGCCGCTTGGGGAGTACGGTCGCAAGACTGAAACTTAAAGGAATTGGCGGGAGAGCACCGCAACGGGAGGAGCGTGCGGTTCAATTGGATTCAACGCCGGAAAACTCACCGGGGGCGACGGAGGGATGAAAGCCAGGCCGAAGACCTTGCCCGATCCTCCGAGAGGTGGTGCATGGCCGTCGTCAGTTCGTACCGTAAGGCGTTCTGTTAAGTCAGATAACGAACGAGACCCTCGCCTTCAGTCGCTATTTCACGAGCGGTCGTGAGAGCACACTGAAGGGATCGCTGCCGCTAAGGCAGAGGAAGGAGAGGTCTACGGTAGGTCCGTATGCCCCGAATCTCCCGGGCAACACGCGCGCTACAAAGGTGGGGACAATGGGAACCGACCTCGAAAGGGGAAGGCAATCCTGAAACCCCATCGTAGTCTGGATCGAGGGCTGTAACTCGCCCTCGTGAAAATGGATTCCGTAGTAATCGCGGGTCAACATCCCGCGGTGAATGTGCCCCTGCTCTTTGCACACACCGCCCGTCAAGTCATCCGAGTTGGGTCGGAGTGAGGGTGACTCATCTGGGTCGCTCGAACTTCGGTTCAGCAAGGGGGACTAAGTCGTAACAAGGTATCTGTAGGGGAACCTGCAGATGGATCACCTCCTAACAGCGCCCTTCCTTCGGGAAGGTCGCTCCGAGGTCGCATCCGTGGCACGCTGACGGTCTCTCGTTCTCCTCGGTCCTCATCGGCCATCAACCCATTTTTGGTTAGTTACGCATTACTTATTAACTCGAAATCGGTCGCTCGACCGATGATGGCGAAGTCGGATCCGTCGGTCGACTTCGGCGAGGTCGAGCGGGCCGGCGAGGCGCTCGCGATCGGCGAGCCGATCCTCATCTACGACGCTCCCGACCGCGAGGGGGAGACCGACCTCGTCTTCCTCAGCGAGCGAGCGACCCCCGAGCTCGTGCGCCTCGCCCGACGCGACGCGGGCGGGCTGATCTGCACCGCGATCTCCGACGAGCTCCGAGAGCATCTTGGGATCCCGTTCCAGCGCGATCTCCTGGGGCTTGCCTCGTCCACGTACCCGGTGCTGGAGCGCGTCGTCGAGCGGCCGCGCTACGACCGCCGAAGTGCGTTCGGGATCTCGATCAACCACCGCGACAACTACACCGGGGTCACCGACAACGAGCGCGCCCTAACGATCCGCACCTTGGGGGAGATCGCCGCGGAGGTCCGCCGACCTCGCGGAGCCCTCGGGGTCAGGGACCGGTTCACCGCCGCCTTCACGAGTCCGGGACACGTTCCGCTGATCTACGCGGCCCGCGGACTCCTTACGGAGCGCAAGGGCCATACGGAGCTCGTCATCTCGCTCGCCCGGATGGCGGGACTCGGCGAGTCCGCGACGGTCTGCGAGATGCTCGGCGACTCCGGTGGGGCTCGCTCGCCCGAGGCCGCCCGACGTTACGCCGACGACCACGGATGGATCTTCCTCGAAGGACGCTCGATCGCCGAGGCGTGGCGGACATGGTCCGCGTGATGGCCACGGGGGTCTTCGACCTCCTTCACCCGGGCCACGTCTACTTTCTCACCGAGGCGCGTCGGCTCGGCGACGAGCTCGTCGTCGTCGTCGCACGGGACCAGACGGCCCGTCGACTCAAGCACGAACCCTACGTCCCCGAAGTGATCCGCCGCCAGATGGTCGAGGCGCTCAAGCCGGTCGACCGCGCGATCCTCGGCAGCACGACCGACATCTATCAGACCGTCGTCGACCTTCAGCCTCAGATCATCGCCCTCGGCTACGATCAACGCTGGAACGAGTCGGAGGTCGAGCGCGAATGCGCCCGGCGGGGGGTCCCGCTCAAGGTCGCCCGAATCGGAGCGCTGCCGCACGATGAGCTGGCGACGCGCAAGATCGTCGAGCGGATCCTCGAGCGGTCGGGCCGCAAGGAGGCGAGCACGTGAGGAAGATCGGCGTTCTCGATACGACCTTCGCGCGCGTCGACATGGCCGCGAGCGCGGTCGCCGCGCTCCGGGCCTCCGGCACGGGCTTTCGGATCGTCCGACGTACGGTCCCGGGGATCAAGGACCTGCCGGTCGCCGCCCGCCAGCTCTTGTGCGACGACGGGGTCGACCTCGTTCTCGCCCTCGGGATGCCCGGGGCGGCGGAGTACGACCGGATGTGCGCCCACGAGGCGTCGCTCGGGCTCCTATGGGCCGGCGTCGCCGAAGCCAAGCCGATCGTCGAGTGCTTCGTCTTCGAGAGCGAGGCGTCGACCGAGATCGATCTCGATCGGCTCGCTCGCCGGCGCGCCGAAGCGCACGCGATCAACGCCTTCGCGCTCCTCTTCCGACCCCACGACCTGGAGCGGCGCCGCGGCACCGGGCGCCGGCAAGGATTCCCAGACGCCGGAGCGGTCCGGCCGGTCCGCTGACGCGAGTCCCGAATGCGTGTCCCCCCAAAAACGAAAGGAGAACCAACCATGGCGAAGCAAGCAGCCCCAAAGGAGATCCGAGTGGCGATCGCGGCGAGCGAATACAACTTCGACATCACCTATGCGATGCTCGAACGGGCGAAGGAGGAGATCTCCTTCCTCGGCGCAGAGCTCGGGCCGGTGGTCAAGACCCCCGGGGTCTACGACCTCCCGCTCGCGACCAAGGCGCTGCTCGAGCGCAAGGACGTCGATGCGGTCGTCGCGCTCGGTGCCGTGATCGAGGGCGAAACGCAGCACGACGAGATCGTGATGCAGCAGGCCGCCCGAAAGCTCGCGGACCTGGCGGTCGACTATTCGAAGCCGGTCGGACTCGGGATCACGGGTCCCGGAGAGACCCGACTGCAAGCGCAGGACCGGATCGAGAACGCGGCGAACGCCGTGCGTGCGGTGGTCAAGATGATCCAGCGGCTCCGCGAGCTCGACTGACGGCGCCGGCGGTCGGACTCAGATCCCGAAGCGCTGGCGGAGGAAGCTGAACGCCGTGCGCCCCTTCGGGGTGTGCGTCGTGATGTGGAAGTCCGACTCGTGCGCCGACGCTTCGCGCCCCCGCGTCAGCGCGGCGAGCAGGATCTCCCGCTTCGCCTGGATCGTCACGTCCGGCGCCGGTAGCGCGTGCGCGGCGACCGAGGCGTTCCCCTCCCGATCGACGGTGAGGCTCGCCGCCTCGCCCTCGGCCTCGAAGACCCACGTCTGGGGAAGGTAGGAGCGGACCATCGAGCCCACGAACCCTTCGAGCCTCGGGCGGATCTGCCGTTCGAGTGCCGGGACCATCCGGGTGAGCGCGGTCGAAAGGTCGTTCACGGCGCCGAAACCACACCCTCGCAGGGGATGAACCTACCGGGGCCGCGCCGAGTACGGTTAAGGCGCGACCCCCCTCGGTGCCGGTGGGAGAACGGCGGTGGGGCCTCGAGAGTTCTTCGAGTCGATCGCCTCGACGCAGGACCGAGCGATCGAGCTCGCGCGACGCACGAGTCCCGAAGGGACGCGCGTCGTCGCGCGATCCCAGACGAGCGGACGCGGTCGCCTCGACCACCGTTGGTGGTCGCCGCCCGGCGGGGGGGTCTACCTGTCCTTGGTCGTCGACGCGCCGCCCCCCCCGCGCACCCTGCTCGCGCTCGCGATCGGCGTCGAGCTCCGGGCGGAGCTCCTCCAGCGATACCGGTTCGAGACGGCCATCAAGTGGCCCAACGATCTCCTCGTCACCGGGGCGGGGACTTCGCGCAAGATCTCGGGCATCCTGATCGATGAGGTGCGGAGCGACACCGGCGCGCTCCGGGAGGTCGTCGGGATCGGGATGAACGTCGTCCCGAGCTCGGTCCAGGTACCGGAGGAGCTACGCGGACGGGTCGCCGCGATCGGGGACCGAGTCGACCCGCCTCCGACGTTGGAGGAGGTGGAGGCGTGGGTCGTCGACGGAGCGCTGCGAGCGGCGCACGCGCTCGCCGGGCCGGCCGGCCCGGCGCGAGCGGTCGAGCGCTGCTCCGCGGTCCTCTACGGGCTCGGCCGGACGGCGAGGGTGGAGGGGGTCGTCGGTCAGATCGAGGGGATCGGCACCGAGGGAGAGCTCTGGTTGCGCCACGGCCCCGACCGGATAGCGATAAGGGCCGGCGATGTCGAGGTGGACGGGGCTCCGTGAGCGACGCGTTCGACCGGTGGGCGGTCCTAAAGAAGGCGACCCTCGACGGCGGGGGGAGCGAACGGGTCGCGAAGCACCACGCCGCGGGCCGGCTCACCGCGCGCGAGCGCCTGGAGGAATTCTTCGATCGGGGGACGTTCGAGGAGACCGGGGCGTTCGTCACGAGCCGCGCGACCGCCTTCGGGATGGCCGAGCGCCACATCCCCGGCGACGGGGTCGTGACGGGGTGGGGCGAGGTCGACGGTCGGCCGGTCGTCGCCTTCGCGCAGGACGCGACCGTGTTCGGGGGTGCCCTCGGTGAAGCGCACGCGGCCAAGATCGTAGCGGGGATGGAGCTCGCGCGCAAGGCCGGCGTCCCGATCGTGGGGCTGAACGACTCGGGCGGGGCTCGGATCCAGGAAGGGGTCGTGAGCCTCGGTGGCTACGGGGACGTCTTCCTGCGCAACGTGAGCCTCTCGGGCGTCGTCCCTCAGCTTTCGGCGATCCTCGGCCCGTGCGCGGGGGGGGCGGTGTACTCCCCGGCGATCACCGATTTCGTCGTGATGGCGCGCGGTACATCGCAGATGTTCATCACCGGACCCGACGTCGTCCGCGAGGTCACCGCCGAAGAGGTCAGCGCCGAGGCGCTCGGGGGCGCCGACGCGCACGCCCGAACGAGCGGCGTTTCGCACTTCACGGCGGAGAACGACCGCGCGGCCCTCGCGCTCGTGCGCCGGCTGCTCGGCTACCTCCCGCTCAACAACCTCGAAGAGGCGCCGAGGGCGGAGTCGGTCGAGCCTCCCGCATCGGCCGCCCCCGAGCTCGAGCAGGTCGTACCGGCCGACTCGAACGCGCCCTATGACGTGCGCACCGTGATCGAGCGCGTGATCGACCCCGGCTCGTTCCTCGAGGTCCACGCCGAGTGGGCCCCGAACATCATCGTCGGCCTCGCTCGCCTGGACGGTCGCTCGATCGGCATCGTCGCGAACAACCCGGCCCAGCTCGCCGGCACCCTCGACATCCTCGCTTCGATCAAGGCGGCGCGCTTCGTGCGCACCTGCGACGCCTTCAACATTCCGCTCCTCACCCTCGTGGACGTCCCCGGCTTCCTGCCCGGGACCTCGCAAGAGCACGGCGGCATCATCCGCCACGGCGCGAAGCTCCTCTACGCCTACGCGGAGGCGACCGTGCCGATGATGACGGTCATCCTGCGCAAAGCCTACGGCGGCGCGTACGACGTGATGTGCTCGAAGCATCTCGGCGGCGACCTGAACCTCGCGTGGCCGACCGCGGAGATCGCGGTCATGGGCGCGGAAGGCGCCGTGAAGATCCTCTTCCGTCGCACGGCGGACGGCGCCGCGACGACGGCCGAAGATCGGTCCGAACGGATCCGAGAGTATCGGACCGAGTTCATGAACCCGTACCTCGCCGCGGAACGCGGCTACGTCGACGACGTCATCGATCCCGCGACGACGCGCGCGCGCCTCGTCGCGGGCCTTCGGCTGCTCTCCTCGAAGCGCGACGATCGCCCGCCGAAGAAGCACGGCAACATTCCGCTCTGACGCGGCGAGGGACGATGGTAGGCATCACGGAGACCGTGCTGCGCGATGGGCACCAGTCGCTCATCGCGACGCGCATGCGCACGCGCGACATGCTCCCGGCCACCGAGCGGCTCGACGCGATCGGGTATCGCTCCCTCGAGGTCTGGGGCGGAGCGACGTTCGACGTCTGCCTGCGCTTTTTGCGAGAGGATCCGTGGGAGCGACTGGACCTCCTCAAGAAGGCGCTCCCGAACACGCCGCTTCAGATGCTGCTGCGCGGGCAGAACCTGGTGGGGTATCGGCACTACTCGGACGATCTCGTGCGTAAGTTCGTGGAACGATCGGTCCGCGGGGGGATCGACATCTTCCGCGTCTTCGACGCGCTCAACGATCCCAGGAACATGGAGGTCGCGCTCACCGCAGTGCGCCGATCCGGCGGGCGCGCCCAGGGCACCATCTGCTACACGGAGTCCCCGGTCCACACGCTGGAAGCGTTCGTCGGCCTCGGCCGCCGATTGGCGGAGCTCGGTTCGGAGGAGCTCTGCATCAAGGACATGGGCGGGTTCATGCCGCCCAGCGCGGGTCGGGAACTCGTGCGCGCCCTCGTGAAGGACGTCGGCCTACCGATCGTCGTCCACACCCATTCGGCGAGCGGGATGTCGGCGATGACCTGCGTCGCCGTCGTCGAGGCCGGGGCGACGGCGATCGACACGGCGCTCAGCCCGTTCGCGGGAGGCGCCTCGCAACCGCCGACCGAATCGCTCGTGGCCGCGCTGCGGGGGAGCGAGTACGACCCTCACCTCGACCTCGTAGCCCTCGCCGACCTCGCCGAGTACTTCCGCACCGTGCTCGACCACTATCGCGCCCTCCTCAACGTGCGGGCCCTTCAGACCGACTCGGGGATCATCATCCACCAGGTCCCCGGCGGGATGTTCTCGAACCTGATCCGCCAGCTCGAGGAACAGGAGGCGGGGGGGCGGCTCTCCGAGGTCCTCGCAGAGATCCCGCGGGTTCGCAAGGACCTCGGGTATCCACCGCTCGTCACGCCGACGAGCCAGATCGTCGGGATCCAGGCGGTCATGAACGTGCTCGCCGGAGCGCGCTATCGGACGATCACGCGAGAGGTCCACGACTACGTGCGGGGCCTCTACGGCACCCCCCCCGGCCCGATCGATCCCGCGCTCCTCGCGCGGGTGACCTCCGACGAGCCGGCGATCACCGGACGGCCGGCCGACCTCCTGCCGGCCGAGTACGATCGGATGCTCGCGGAGGTCCGCTCGTTCCTTCCCCAAGCGAGCGAGAGCGATGCGCTCTCCTACGCGACCTTCCCCTCGGTCTTCCGGGGCTACCGCGCCGCGATCGAGCAGGGGCTGAACGACCACGTGCTCGCGACCGCCGCGCTCGCGGTCGTCGCGGCCCTGCGGACCCCGATCCCACCCCCCGCGGCCCGCCCTCGGGGGACCGGCGACGGTGGAGGAACGAGCGTCTGGGCGCACGAGGGGCGCGCACGGATGCTCGGCCAGCGGAGGTGGATCGATGCGACTCAGCATCGTGCGCGACGGTAAGACCGAGGAGGTCGAGGTCGATCTCCAGGCCCAGACCGTGCGCGTCGGGGGCCGAAGCTACCCGTTCACCGTCGTGAAGGACGGACCGACGAAGACCGAGCTCGAGATCGCCGCAGAGAAGGTCGTCGTCGAAGGCTGGCCGGTCGGGTCGGCCGAGCCTCCGGGACCCGTCGACGTGAATGGCGAGCGCACGCACCTCGCAGAGCTCCGCCGCGAATCCGCGCCCGTGGCGCACGCAAGCCTCCCCCGCTCTACGGTCGGCACGCCGCCGGCCCCGGCGCGTGCGGCCGATGGTCCCGGGGTCGCGATCGTCCCACCGATGCCGGGGAAGGTCGTCGAGGTGCGGGTCGTCGACGGGCAGTCCGTCGCGAAGGGCGACGTGCTCGTGGTCGTCGAGGCGATGAAGATGCGCAACGAGGTCGCGAGCCCGGTCGCGGGCACGGTCCGATCGCTCTCCGTGAAGGCCGGGACGAACGTGCGCTCGCGCGAGGCGATGCTGCGGATCGTGGAGCGCTAGTGGTCTGTTGCTGACGGATGTGCCTTTAACTCGCCCGTCAGCGGGTCGATGATCGGTGCGCTCAGCCGCTTGCGAAGTTTGGCTATCTTTCGAAGGATCTCTTCCGCGCTCTTGGTCCATACC
>JBOGRR010000041.1:0-10863 GCA_050749765.1 Thermoplasmata archaeon | reverse complement strand
GAAAAGGAGTGGCACGATGTCAACTATCGACTGACGGTCTGCGCGCTCACGACCAGCATCCGTCGGCGGCCCGTGCGGGAGGTCTGGTCGAGGTGAGACCCGCTAACTTATCGGCAATGGGGGTGATTTATGGGCCCACGAGGGAGGATGCGAGTAGATTGACCCTGTCAGGAACGGAACCGACCCAAGCGCCCCGGCCGATCCCAGGACTGACCGAGCGATTCCGAGCCTTCGGAGGCTCGTTCATTCGGTCCTTCTCGGACCTCCGGACCCTGTACCGGTGGGCCCTCATCGGGATCACGATCGGGGTGATCTCGGGATTCGTCGCGGTCGCGTTCTTCTACGCGCTGGAGGTGGCCTCCGACGGGTTCCTTGGTTCCCTGATCGGCATCCACCTCCCGGTGAACGGGGGGCCGGGTCCGAACTTCAACTGGACGACCAATCCGAGCACCTTCTGGATCCTACCGGGTTTGCTCGCGCTCGGAGGACTGGCCGTCGGCCTGCTCACCACCTACGTCGCCCCAGAGACGGAGGGGCACGGAACCGACCAGTCGATCCGCGCCTTCCATCACGGTCGGGGGGTTGTTCGGTCCCGGGTCCCGCCGATCAAGTTCTTGGTGTCGGTCCTCACGATCGGCACCGGCGGAAGCGGGGGACGGGAGGGTCCCACGGCCCAGATCGGCTCGGGAATCGGCAGCATCGTCGCCGGACCTCTCGGGCTCTCGACTCGGGAGCGCAAGATCGCCCTCATGGTCGGGCTCGGTGCCGGCATCGGGGCGATCTTCAAGGCGCCGTTCGGCGCCGCGCTGCTAGCGAGCGAGGTCCTGTACATCGCCGATTTCGAGCCCGACGTGATCATGCCGTCGATCCTCGCGTCCGTGATCTCCTATTCGATCTTCGGAGCGTTCGACGGGTACGGCCCCGAGTTCACGATACCGGGTGGTGCGGCGGCGCTCGGCTGGTCTCCCGAACAGCTTCTAATCTACGCCCTCCTCGGCGGCGTCGCGGCGCTCGCCGGTATCCTCTATGTGGTGTCGTTCAAGAACACCCGACGCTTCTTCCGCACGCTCAAGGTGCCTCGATGGTCGATCCCGGCGATCGGGGTGTCGATCATGGGCGCCGGCTTTGTGGGCGCGTACTACCTTCTTCCCCAAGAGAACCATCTGCTCGCGGTCGGGAGCATCGGGATCGGCTACGGGGTCGTCCAGTGGCTGATCTTCCAGAACAGCGTGACCCCGGTGCTGTTAGCGCTCGTCATCGCGCTCGTCTTCGTGAAGATCGCCGCCACTTCGCTCACTGTGGGTTCCGGCGGTAGTGCCGGGCTCTTCGGTCCCGGTATATTCACGGGCGCGTTCTTAGGGTTCGCCGTCGCCGGGGTCATGACGAGCTTGTTCCCGGGAACGGTCTCGGGAGCCGACTTCGCGGCGTTCGCGGTGATCGGGATGATGGCGTTCTTCGGGAGCGTATCGAAGGCTCCGATCGCCGTGATCCTGATGGTCGTCGAGATGACGGGCTCCGACAGTCTTCTGGTCCCAGCGATGGTCGCGATCTTCATCGCGTACTACCTGGCGGGGCCGTACCGGATCTACGATGAGCAGGTCCCGAACCGGCTCGCGTCGCCGACCCATACGACCGAGTACTTCTCCGAGTTTCTCCGCCACGTCCCCGTGCGCGAGGTCCTCGCGCAGAACCCGCCGAAGATCGATGTGTCGAAGAGCGTCTCGGAGGCGAACGCGATGCTGCACCAGTCCTCGGTCCCGGTCCTCGCAGTGCTGCGGGGACAGGAGCTCGTCGGCGAGGTGCGCCTGGCGGACGTCCTCGGGATCCCCGTGGTCGAGCAGCTCACGACACCGGTGGGGCAGGTGCTTCGGGAGAATCCGCCCCCGGTCCACGCCACGATGAGCGTGCTCGCGGCCCTGGGAGTGATGGACCAGGAGCAGACGGACGTCGTGCTCGTCTTCTCGGATTCGAAGCCACGGACCCTCGAAGGCGTCCTCACCCGCGAGCGGATCACCGAGTTCCAGAAGGGATCGAAGTCGCAGTGGTGAGCGTACGAACGATCCGCTCGCCACCGCGGGCTACTGCGTGCGGGCCGCGGGGGCCATCGGAGTGAGGAGATCCACATTCGAAGCCCCCTCGCGTCCCGTGCCCTGTGTTCGCAGCCCCTCGGCGCCTTGAGTTCCAGCCCGGAGCGGCTGGCTGGCTGGGACCGGCCCGTCGCGATCCGGATCGCTATCGTACGGCCCGGAGAAGCGGCCGCCGGTTGTCGCGAAGCCATGGTCGCTCGGGAGGGTCGGACATTCGAGCCCGAGTCCCCCTGGATGTGATTGACGCAGGACCGACCGAGCCGAACTCTGCCTAGCGTGATCGTTGGACCACCGACGCCCGTTTGGCGATTTTGAGCAAGGCTAGATATCCTCCCAAGGAGCGAGGGCCACGAAGTGGTGGAGCGGCGGGGACCGTGCCGAGATCTGCTGGGGATCCACGCGAGCGTCGCGAGGCGCGATGCGGTGCGGCCCCCCGAGCGGCACCATCCGATCGAGAAGGCACGGCGTGGGCCGTGCCCATTCGGGTAGCCGACGGCGAGGCTCAGCCACTCGAGTTACCCGTCGAAGCGGCGCTCCCCGAGTCCGGCGGATGCGCGCCCCCCTCAGCCAGAGGAAGGTCAGGAAGTGTGGCTTGTGACCCAGGAGGGCTAGCGGTAGGTGCGCATCGCCCCCGGCATCCATCGCTTCCACCGAGATCGATATCCGAGGTACACCGACTCTCGGAGCCGGCTCGGGAGAGCGTTGACGATCCGTGCGGCGATCGGATGGCGTTGGGCTCGAATATAGAAGGGGACCCGACCGCGAACGAGCGACCGGGTCGCGCGCAGCCGCTCGTGCGCCGCTGAGCCGCGTTCGGCATAGAGGACGAGGTTCTGGGCGTAGAATACGGAGACCCTTTCGTCCTCGAGAAAACGGGCGCGCAACGGGTCGAACGCGTCAAAGTTCCGGATCCGAAACTTGCGGGCCCAATATTCGGGCCACTGCTCGTTCACGTGGTGGCTGCCGCCTTGGCTGGGCACGGCCCCGGAGAAGGCGATCACGGAGGCAAGTCGCGTGAGAGAGTCGACCATCCGATCGGCGTTCTCCGGCTCCACGTGTTCGGCCACCTCGAGACAGAGCGCGAGATCGAAGCGGCGACCGAGGTCGATCGGCGCATTGAGATCGAGGAATCGGAGCCGAGCGAGCGGGGTCGCGAGCGGTGCCTGCCGTGCCCAATCACCTTCGACGCCGACCACATCGGTCACTCCCGCCTCCTGGAATCGGTTCAGGAAGTGGCCGAGTCCGCATCCGACATCCACTATGCTTCGCGGTCCCACGAGCTCGATGAGCTCGGGAACGAGGACGGCCGACGACCGCTTCGAGCTTTCCCCTTCCGACTCGTAGAACGAGGCCCCGTACGCCGTCGTCGGAGAGGAGGACATCGCTCGAATCGCCTCGCGGAAGCGCTATCCGCCCCTGGGAATAGCATTTTGTGCCGCACGGGTCCGCTCCGGGGGGCCTCCTTGCCCAAGGGCGCCGGCGCGGCGCCTTGCCGGTGGGACTCGACCGCGAGGCCGAGATCGTGACGCCGGGTCCACTGCGAGAGTCGGACCCCTGAACGTTCGTTCGCCGAACGGTCCGCCGCGAGGGCTCGCTCCCGGGCCGGGCGGTTGCCAAAGCCTTTAAGCGGCCCCGTTCCTGCTTGAGTCAGATGGCTCGCCTGACGGGGCCGGGGCATTCCCCCTACTGAGATCCCAGACTCCCTGCGTCGTGTGGTTCTTCATGGACGTCGAAGAGGCGATACGCTCGCTGCGCCCGTGCTATCAGTTCCAGGCGGCCCCGCTTCCTCCCGAGAAGCTGAAGGCGGTCCTCTCCGCGGCGCGACTCTCCCCTTCGCAGCGCAACCTTCAGCCGTGGAGGTTCGTCGTGGTGCGCGACGACGAGCGCAAGCGCCTGCTGGCTCAGGCGTGCTCGCGCCACAAGGTCATCGGAGAGGCCCCGGCCGTGATCGTCGCGTTCGCGGTCGAGGAGGACATCCCGATCACGGTGGGAGGGTACATCTCCGCCTACCCGCTCGACGTCGCGGTGGCGGTCCACTCGCTCCAACTCGCCGCCCGGTCGGAGGGCCTGGGAACCGCGTGGATGATCGACTTCAACGATGAGAAAGTCCACGCCGTCCTCGGAGCACCGCCCGGGGTCCATCCGATCGCGGTGATCCCCATCGGCTTCCCGCTTTCTCCCCCGAACGGCTCGTCGGCCCCACTCCCGCCGGTCGAATCCGACGGGGGTCGGAAGAGCCCGGACGAGATCATCGCTTACGACGCCTACCCATGGTAACGCGCGCAACCCAGCTCACCTTCGTGAGCACCAACCCCGGCAAGGTCCGAGAGATCCGCGAGATCCTGCGCCCCTACGGCCTCGAGGTGCTCTGGCGCCGGCGGAGGCTACCGGAGCCTCAAGCCGAGGACCTCGAAACCGTGGTCCGCTCGAAGCTCGCGGCCGTACGCGATGTTCGCGGGTACGTGCTGGTGGAGGATTCGGGGCTCTTCATCGATTCGCTCGCGGGGTTCCCGGGCGTCTACAGCGCCCACTTCCTCGCGGCGTGGGGATTCGGTCCCATGCTCGAACTCCTGCGCCGACGCCGCCGGTCGGGCCACTTCCGCGCCGTCGCCGGACTGCGCCGGGGAGCAAGGACCTGGATGTTCTCCGGAACGGTCGAGGGTCGTATTGCCGAACGAGCGAAGGGAGACCACGGGTTCGGCTACGACCCAATCTTCATTCCGCGCGGGAGCCGCCGCACGTTCGGGGAGGTGCCCGCGGACGCGAAGAACCGACAATCCCATCGCGCTCGGGCGATCCGTCAGGTCGGGGAGTTCCTCACGGAACGGCGACGTCCAACCTAAGTACCCGGTGGCGGGCTCGCGAACAGATCGGCGAGATCGGTCTCGAGCCGGTGCGCCGGCGAACGCCCGAGCGAGGCCCAGGTGCGCGACGGGTCCACCTCGAATCTCTCGTCCAGCAGTTCGATCGCGCCGCGGGGATTCTCAACAATCTCCGCCCGAAGCGCGCCGCGTCCCGGATTCGCCGCCGCCCATGCGTGCAGAGCGAGCTCCGCGATCTCCGACACCGAATAGGATCGGCCGCGGGCGAACAGAAAGTGCGACATCGTTGCAGGACCGCGCGCGAGCTGTTCGGCGAGCGCCAACCACGCCCGGACGATGTCGTCGATATGAATGAAATCTCGGCGTTGCGTGCCCGGAGCGTTCACCCTCAGCACGCCGCCGACCGCCTGCCGGACGAACTCATTGACCACATTCCCCTTCGCCACCGTGCGCCCCTCGGTCGTGTAGGTGCCATAGACATTGCTCATGCGAACGACGGCGGCACGAACCCCCGCGCTCGAAAGGTGATCGACCAAGCGCTCACCCTCCGCCTTCTGACGGGCGTACTCGTGCGTGGGCGCTGCGGACGTCGCCTCCGTGATGGGCATGCGATCGGGAGCTCCCACGGCCGCGAGGCTGCTCGCGAAGGCGAGCGGGGCTCGGCGCTGTTCGCAGGCGGCAACGAGCCGCGAGGTTCCGAGGACGTTGGTGCGCTGAGTTTCCTCCGGCGCCCGTGCGCACGCCACGACCCCTGAGACCGCTCCGAGGTGAACGATCACATCCGCGTCGGCAAGGAAACTGAGGCCCGCCTCCGAATAGAAATCCTCCCTCAGGAAGGGCACTCCGCTCGGGCGGAGCGAGATCGGACCCGATAGATTGTCGACGCATCGCACGCTCCAACCGCCTTCGAGGGCAATGCGAGCGAGCAGGTTTCCGACGTATCCGGCTCCCCCCGTGATTCCCAAGATCGACACATTCGCGCACCCCATTGAGGCGACCATAACCCTTGTCCCGTCGCCCGCGACCGGCCGGTCCGCGCAGCGGACCGAGATTTCTTGTGTCGGGAGGCGTACGACCCGATGGGCAGAGTCGGCCCCCGTGCGCGATGCGCGGGGCGTGGGCACGCCGCTTCTGGGTCCAGCCGCCCCCAACCGCGCCGAGCAGGCTGTGGATCCCCGGTCCGTGCGGGAGCCCTCCGTCGAGATTGCCGTGCCTTGGACCCGCCGGCAGCTGACGTTCGGGGCCTGGCCCCCTCCACGCGACGCAGCCGCCGCTCCCCGCTGCACGGTTCGTCGTCCGACGATCGCACCTTGTCGCGATCCAGTTCAGGGGCGAGCAGCGTTCGACTCGGCCCTCCACTGGCGCTGCTCTCGCTCGTAGCTGAGCCAAAGGCTGAGACGTGGCGAAAGGAGCGCGAGCCGGGCCGAGGCCCGCCAGCTACCCGGCGCATGGTGCTCGCTCCGGGATTCGTCACGGAGTTGGCGGAAGATCGCGCGTCGCGAGGGGCCATGGGCCAGGTCGGCGAAGTACTCGACCTTGCGTCGCTCCGCAGCTGCGAATGCCCGGAGGTCCGATCGTCCGCCATCTCCCAGCATCCGATCGATGACCCCCCAGTCGTGGGCGAAGCGGGTCATCGTGTCGGCGTAGCGGGATTGAAACTGGGCGAACGATGCGGCGGAGGAGTGGGAGAGCTCCTCATGGTGCAACCGGACCCAAGTCAGGACCGTCGGGTCGAAGAGAAGGGTCCGGCCCGACGCGAGCGCCGCGTAGAGCAGGAAGCTGTCGAGCGCGAACTGGACGTCCTTCAGGTAGTATCGGACTGGCTCGATCACGCTCCGCCGGACGGCGATCGAGCTGCTGTTGCCCGGCGCCGCCAGGATCACGGCGGCCGCGCTGGGCTCGTTGAGCGCCGTATCCGTCAACCGTCGAGGATGGGCACCGATGGGCTCCCAAATTCGGCCCTCCTCGATCCCCCTCCGGTTCGTCGGCAAGTGGCGACCGTGCCGATCCACCGTACGGTTTGCGTTTCGGATGTATCCGAGGTCGGGATCGCGATCGAACTTGTCCCGGATCCATTCGAGCCGGGAGGTTTCCCAGAGATCGTCGTCGTCGAGGAATGTCACGATTTCCCCCGAGGTCTGCTCGAGCGCAGCGTTGATGTAGGCTCCGCTCTCCGACAGCGTCGGGCGGAGGTCGATCACCCCCGGGCCGCGGCGGTCTGTCGGTAAGTCGCCGTCGAAGTCCCGAACGACGACGACCTCCCGGCGGTCCGGGGGGAAGCGTTGATCGAGAACGGAGGCGACCGCGTCGCTCAGGAAAGTTCGACGGTGAAAGGCGGTGACGATGACGGTCGTGAGGGAGGGCGTCGTCATCCGTCGACTACTCCTCTTCCCGGTAAGGTCCGTGGGGGCGATCCTCGAGCATCTCCTTCCGAACGTCGATGATGGGCGCGAGCCGGCCGTGCTCGACTCCGTCCGGCGCCCCTAAACCTCCGGCAAGCCATATCCCTATAGCCTTCCCTCTAGAGTGTCGATGAATCGACCGACTGGCCCTCAGCGTTCGGGCACGACGCCCGGCATTCGGCGGTCGCAGGGAGCTCAACGATGAGGATCCTTCGGTTGCACAGCTGGGCCGGCTCGACCTACGGTGGGGTGGAGGTGTACCTCCAGCGCCTCTCGCGGGCTTTAGACGCCCGAGGGCATATTGACGTCACCGCGGCATTGGTCACGGACCCGCTCCCCGAGTCGCTGAGGTTCGTTCGGCCGTATCTCATCTCGGGCTCGGAGCGGCGTCGTTGGATCGAAGAGGCTCTGAGCCCCGATGGGATCACGCACTGGCTCGACCGGGTCGCGGCCGAGGTGCGGCCGGACGTGATCCATCTGCATCACTTCAAGTCCGGATTCTCCGTCATCGGTCCATGGCTCGCCCGAAGGCCCGAGCCCGTGGTGTTCACCGCGCACACAGCGGAGCTCGTCTGCCCGATCGGCACGCTGACCCTCCCGAACGGTGCACCGTGTCCGGGGGGGATCCTACCGCGGTGCCAATTCACAGGATGCGAGGTGGGTCTCGGCCTGCCGCTCAACCTTGCGCAACGCCGCTCCTTCGACGTGCACGTCCGTCCTCGGGTCGGGCGGTACATCTGCGTGAGCCGAGCGACCCGGCGGATCTTCGATGGGTTGGGGTACGGGCCCACGGCCCTGCTCCGCCCGCCGATTCCGACCCCGGACCGTGCCGCGCACGAGCCGACCGGGCCGTTCACCATCGGATTCTTCGGTCGTTTCGTGCCGGTGAAGGGCCTTGATGTGCTGTTGCGGGCCCTCCGCATGGTACGAGAGCAACGACCCGAGGTGCACCTACGTCTCGCCGGTTCCGGACCCGTGGCCGTTGCGGACATCGAGAACCTCCACCGGGACGGATGGGTGAGCGACGCTGGACTATGGTTCGACCAGATCCATGTGCTTGTGGTCCCGTCCCTGGGGTGGGAGAACCTCGGAAACTCCGCCATCGAGGCCCTCGGCTACGGGGTCCCCGTGATCGTATCGGACGCGGGCGGGCTTCCAGAGACGGTCGGCGAGTACGGCACCGTGGTCCCCAAAGGGAGTCCCCGGAGCTTGGCCGACGCGATCCTGGCCACCGCTTCCGACTATCCGGCGCGGCGGAGGCTCGCGCAGCGAGGACGCGATTGGGTCCGCAAGGAGTTCTCGCCCGACCGCCACTACGATGAGTTGCTCGCCATCTACGAGAGCGTTCGGGGACACGGACCTCCGCGCGCGTCGTAGCTGAGCGCCGCGCTCCTCAGCAGAGAAGTGGTTCTCCGTCCCCGGCGAGGTGCCGGAGACGGAAGGAAAAGGTTGCTCGGAGCGACCGAAAGGGGCGGGCTCAGTCGTCGAAGTCGCCGCCGCCCATGCCACCCATTCCACCCATGCCACCCATTCCGCCCATGCCGCCGGGGCCTCCGCCGCCGCCGGCCGGAGGTGGGCTCGACTTCGAGGCGATGACATCGTCGATGCGCAGGATCATCACCGCGGCGTCGGTCGCGCTTTCGATCGCCTGGCGTCCGACTCGGATCGGCTCGAGCACGTGGAGCTTCGACATGTCATCGACCTTGCCCCCGTGGACGTTGACGCCGGAGAACTTGTGCCCCGACTTGTGCGCCTGGCGAAGCTCGATCAGGATATCGATCGGGTCGAGCCCGGCGTTCTCGGCGAGGGTGCGCGGGATCGTCTCGAGGGCCTCCGCGAAGCTCTCGAACGCGATCTGCTCGCGGCCGCCGATCTTCGCAGCGTGGTCCCGCAGTTGGAGGGCGAGCTCGCTCGCAATCGCACCGCCGCCGTAGACGAACTTGCCGTCCTCGATCGTCACCGCGACCACGTTCAGCGCGTCATCGAGCGAGCGCTCGATCTCATCGAGCACGTGCTCCGTCCCGCCGCGCATCAGGATGCTGACGGCCTTCGCCTTCTTGCATCCCGTGACAAAGGTGAGCGAGTCCTCGCCGATCTTGCGCTCTTCGACGAGGCCGGCCTGCCCCACGTCGTCCGCTGAGAGCTCGGAGACCTTGCTGACGACGTTCGCGCCGGTCGCCTTGGCGAGCTTCTCCATGTCGGACTTCTTGACGCGGCGAACCCCGTATATCCCTTCCTTCGCGAGGAAGTGCTGGGCGAGGTCGTCGATCCCCTTCTGGCAGAAGACGACGTTCGCTCCGGACTTCTTGACCTGCTCGACCATTCGCCGAAGCATGTTCTCTTCCTCCGCGAGGAACGCGTTGAGCTGGGTGGGGTCATTGATCTCGATCTTCGCGTCGATCTCGGTCTTCTTGATCTCGAGCGCGGCATCGAGGAGGGCGATCTTCGGGTTCTCGACCCGGGACGGCATCCCGGAGTGGACCTTCTCCTTGTCGACGATGACGCCCTCGATGAGGGTCGTGTCGCCCATGGAGCCGCCCTGCTTCTTGATCAGCTGGATGTTGTCGAGATCGACGTAGTGTCCCGACTCCTTCTTCTCGGCGACCGCGCTCACGGCCTTTACCGCGATGTCGGCGAGCAGTTCACGGTTGAAGGAGACCGACTTCGAGGCCATCGAGGTCGTTGCGATCTCTTGGAGCTTCGCGGTATCGTCGACCTTGACGACGAGCGCCACCTGATCGAGGATCTCGAGGGCCCGGGTCGCTGCCAGGCGGTATCCCTGGCTGATGATCGTGGGGTGAATGTTCTGCTCGATGAGCGTCTCGGCGCGCTTGAGGAGCTCGCCCGCGAGGATGACCGCGGTCGTGGTGCCGTCGCCCGCTTCCTGGTCCTGGGTCTTAGCGACCTCGACCAGCATCTTCGCGGCCGGGTGTTCGACGTCCATCTCCTTGAGGATCGTGACCCCATCGTTCGTCACGACGACATCGCCCATCGAGTCGACGAGCATCTTGTCGAGCCCACGTGGGCCGAGCGTCGATCGCACGGCGTCGGCGATCGCCTTCGCCGCGGCGATGTTGTTCGCGAGCGCTCCACGGCCCTTCTCGCGCTTCGTTCCCTCTCGCAGCACCAGAATCGGCGTCTGTCCTGTCAACATGCTTACTTTGCCTCCCGAGAGTCCTCAGGTTGGTCGAGTCCAGTAGAAAAGCGGTTGTATTTAATGATGTCCTTAGCCGGTAACAGGTCACGCGTCTGAAGCTGGGAGAGTACGGTCCTGCCTTCGAGGTCGAGCGATCACGAGGGGTGGGGTGCCAGGTATCCCGGTCCGTCCCTCATGAATTGCTGCCCTCGGAGCCGTAACGTCTGGATGATCGAGGCGAGGACCGCCGTGGCCCGAGCCCCTCGCCAGCTTCGACTCCCTCCCGAGACCTGAGTAGCGGGATCTGATACCCACTACAGAGCGGTGGCGGGGTCGGTGCACGGCTTGACCCTAGTTTCCACCTCGAAGAACCTCCCACCTCATTCTCTGCCTCTCCACCCTCCTAGTCTTATACG
>JBOGRR010000040.1:0-10973 GCA_050749765.1 Thermoplasmata archaeon | reverse complement strand
ACAACCGAGCGGAGCGAGCGTTACGCCCTCTGGTGGTGGCCCGGAAGATCTCGGGCGGGAGTCGGAGCTGGTCGGGAGCGAAGGTGACCGCAGTCCTCGCTTCGGTGATCCAGACGCTCCGACTTCGAGGTCAGCAGTTCATCAAAGACGGACCGGGATACCTCTCGACTCACGCATCGTAACCAAGCTCGGACAAGGCTGGATTACTGTCCGCACGCTTCAGACGAGTGACCTGTTACCCCGACGGCCCGTGCCGGCGCGGCCCGTGCAACGGCCCCCTTATGTAGGAGCCCACCGCCCTAAGACCCTCGGGGCTGCAGGAAGGCTCGATGTGGCTGGCGTGGATCGTCGCGATCGGGATCGTCGTCGCCGCGGTCGTGCTCCTGATGCATCTGGGGCTCGACGTGCTCGGGGCGATGGGGAGCGCGTTCCACGCGGTCGAGAGCGCGCTCGGCCACCCGCTCTAAGGGGGCCTACCCCCGCGCGAGGACGCGCAGCACGGCATTGCGCAGGCTGGACGCGCGCAGGTCGGGCGTCGCACCGTGCTCTACGAGCTCACGCTCGATCTCGGCATCGCGGCCGACCGGCGGCACGATCGCGGTCAGGAGCCCGAGACGACGGCCGGCTTCGATGTCGACCCAACGATCTCCGATGACGGCGCTCCGCGCGAGATCGAGTCCCAAGTCGACGACCGCGCGCTCGAAGAGTTCGGTCCCGGGTTTGCGGCACGTGCAGTTCGCCTCCGGGGCGTGCGGACAGTAATAGAAGGCGTCGATCTTCCCCCCGCGCTTCTCGAGACGCTCGTTCAGGCGAGCGTGGATCCGATCGACCTCCTCCACGGTGTAGAATCCGCGCTCGACCCCGCTCTGGTTCGTCACGCAGACGATCACGAAGCCGTGAGCGTGGGCGAGCCCCAGCCCGTCGCCGACGCCTCGGAGCACCTCGATCCGTTCCGCCTCGCGCAGATAGTGCAGATCGGGATTGACCGTCCCGTCGCGATCGATGAAGAGCGCCGGTCGACTCGTGCTCCTGGCCACGACCCCGCGAGTCGGCAGAGGGTTATGGGCGTGATGGCTCGCGTCGACGCTCGATGGTCGAAGTTGAAGCGCCCCTCGGGGCTCAGCACTTCGCCGCGCTCGATGCGGCGTTCGACGACGCGATCGCGTCGCTCCGGATCGGGGCCGAGCCGCTGACGGTCCTCTTCTCCGGCGGAGTCGATTCCTCTACGCTCGCGATCGCCGTGCGCGACCTTCCTGAGCTCGAGCTACTGACGATCGGGGTCCGAGGGTGCCGCGACGAATCTGCCGCCCGATCGGCGGCCGAGACCCTGGGGATGCGCTCGACGTTCGCGGCGGTAGACTCCGAGCTCGTGCTCGCAGCGCTCGAGCGGTATGCCGCCGAGTTGAGAGGGGCCCGCCGCCCGGCGAGGGCGGTCGCGGTCGCATTGGCCCTGGCGTTCGAGAACGCCAGCCACCAGCGCGTGGTCGCCGCCCAGGGGATCGATGAGCTCTTTCTCGGATACCATCACTTTCGAGGACTGGACGAGGCCGCATCCCGCCGTCGGGTCCAAGAGGACCTCGACGCAGTGAATGGCCGGGAGTGGCCCCGCGCCGTGGCCCTCGGTCGGGCGACCCACCACGAGGTCCGAGCCCCGTTCCTCGACCCTCGTTGGATCACGACCGTCGAGTCGATCGCCATCGCGGAGCGTGTGCCGGGAGCTCTAGGGAAGGAATTGTTCCGAGCGTGGGCGCGCCACCGTGGAGTCCCCGACGCCATCGCGGCCCGCCCGAAGCGCGCGTTCCAATACGGGTCCGGGATCCATCCGCTGCTCGGGGGGAGATAATCCTCCCCTCGGTCCCAGCCGATCGAAGCTGACCCTCGAGCTTCGACGGGTCCGAAAAGGGATTATGCCATCGGACGCGCACGGTCGAGGAGAGGGACGGGCGTGCTCGGCCTAGTGGACGCCGCGATCGGCGTCGCGATCACCATCGGGCTCGCGGCCGTCGCCGTGGGGGGGAAGGCCTTGACCCCGGTCGCGGCGGTCGTAGCCGCAATGTTCGGCGCGGTGATCGTGGTGGTCGGCGGCTTTCCCTACCTCGGGATCCTCGCCCTCTTTGTCTTCGCGAGCGCCCTCGCGACGCGATACCACATCGAGGAGAAGGCGGCTCGAGCCCTCCAGGAGGGTCAGCACGGAGAGCGGGGCATCTCGAACGTTCTCGCCCACATTTTCCTCCCGACCGTCCTTGTCCTCGTCGCCGCGCTCCTACCGGTCCAGCTCCCGGCCGAAGCGCTCTCCTTCCTCTACGCCTCCGCGATCGCCTTCGGCGCGTCGGACACCTTCGCGAGCGAGTTCGGAGTCCTCGCCGGTTCGGCCCGCAGCATCGTGACGGGAACGCCGGTCGCCCCGGGGACGAACGGGGGGATTTCGGTCGCCGGCGAACTCTTCGCCTTCGTCGGGGCGTTCCTGACCGCGGTGGTCGCGCTCGCGCTCTACGTCGGCTTTGGGACCCCAACGGTCGGGACGTTCCTCTTCATCGGGGGCGTCGCCACTGCCGGGTTCCTATCGTGCCAGGTCGATTCCGTGCTCGGCGAGACGCTCGAGAACCGGGGGTGGCTCTCGAAAGGGTCGACGAACTTCGTGGGAATGGGTGCGTCGATCGCGATCGGCCTGGCGATCATCGCCCTCGCGGGTGCGGCGATCTGATGGCGAGGCGTGCTCGTGCCCGCATGGTCCTACTCTCCGGAGGGATGGACTCCGCGACCTGTCTCGCGCTCGCCGCCCGCGACGGCGTACCGGTCGACGCCCTCAGCATCCGGTACGGTCAGCGCCACGAGCGCGAGATCGCGAGCGCGCGGGCGCTCGCGGCGCACTTCGGCGTCCGACGTCACGTCGAGCTCGATCTCCCGCTGGGTCCGGTCCTCGCGTCCTCGCTCACGGACCGACGGCGCCGTCTGCCGACCGGTCGCGCTCGGAAGAGCTCGCCGATCCCCTCGACCTATGTTCCCGCGCGCAACACCGTGCTCCTCGCGATCGCCCTCGGTTACGCCGAGAGCCATGGCGTCGACGAGATCTACCTCGGCATCAACGCCGTCGACTACTCGGGCTACCCCGACTGCCGCCCGGAGTTCCTCCACGCGTTCGAGCGGCTCGCCCGGCTCGCCACCCGACGGGGGGTCGAGGGCGAAGTTCCGATACGGGTCCGAGCACCGTTGCTGCGCCGTTCCAAAGGGGAGATCGTACGCCTGGGGGAGCGGTGGGGCGTTCCCTGGGAGCTCACGTGGAGTTGCTACGCGGGCGGCCGTCGTCCGTGCGGGCGGTGTGATTCCTGCCGATTGCGCAGGCTCGGCTTTGCGGCAGCGGGCGTCACCGATCCCACGGTCCTCGGGGGGCGGGAGCGGCGCGCTCGCGCTCCGCACTCGCCGACGCGGGCAACGGGCCGTAGGCGCGCGTCGGCGCCCTCAAGCTGACCGGCGAGCCACCTTCCGAACTCCCGGGATGTCCGGGGGACCCTCACCTACCCGGCTACGTGACGTTCCATCGATTTCGCCGGGGTCGTCGAACGCAAAGTAGACCACGCCGAGGACGATCACGATGCTCACGGTCGCGTCTCAAAGTTCCCGCGCGAGGCGAACTGCTTGAGACCCGGTCCAACCCCCATCGGCGCCTCTACGGTGTACTCATCCCCGCGGGAGGATGGTCCAAAGCTGGAGCGCTGAGAAAGCGGGAACCCCGCGACGTCGAGGCTTACATCCGTTCCAGCCGCACGAGACCGAGCAGATCGAGGACGTTCCCCAAGGTTTGATGTGTGGCCGCGACGAGCGTGAGGCGACTCACCCGTTGCCTCGGCTCAGAATGGAGCACCGGCACCGCGTGATAGAAGCGATTGAACTCGTCGGCGAGATCGTGGGCGTAGCTCGCCAGCGTGTGGACGTGGTTCGTGCGCACGATGCCGGCGAGGGTCCGCGGAAGGCGCGCGAGGACGCGGATCAGGGCCGCCTCGTGAGGACTCGAGTACAGCGACGGATCGAGGGTGCTATAGAACTCCGTCCCCCCCGACTTACGGAGGATGCTTCCGGCCCGCGCGTAGGAGTACTGGACGAACGGGCCCGAACGACCCTCGAAGCTGAGCGCTTCTTCCCAGTCGAACGGAACCGGCTTCTCTGCGGCGACTCGCAGGATGTGGAAGCGCACGGCGCCGGTGCCGACCGCCTCGGCGATGCGATCGACCTCGGCATCCTCGATCCCTTCCCACCGATCTTTGACCTCCACGCGGGCCCGTTGGACCGCGTCGCGCAGCAGGTCGTCGAGCAGCACCGCCGACCCCCCCCGGGTCGACATGCGACCGCCTCCGGGCGCGGTGATGTCCTGGTAGATGATGTAGATCGGTCGGCTGGGCTCTCCGAGTTCACCGAGGAAGGCGTCGAGCGTGCGCGCGTGCAGGCGGTGGTCTTGGCCGAAGACATCCACGACGCGGTCGGCACGGTGCAGCTTCTTCAGATGAAAGGCGACGTCGCGTGCGAGGTAGAGGCTCGTGCCGTTGCCCCGCCGGTACACGACGCGCGCCGACTCCTTCGGGAGGCCATAGCGAGCGAGGTCGAGCGCCCGGGCCCCATTCTCCTCCTCGACCGAGCTCGGGAGCGCGTCGAGGCGGGACATCACGGCATCGACCTCCCCATCGCGCAGGAGCGAGGACTCCCAGACGAAGTCGTCGAACTCGATCCCGAGCCGAGCGAGCGTCGCCAGCATCCCGGCGAGGACCTTTTCGCAGAGCTCGTGATGGAGCGGTGGAGCGCGCCCTTCTTCGACCGCTTGAACGAGTTGGGCGAGTTCGGACTGGGCGGCCGGGTGGGTCTTGACGTAGGCGCTGACGAAGGGGTACGGACGACCGTAGTACTCGTCGGCCTTCGGGCCCTCGTGCGCGGGGGTCGCGGCAGCCACCGCGACCTCCGCGGGCCACTCGGCGGGGGGCTTCGACCAGATCCAGGTGATCATCGCCGCCTGGCGCCCCAGGTCGTCGACGTAGTACTGCCGAAGGACCGGGGAGCCCATCGCGCGCATCACGCGGGCGAGCGAGTCGCCGAGGATCCCGTTGCGCACACGTCCAACATGGAGCGGGCCGGTCGGGTTCGCGCTGGTGTGCTCGATGATCGCGGAGGGTCCCGGACCGTCGGCGCCGCCGTATCGGTCCCCTCGCGTTGCGATACGCTCGAGCGTTTCGTGCGCGAGCCGGGGGGTCGAGACTCGGAAGTTGACGAAAGCACCGTCGGCGCTCACCTGGTCGATCGAGGGGGCGGTGCCCCAGGCCGAGGCGATCGCCGCGGCGAGATCGTTCGGGGGACGCTTCGCTCCCCCGGCGAGACGATGCGCCGGGAGCGCGATGTCGCCCTGCGGACCTCCGTCGAGGTCGAGCAGCGCTTCGAGCACCCCGCGCTCCGTGCTCAGGCCGACCTTGCGCGCGGCGAGCTCAAGCGCGTTCAGGAGCTCCGTGAGGATCGGGACCCACGGATCGGGGCCGTGGAGGGCGGCGGAAGGTGACGGAGAAGCCATGGACCCTCGGAGGAATCGCTTTAGCGGACCTTCCGTCTTAATGATTCCGCGATGGCCGAGCTTCTCCTGGTTCGCTACGGCGAACTCGCGCTCAAATCGCCGCCAGTTCGGCGGGAGTTCGAGCGCCAGCTCCGCCACAATGTCCTCGATCAGTTCCTCGCGAGCGGCCTGGTCGGCCGGCTGCGCTCGGATCACGGCCACCTCTACGCCGAGGTGAACGACGCGTCGCTCGCGATGCGGGCGCTGCGCCGCGTCTTCGGCGTCACCTCGGTGAGCCGGGTGTGGGAGGTACCGACCGACCGGACCGCGATGCGCGAGCGCCTGCTCGCGCTCGCCGACGCACCGCTGCGACCCGGTAGCTCGTTCGCGGTCCGTGCCCGACGGACCGGCACGCACCCGTTCACGAGCCAGGAGCTCGCGCGGGACCTCGGGTCGGACGTCCTCGAACGATTCGCGGATCGCCACCTCACGGTCGACCTCGAGCGCCCCGCGGTCGAGTTGTTCGTTGAGGTGCGGGGTCCGAGGACGTACCTCTCGTTGGACCGTTCGAGCGGACCAGGCGGACTCCCGCTCGGGGTGGCCGGAAAGCTGGTCGTCGTGGTCGACGGTCCCCGCGGGGCGTTGGGCGCCTACCTCATGATGAAGCGAGGGTGCCGATGCGCCCTCATCGTGCTCCCGGCCGGTCGACCGTACGTCGAGCGCGTGCTCACCCGATTCGACCCCAAGGTGCGCGTACGCGCCGTCGAGGAGAGCGGTGCGGACTGGGCGAGCGCCGTGGCGGCCACCGCGGAGGAGACTCACGCCGACGGGATCGTCCTCCCGATCGACGTGGACGGATATGCCACCGAGCGTGAACGCTGGACCGACCGGGTGCTGTTCTCTCCGACCGTCGGCTTCAATGACGAGGAGGTGCTATCGCGATGGAAGAGCGTGGAAGAACTCGCGGGGTGAGCCAGCGACGACTCGAGGTCACGCCGGAATCGGTCGAGCCGCCGGCCGAACTGCGTTCCGCGGAACTCGAGGTTCCGGCTCCGCCTCCTGAGCCAGGTCCCGCGCTCCCGGTGGACCCAGCGCCGGTCGCCGATAGCGCGACGCTCCTCCACGCCCGCCGGGCCCGGTGGGAGGAAGAACGACGCCGCCACGACCGGTCGCTCGAGCCGCCGGTGACGTCCCGGTAGCCTCCCGAGGGAATGGGCGGCCGTCACGAAGGGTTATCTGCCCCTCCTTGGTCGGGCCGCCCTACGGGGCCGAATGCCGAAATTCGTCGTGAGCGGTCAATTCTACGCGCGGCGGGACGACTGGCAGCCGTTCCGCAAGTACCACGAGGCGGAGAACGCGGAACAGGCGACCGAGTGGGCGCTGAGCGAGATCGGGGGCTGCCACGGCGTTCCGCGCACCCGTATCCGTATCACCTCCGTCACTGAGGACGCCGCGGCATGAGCGGCCGCGCTCCCGCGGTGACCGAGGAGCAGGTCCAGGAGGACCTGATGCGCCTCGAAGCGTACCGGAACCAGCTCAACCAGCTCCTTCAGCAACACCAACTGCTCGCCGGGTCGCGCGCCGACCACGAGCGCGCGAGAGAGACCCTCGAGTCGTTCGATCGGATCGACGCCCACCGTGAGATCGTCATCCCGCTCGGGGCCGAAGCCTACGTTCGCGGGACCGCGTCCGGCGACGCGCCGATCCTTCTCGGCATCGGGTCCGGCGTGGTGGCCGAGGTCGACCGACCAAAGGCGATCGAGATCCTCCACGCTCGGGTCGAGCGTCTGAACGCGGCCGGTAGCGACCTGACCGAGCAGATCGGGACCCTCGAGGAGCGGATCGAACTCCTCTCCCAACGCCTCGATCAACTCAGCCGAGGCGGCGAGCGCGGCGGGGCTTCGGCATCCGACGATGTGGGCCGCGATTAAAGCCCGGCTTCGGGGCTCGAGCGGCGCTCCGACTGCGGCGGAACCCACGGTTGCGGCGGACCGGTCTGCCGCCTCGCCGAGCGCGCCCCCTCACCCGATGCCGACCCCACCGACCGGCCCCGGCGACGAGGGAACGTTCACCGAGGGATTCTTCGGGAAACGGATCCGAGAGGCGACGCTCGACGAGGTCCTCGACGATCTCGAGATCGTGCTCCTCCAGTCGGACGTCGCCTTCCCCGTGGCCGAGAAGCTCGAAGCGGATCTGCGCAAGGACCTCGCGGGCAAGAAACTGAAGATCGGAGCCGACGTCGAGGCGGCGATCCAGGAGAGCCTCGCCCGATCGATCCGAACGATCCTCTCGCGCCCCCCGATCGACCTCCTCCGCGCGATCCGCGAGAATCCCAAGCCACCGTACGTGATCCTATTCCTCGGGGTCAATGGCACCGGCAAGACGACGACGATCGCGAAGATCGCAGGCTGGCTCAAGCAGCACGAGGTCGGCTCGGTGATCGCGGCGGGGGACACCTTCCGCGCGGGGGCCATCGAACAACTCCTCGTCCACGGTGAACGGCTGGGGATCCGGGTCATCCGCCAGCAGGAAGGAAGCGATCCGGCCGCCGTCACCTTCGACGCCGTCGAGCACGCCCGGGCCAAGGGCGTGCCCGTCGTGCTCGTCGACACCGCCGGCCGTCAGCACACGAACGACAACCTGATCGCCGAGGCGCAGAAGATCCGACGCGTCGCCGCTCCTCAGCTCACGGTCTTCGTGGGAGACGCACTGACGGGCAACGATATGCTCGATCAGGCCCAGCTCTTCCAGCAGGCCCTCGGGATCGATGGGCTCGTGCTCACGAAGATGGACGCCGACACGAAGGGAGGGGCCGCGCTCAGTGCGGTCTTCGTCACGCAGAAGCCGATCTTGTTCGTCGGCACCGGGCAAGGGTACGACGACCTCGCCCCTTTTGACCCCGAGTGGATGGTTCAGCGCCTCTTTGCCGAGGGACCGGCCTCGTGACGGCCGAGATCGACGTGGTCCTGGTTCGCCCGAAGGAGGACGGGAACGTTGGCGCGGTCGCCCGGGCGGCCCGTAACTTCGGTGCACGGCACCTCTCGATCGTAGCCCCACGAGCGCTCCTCGGCCCCGAAGCACGCCGCCGCGCCATGGCCGGCCTTCCGCTACTTCGGTCGGCGACGCGGCACGCTACGCTCGACGCGGCCGTCGCGAAGGCGGACCTCGTGATCGGCACGACCGACCTCTCGACCGGGCGCTCGTCCGCCTACCTCCGCCGCTCGGTGAGCCCCGAGCGGCTCGGCGAGATGCTCGAGCCGCTCGTCGGTCGGGTCGCGATCGTCTTCGGTCCGGAGGACAACGGGCTGTCCCGCACCGAGCTCGCGCGATGCGATCTGCTCGTGCACATACCCGCCCGCCGCGAGTTCCCCACGATGAACCTATCGCACGCCGCCGGGGTCGTGCTGTACGCGGCTCACCGGGCGCGCCGAGGCGAGGCGACGGAGAGCACGCCCGCGCCCGAGGTGATCGAGCTCAGCGGTCGCGAGAAGGAGATCTTCCTCGAGCGGCTCTACGCGCTGTTGACGCGGACCCGATACCCGCCCCACAAGCGCCGCGGCATGGTCCTCCTCTTCCGACGGATCCTCGGGCGCGCGACTCCCGGGGAATCGGAATTCCGGATGTTGCTCGGCCTCATGCGCACGATGGAGTGGGCACTCCAGAGGCCCGCGCCGACAACGCCGGCGCGCCGACCGAGCCGGGCGCGGGCGCGTTAGCCCCCCGCACGGACCTCTCGAGACGAGCGACGCGGTTTTAATCCCCCTCCGGGTCAGGGGAGTGACGCGTCGCACTCCGGAGTTCCGATCTCGTGTGAGGTCGGAGGCTCCTGCGCTGCGCCCAACGCCTGCTAACGAACTGCGGGAGGACTACCATGAACGGAGATTGGCTTCGAGGCAAAGGGATCGGGCGGGAGCGCTTTGCGGGCTACGTTGCGGAGTATCTGGCCACCCTAGGATACGAGGTCGAGCGGGCCGAGGTCGCAGAGCCCGCGCTCACGAAGGTCTCGGCGAAGCTCACCCGGATGAACCCCTCCGTCCCGAGCTCAGCGAAGGAGCTCCGTTTCGTGCTCTACCCGACGAGCGGAGGATCGGCCCTGGTATGGGAACATCCGACCGTGCTCGTCCCGGGCGACGAGACTCGGATGGACCGCCTGGTCCGAGAGATCGGCACGCACCTCGAGCGCGCGATCGCAACGGAGAGCCACGCGACGGCGAAGGTCGCTCGACCCCCAGGCTCGCACCTTCCCTGGCAGGCGCCGGTCGACGCGCCCGCGGCGTCGACCAGCTCGGCGTAGGAGAACGTCGGCCTAAGCGACCTTCGTCTCTTCCTCGGACTTGTCCGAGCCGCCCTTGTTGAACCCCTTCTTCGCTCCGGAGGCGAACCCCTTGACCCCGCCGACGAGCCCGTGGCCGAGCTTACCGGCGACCGCGCCCGTCTCGGCCGCGACGTGCTTCGTCCCGCCCATCGCCCGTGTCGTCATCGAGAGCTCGGCTCCGCACTTCGCGCAGTTCTTCGATCCGTCTGCGACCTCTGCTCCGCACGCTGGACACTTCATCATGGCGTTCCCCCGGGGGAGAAGGCCCGAGAACGGTTGAATACTTCGACCGCCGTTTTCCCTCGCGATTACCCATAGCCGGTCTCTGCGGGTTGACGGTTCACCCCAGAGGCTAAGGGGTTCTGTCCCATCCACGGGTCTTGACATACCCGCGTCCCGTCGCGGGTCCCGGGCGCAAAGCAGCGTCCCCTCGCTTGTTTGACTATAAATAACTAAGAGCGCGTCTAACTGGTATTCACATGTTTGGCTCCAGCAAGAAGATTCTCAGACAGCTCGAGCGCGCCAACGCGAGCCTAAGCGCCATCCGAGACGACGTTGGACGGCTCACCAAGAATCAGCTCACCACCGTTTGGCCCATGACACAGGCGCTGTTCGATAGAATGTTCCGTGAGGACGACAAGATTTGGCAAGAAGTCAAAGACGCCGGAGAACCCGAGGCCCACGGAAACCCCTACGACCCCGCCGAGAGAGCGCATCTTTTGGAAAAGTACCGGGCGGGCACGATCACAGTGGACGAAGCAGGTGACTTGAGTGGATACCTCCAGGAGGATGAGGAGCGCGCTCGGCGCAATCAGAACACCGGCACGGCGGTACTCCTGCTGGGAGTCATCGGGGCACTCGCCGGGGTGGGGCTAGCATTGGCGGCGTCAAAGAGGGAGCCACCCAAGGACAGGGAACAAGGCAAATGAGAAGTCACCGACTTACCTTCGCCACGCTCACTCGTCCAGTGGCCACATCGACCGTCCATCGAATCTTGTCTCCTTGACCTGGATAGCGGGGTGAGTTACCTACTACGCGGGTAGCGCGCTCAAGCTCTCCTCGCGGAACAGCCCGCCATAGCCGAGCTTCTTGAGATCCTCCTTCGTCCCCTTCAGCAGGTTCAGGTGCCAC
>JBOGRR010000039.1:0-11061 GCA_050749765.1 Thermoplasmata archaeon | reverse complement strand
AAACGATCCGCCCGAAACTCTCCGAATCCCAGCGCGCTCACGCCGATTCGTCGCTCCGACCGCTCGTAGTATTCGTCCCGACCCCTGGTGCCGCGGCGGAAACGGAGGGGATCGAGGTCCTCGCGAAGCGGGTGCTCGGTGTCTCACTCGCCGTGCCTCACTGAGGGTCAAGGAGTGCGAAGATGGGAGTCGTGGCACGAGTTTCCGGTCCCGTCGTCATCGCGGAGGGCCTCGAGGGCGCGAAGATGTTCGACGTCGTGCGCGTCGGAACGCAGGGCCTGGTCGGTGAGATCATCCGCCTCGTGGAGAAGACCGCGACGGTCCAGGTCTACGAGGATACGACGGGGGTTCGCCCCGGGGACCCGGTCGAGAACACCGGCCAAGCGCTCTCCGTCGAACTCGGCCCAGGACTCCTGAAGTCTATCTACGATGGCGTTCAGCGTCCGCTCGACGTTCTGCAGAAGAGTCTCGGGGACTTCATCACGCGCGGGTTCGTCGCTCCACCGCTCGACGAGAAGAAGAAGTGGGAGTTTACGGCCACGGCAAAGCCCGGAGCCTCGGTCAAGGCGGGGGATGTCCTGGGGACCGTTCAGGAAACCCCGCTCATCCTACACAAGATCATGGTCCCTCCTGGTGTCGAGGGAACCATCGAGGCGCTTCAGGGCGGCTCGTTCACGATCCGCGAAGAGATCGGGTCGCTCAAGACGGACTCGGGACGACGTCCGCTCACGCTCACGCAGAAGTGGGTCGTGCGCATTCCCCGTCCAACAGCACGCAAGCTTCCGCCGAGCATCCCTCTCGTGACCGGCCAGCGTGTTATCGATTCCTTCTTCCCCCTCGCTAAGGGCGGAGCTGCATGCATTCCTGGACCCTTCGGCAGCGGGAAGTGCGTAGGGGGTGACACTCCGGTCGTACTCTCGAACGGGGGCGTCCTAACGATGGAGGAGCTCCACACGCGTGCCCGCTCGATGGGAGAGATCCGCGTCGATGGTACAGACGAATGGATCCAGTTGCGGTCCCCGATCCAACTGTATTCGTTGGTTGAGGACAAGATCGTCCAGAGCCGAACTCAGACGTTCTACAAGGGAAAGAGCGACACCCTCGTGCGCATCCGCACCCGAACGGGCCGAGTGGTTCGAGTCACCCCGGTACATCGTCTGTTCACTTTCGGTCCAGATGGGTCGCTGCGGGAGACCCCGGCGCGCGATGTTCGCCCCGGGGATTATGTCGCGTCGGTTCGGCGCCTTCCCGCCCCCCGGGTCGACGCGCCGATCCACGTAGTGCTCCCGAAGCTCTTGCGTCGCGGCAAGACCATCCAGATCCCCGACCGGATGTCCGCCGACCTCGCCGAATTCCTCGGTCTCTTCGTTGCGGAGGGGTACGTCCGGGGTGAAGGTACGGTCGTCTTCACCAACTCGGAAGAGATTCTCCTTCAGCGATTCCTTGCGCTCTCGAAGTCCCTGTTCGGGATCGAAGGGCGAATCGAGTCTCAGCCCGAACGGACTCCGAACGTGCTGATTCACAGTCGCAGCCTAGTCCGGCTCATGAGTGCGCTCGGCACCGGGACCGACTCGCATCAAAAGCGAATTCCCTCGCCCGTCCTTGCGTCGACCGATAGTGTTCTTGGCTCTTTTCTGCGAGGGTACTACCTCGGTGACGGCGGCCTGTCGGACGGAGAAGTGGAGTTCTGCACGGCGAGCCGCCGCCTCGAGATCGATTTGGTGTACGCTCTTTCCCGCTTCGGCATCGTCTCCGCACTAGGCCGCCGGGTCATCAACGACGTGGAGTACTTCCGCGTCTTCGTCCGAGGGCTCCAGAACCTGACCCAGCTGGAGGACGCCCTCGCCTCCAATGCCCCCAAGATCGCAGCCATCGGCGAGTATGTGCGTTCGAAGCGCTCGACCTACACGGCCACCGACGTGGTTCCACTGACTCCTAACGCGGTCGAGCGGCTGTACCGTGCGCACTTCCGGTACTCGACCCTTATCGGCGAGGGAATCGAGATCCACAACTACATCGGAAACCGGGAGCGCACGAGTACTCCGACCTTCCGCACTCTGATGAACGCCCCCACGGAGGGTCCGGCGGTCGCGGATAGCGAGCTCGTGGCCACTCGACTGACCCATCTTCTCGACAGCCTGTACTGTGACGAAGTAGTCGAGGTCGTTGAGGAGAAGGATGGACCGTTCGACGTCTACGACATCTCCGTCCCCGAATTCGGTAGCAACTTCGTCGGGGGGGTCGGTGGGATGCTCCTCCACAATACGGTCACGCAGCAGCAGCTCGCGCGATGGGCCGATTCGGACGTTGTGGTGTATGTCGGTTGCGGCGAGCGCGGGAACGAAATGACTGAGGTGCTGGCGACCTTCCCGAACCTTACCGACCCGAAAACCAAACGCCCGCTGATGGAGCGCACGATTCTTATCGCGAATACCTCGAATATGCCGGTCGCTGCGCGCGAGGCTAGCGTCTACACCGGGATTACCATCGCCGAATATTATCGTGATATGGGCTACGATGTCGCCTTGATGGCCGACTCGACCAGTCGCTGGGCCGAGGCGATGCGTGAGATCTCGGGGCGACTGGAGGAGATGCCCGGTGAGGAAGGGTATCCGGCCTACCTCGGGCGGCGGATCGCCGAGTTCTATGAACGGGCAGGACGGGTCGTCACGCTATCCACTGATCAACGAACGGGGTCCGTGACCGTGGTCGGCGCGGTGAGCCCGCCGGGTGGAGACTTTTCTGAGCCCGTCAGCCAGAACACGCTGCGCGTGACCCGTGTCTTCTGGGCGCTCGATGCCGCGCTCGCCTCTCGTCGTCACTTCCCTTCGATCAACTGGCTCCAGAGCTATTCGCTCTACGTGGGCGACATCGAGCCTTGGTACCGTTCCGAACTCTCTCCCGAGTTCGTGGGCCTGCGCCAACGCGCCCTTGAGGTGCTCCAGAAGGAGTCCGAGCTCCAGGAGATCGTCCAGCTGGTCGGGGTCGATGCGCTCCCGGAACGAGAAAAGGGGACGCTCGACGTCGCCCGCATGCTCCGCGAGGATTACCTCCAGCAGAGCGCCTTTGATGAGGTCGACACCTACACCTCGATCCAGAAGCAGTTTCGCATGCTGAAGGCGATCCTCGGCTTCGGGGACCGAGAGCAGGACGCGATCGGTCGGGGCGCAACCGTCGCCCAGCTCCAGGCACTCCCCGTGCGCACGAAACTCTCCCGGATGAAATGGATCCCGGAGGCGGAAGCGACAGCGCAGTTCGACGCGCTCGAGCTCGAGATGGCCCAGTCGGTGGATCAGCTGACCGCCACGGCAGCGGAGGCTTGACGATGGCGACGTCCGGGTCTAAACCGAAAGTGCCGATCGACTACCGCACCGTGGACCGGGTCACGGGCCCTCTGCTCTTCGTCCGCGATGTGGCGAATGCGGCCTACGGAGAGATCGTCGAAATCGAGCTTCCGGACGGTGAACGCCGTCAAGGTCAGGTCCTCGATTCGCGCAAGGGCCTCGCGATCGTTCAGGTCTTCGGGCCGACGATGGGCATGAACATCGAGCAGACGAGCGTCAAGTTCCTCGGCGAGGTCGCTCGGCTCGCGGTCTCCGACGAGCTCCTCGGCCGGGTCTTCAACGGGCTCGGCGAACCGCGGGACGGAGGCCCGAAGATCGTCTCCGAGCATCGCTACGAGATCGTCGGGAACGCGATGAATCCGTACTCGCGCGAGGAGCCGAGCGAGTTCATCCAGACGGGGATCTCTACGATCGACGTCAACAATACCCTCGTGCGCGGCCAGAAGCTCCCGATCTTCTCGGGCGCCGGACTGCCGCACAACCAGATCGCCGCGCAGATCGTGCGCCAGGCGAAGCTGCGCAATTCTTCAGAGAGCTTCGCGGTCGTCTTCGCCGCGATGGGGATCACGAGCGAAGAGGCGAACTTCTTCCTGCGCGAGTTCGAGTCGACCGGGGCGCTCGAGCGCGCCGTCGTTTTCCTCAATCTCTCTAGCGATCCTTCGATGGAGCGCGTCGTCACACCGCGCATGGCGCTCACCGCGGCCGAGTACCTCGCCTACGAGCGCGACATGCACATCCTGGTCGTGCTGACCGACATGACGAACTACTGTGAGGCGCTCCGCGAGGTCGCCTCGGCGCGAGAGGAGGTTCCGGGTCGGCGCGGCTATCCGGGGTACATGTACACCGACCTCGCAACGATCTACGAGCGCGCCGGGAAGATCCACGGCCGCAAGGGGTCGATCACTCAGCTCCCGATCCTGACGATGCCCGCGGACGATGTGACGCATCCGATCCCCGACCTGACCGGCTACATCACCGAAGGTCAGATCTACGTCAGCCGCGAACTTCAGCGTCGGGGCGTGTATCCACCGATCGACGTCCTGCCGTCCCTGTCGCGGTTGATGAACCAGGGGATCGGCAAGGACCGGACGCGCGAGGATCACCGCGGCGTCGCTGACCAGCTCTTCGCCGCCTATGCGACGGGGAAGGACCAACGCGCGCTCAGCGCGATCGTCGGGGAGGAGTCCCTGAGCGCGACCGACCGGATCTACCTCAAGGTCGCCGACCGGTTCGAGACCGAGTTCGTGAACCAACGCTCCGACGAGGACCGGACGATCGACCAGAGCCTCGGGATCGCCTGGGAGATCCTCTCCGACCTGCCCGATTCGGAGCTCAAACGGATCCGGCCCGAGTACGTTCAGAAGTATCGCGTTGCGAAGAAGGCGTAAGGCGACGGAGGGAGCGAATGCCGGCGGAGAACGTGCGACCGACGCGACTCGTGCTCCTCAACACGCGCCGACGCATCCTGCTCGCGAAGCGTGGGCTCAACCTCCTCAAGCTCAAGCGCTCGGCGCTGATCGCGGAGTTCTTCAACCTCTCCAAAGAGGCGATGAAGCTGCGAGGCGACCTCGCCGCGCGCGTCGCCCGGGGCTATGAGTCAATCCGCTTTGCCGAGATGATCGAGGGACCGACCCGCCTCGAGAACATCTCGATGCTCCTCCCCGAGCTCTCCGAAGTCTCCGTCTCGACGCGCAATGTGATGGGCGTGCGGACCCCTCAGGTCGCTCGCGGGAGCTACGAGCCGATCGCGCCCGTGGCGCTCCTCGATCTGCCGACCTCGATCCACGAGGCCGTCCACCGCTTCCAAGGGATCTACGAGGTCGTGCTCCGCATCGCGGAGAAGGAGAACGCTCTGCGCCGCCTCCTCCTCGAGATCGAGAAAACGAAGCGCCGAGCCAGCGCGATCGAGAACGTGCTCATCCCGCGCCTCCAAGAAACCGTGCGCTACATCAAGTTCCGATTCGATGAGATGGAGCGAGATTCCTTCAGCATGCTCAAGACCGTGAAGCGCAAGATGGAACAGGAGGCTGCGAGTAGTGTCGTCGCCTAACCGTTGGTTCGCGGCGACTCCAGCCCAGCAGCGCCTCCGTCGCGCGTGGGCGATCTCCTGGACGATCAAGATCGCCGCCGTGGTGCTCTTCCTCGCCGTGCTCGCGAAGCTGAGCGGAGGGCTCTGACGTTGAGCGCTTCGGAGTCGGTGGGGCTCGGTTCGCTCGACGAGCTCAAGCGCGTCAAGGACGCCGAGACCGAGTGGGACGCGCGGCTCAAAGATGCTGCGGCTCACTCGGAGGCGGAGATCAAGAAGGCCCACGAGGAGGCCGACGGGCGCGTCGGTCTCGCGCGAACCGCCGCCCATCAATCGCGAGAGGAACGGGTCCGTGCCGCCCAGGCCGAGGGAGACCAAGAAGCCGAGCGGATCCTCTCGGTGGGCGATCTCGAAGCCGTGGTCGTGCTCCAAGGCCAGGGCAAGCAGCCGCGCGACCTCGAGCGGCCGATCCTCGAGGCGATCCTCGGGGAGTTCCTCTCCGACGGACCGGCGTGAACCGAGGGCGACGATGTCGATCCTTCGACCGGAGCCGATGACCAAGATCGGCCTGCTCGGGCTCAAGGACGACCGCGAGGCGATCCTGACCACGCTCCACGATCTGCGCGTCCAGCAGATCGAGCCGATCTCCCCGGAGACGCTCGTTCATCTCCAGCCGGAGCGCGCCAGCGATATCCAACGGACGGTGAGCGATGAGGCGCTGCGCCTGCGCGGCCTCAAGAGCGCGCTGCCTCGCGTCCCGGTCGGGACGCCGCGGGCGTTCCGCGATCTCCATGAGGTGCTCGAGGTCGCGAAGACGGTGCCGATCGACGACGAGGTCGGCGCCCTGGTCCGAGAGGAGGACCGGTTGCAGTCGCAAGCGCGGGGCCTCTCCGACACGCTCACCCTGCTCGGCAAGCTCGCGTTCTATCCGGACCGGTTGACGTACCTCTCCGCGCACGCGCACGCGGCCTACCTCGTCGAAGGGGGCGAGGATCCCGTCGGCACGCTGCGGGCGGCGTTCCCCGCCGATGCTCAGGCGTCGGTCCTCCCTTCCTCCGACGGGACCGCGTTCCTCGCGATCCTCCCCCGCGACCGCCCGGACCTCGTCGGTCGCATCCCCCCATCGAGCGGCGTGCGCCTCCTCCCGATCCCGAACCTCGAGGGGACCGTCGCCGAAGAGGCCCAGCGCACTCGAAAGGAGCTCGCGACCCTCGCGACCCGGCGCCAGGAGATCGCCGACCGGCTCGGGGCCATCTCGAAGGAGTGGTACCCGCTCGTCGCCGAGCTCGATGAGGCGCTGTCGATCCACGGCCGCCTCTTCGAGGTCTACCCGAAGCTCGGCGCGAGCGCGAACCTCTTCGCTGTGGAGGGATGGATCCCCCGGCGCGACGTCGAGCGTCTCCGAGCAACGATCGACCGGGTCACGACGGGCCGCAGCTTCTACTACCGCGTGCCGACGGACGAGCTGCCGCCGACCTTGATGAACAACCCCGGGGTCTCCAAGCGCTACGAGTTCTTCGTCCGCTTCTACTCGCTTCCTCAAGCGACGGAGTGGGACCCGACGATCGTCTTCGCGATCGTTTTCCCGATCTTCTTCGGATTCATGCTCGGCGACTGGGGCTACGCGAGCGCGATCCTCGCCATTTGCCTGTGGATGATCGCGGGGTTTCCCGGCGGGCAGCATCTTCCCAGGATGTTGCGCAACTTCGTCACGCGCATCATGGGGCCGGAGGGGATGCGCAAGCTCGCCTATGCCCTGATCCCAGGGTGCCTCGTGGCGCTCGCGCTCGGGCTCTACTTCGACCTGTTCTTCGGGTTCGGGATCTTCAACATGCTCTGGGGATACACCCCCGGCGTCCAGTTGCCTCCCGCCCAGCACGCGAACGTCGCTTTCCTCCTCCTGCTCTCCGGCTACATCGGCGTCGCGATGGTCACCCTCGGCTTCGCGATGGGGGCGATCAAGGAGTTCGTCCACCGCCACCGCCGCGGCGCGGTCGCGAAGATCGGCGGCATCATCGCAACCTGGGGCGTCGCCCTCTTCGGCCTCAACGTGATCCACGAGGGGGGGTTCGCCGGGCCGCTGCTGCTCCCCTACCTCGGGATCTTCCTCGCCGGGGTCGTGATCCTCCTCTACGGCGAGGGCGGGGCCGGGATCATGGGCCTCATCGAGATCGTGAGCCACGTCCTCTCCTACACGCGGCTCGTGGGGATCCTGCTCGCGAGCGTCATCCTCGCCTACGTCATCGACCACATCGGGACCCGGCTGCCCTACCACTTCCCGCCGGAGCTTCTCATCGTCGGGTTCATCGTCGGAGCGCTGCTCATCGTGATCGGTCAGTCGTTCAACCTGATCCTCGGGGTCTTCGAGCCCGGGATCCAAGGAGCTCGATTGATCTTCGTCGAGTACTTCTCGAAGTTCTACTCGGGGAACGGCAAGGAGTTCCACCCCTTCGGCGCGGCGCGCCGGCACACGCTCGCGCCGACCTCGGGCGGCGCGGTCGGAACGAACAGCGCCGCCGGACCGATCCTGCGGCCATCGAACCCGTAGGATGGGGACGACCCCGCGCCGACGACGCCCGTTATTCGCGCGGGCTCGCGACGAGGCTCGCGAGGCGCTCGGTGGGCACCGCATAGAGGAGGCCAAAGGCGATCCGACGCAGGTCGGCGCGCTCGACCTCGGCGAGCAGGAGGTAGGTGAAGACGCCGCCGAGGCTCATCGGGTAGCTCGCGAGGCGGTGGACCTCAGCGCGGGCGCGTGCACGTTGGAGCGCGATGTCGTAGGTGCCGAGGCTCCGGGACTCCGCGTAGGCCTCGTTCCCCTCCGAGAGCGCCGGGAATCTCGGAGCGAGTCGCTCGACGAGCTCGGGGACGGTGCGCGCGGAGTAGAGATCGGTCACTTCGCTCGCCGGGATCGCCCCGCCGTCGATCCAGCGGGTGAGGACCTCCTCGGTCGAGAGCTCGCCGTCCTTCCCCTTGAGGAGCACGAGGACGTTGCGCGCGTCGATCTCGCCTCGAACGAGCTCGCGGACGACCCACTCGTCGCCCTGGAAGAACCGGGCCGCCTCGAGGACCGAGCGGTAGTACTGGACCTGGAGCGCGTGCAGGAGGGGGAAGATGTCGTGGGTGCGCTGATACTCCTCCATCAACGGCAATAGCGTGCCGCCGTAGCCGAAGCGCACGAGCTCGTTGGCGATCGCATCGACGGTCGGCTGCTGGAGGAGAGCTCGGAA
The DNA here is from genome assembly GCA_050749765.1 of Thermoplasmata archaeon. Classification (GTDB taxonomy): domain Archaea; phylum Thermoplasmatota; class Thermoplasmata; order Lutacidiplasmatales; family UBA184; genus Lutacidiplasma. The sequence goes on along the minus strand of JBOGRR010000039.1, from coordinate 2,461 downwards.
ATCGTCGAGCGTCATGGCGCCGGCGAAGAGTCCCGCGGGGATCTCCCGGCTCGACACGAGCTCGGTCTCGCCGACGCTCAGCGTGCGCCGCTGGGCCTTGGAGGCAAGGATCGCCGTGATGTTCTCGATGTCCCAGCGGCGCAGGTACGTCGCGACGACGAGGCGCCCCGCGAACGGGGTCGCCTCGTAGGCGTGGCGGTTGCGCCGGACGAGGGTCCGATTGATCGCCGCCTCGACCAGGGCGATCCCTTGGTAGGCGGCCCGCGCCTGCTCGAGATCGTAGCCGTACGGGGTCGTGGCGAGCTGTTTCGTGAACTCGCCGAGCCCGGTCGACCGCATCAGGCCCTCGAGCGTCGCGCGCGTCAGGAACGCGGTGCCGTCGGCCTTGAGCCGCCCGAGCGAGCTCGCGTACGGACTTCCCGACATCCTTCGGGTCCCCGTCAGGCCAGCAGCTCGCGGACCCGGTCCTCGCGCAAGCGGAGAAGCTCGTTGAAGGAGAGATCGAGCTGGCGCAATCCGTCCGGGCTCTCGGCGACGAGGCCTCCGACGATCGGCTCCGGCTCGGCGACGAACGCCTTCGACGCGATCCGCTTGAGGACGGTGGAGTCCTCCGAGCGCCCCCGCACGCGCACGTTGGAGCCGAGCTCCTGTTGAGCGAGACGGTACATCCGCTCGAGGACCTGAGGGTACTCGGGGGACTGCACGAACCGGGCCAGGAGCTCCCGCGTCTCCCCGAGCGACTGCTTGAGGCGAGCTTCGCGCGCTTCGTACAGGCGCTGGCGAGAGCGGAGCTTCGCCGCGGCGACCCGCTGGGCCTTCTCGCGCGTTGCCTCGATCGCGGCCGTGCGCTCCGTAACCGTGGTGAGCTCGACGACGCGCCGATCGCGCTCCTCCGCGATCTGGGCGAGCTCGGCTTGGGTCTTCGCGAGGATCTTGCTCTGCTCGGCCGCTCCGCGGGCTCGGATCTCCTCGACGAGGCGGTCCAGGCTCATCGAAGGGCCGCCCGCGGGTCTACAGGATCCCCAGGAGCAGGATGATCCCGAGCACGAAGCCGATGATCCAGAGCGTCTCGGGAATCACGAAGAAGAAGAGCACTTGTCCGAGCTTTTCGGGCTTCTCCGCGATGATCCCCATCCCCGCCGCGCCGATACCGGACTGGGCCATGCCGGTCCCGATCAGTCCGCCCGCGATCGCGATCCCGGCAGCCAGGGTGGCATACGTATCGACCATGTTGGATCGACCTCGGGCGGTGAGCCCGGGCCGCCCGAGAAAGGTCGCCTATATAAGCCGAGCCGCTCGCAGAACCGACGTTCCGGTCGGCGGTGGAACTGGATCAATCCGCGTCGGTGAATTCCGCGTCGGAACGGGCCCTCCGGGCGAGCCCGATCGACGCGCCCCACGCGATGAACCCCATCCCATACGCCGTCGCGCAGACGAGGCAGAGGGCCCCGATCACGCCGACCTCGACGTAGAGGAAATAGAGGGCGACCGCGATCCCGGCGGTCGTCAGGACGAGGAGCGCGTAGGAGTACCGCTCGTCGTGCGGGCGCTGCTCGCCGAGCGCGTTGACCGCGATGATCGCGACGAACCCGCCGAGCCCCCAGAGCCAGTCGGGGAGGAAGGCGAACGTGGTGCGTCCGCTGTTCGCGACCGCGGAACAGGAGACATAGCCGCCGAACGAGCAGATCTGGGAGAGCGCGGCGTCGAAGAGTTCGGCGGCGGCGAAGAGCGAGAGCAGGATGCCGATGCCCGAGGCGAGGTAGACGATCGTGCGGAGGGTCCGAACTTGCATCGCGCCCTCAAACGATCTGGTTCAGGTCGGCCTGCACTTGGCTCGTGAACGTGCCGCCCGAGATCCCGGTGTCCCACTGGTATTGGGCGTTGTACGTGGCCGTGATCGACGTCAACGACTGGCCGCTCGCCTTCACGATGAAGGCCGCGATCCACGCCGCCTGATATTGGACCGCGTTCCACGCGACCCCGTTCTGGGTGAGCACCGACTGCTGGGCCGCCGAGTTACCGCCGCCCGCTCCCGCGGCGTAGGTCGAGAGCGTCGTCGGGTCGATGATCGTCGAGCCGCCGTGGACGAACTGTCCGTTGATCGTGAGGAACGGGATCGATGAGCCCGAGTACGCGGTCACGTACGCCTGCTGATAGCAGTTCGCGGTGCCCGGGAACGAGCCGTCGACCCCGGACGTGTCCTCCGAGGCGACGAAGGTCGCGACGGTGGAGGTCAGGTGCACGTTGGCGAGGACGACCTCGGGGGTCTGCGCGTAGACGTCGGTCGGCGAAGAGTAGCTGAGATAGGCGCCCGGGAGCCCGTAACTGCCGTCCTTGGGATTGAACCCAGATTGGAACTCGCTCAGCGCTTTGTAAATCGCCCAACTACTCGCCGAACAGTACGGGCACCAGCTCGACCCGTAGAAGAAGACGACCGGCATCCCGTTCTGCTGCCACGCGG
>JBOGRR010000038.1:0-11108 GCA_050749765.1 Thermoplasmata archaeon | reverse complement strand
CCTCGCCCCCGAAGGAGATGGCTTCGCCTTCGCTCAGGAGGCGATGCGGGTACGCCGCCGGCGATCTACGGCTCACGTAGATCGGCGCGTCGGTGCGCGCGTGCAGCGCCGCGTGCCCGGCCAAGTGATCGGCGTGGGTATGGGTCTCCACGATCGCGGCCAAGCGCCACTTACCGTCCCGCAGGAGTTCGAGGTACGGCTCGACCTCGTGCCCGGGGTCGATGATCACCGCATCTCGGCTCGCGAGGTCGCCGACGAGGTAGGAGAGGCAGCCCTGCCGCAGGCGCGGGAGCTGGTGGAGGTAGAGACCACCCATGCTGTCGTCCTCACGGTAGCGCGGGATCGCCGGATCGGCCTGTAGGGAGTAGTCGTCGATCCCACCTTCCAACGATGCGGCCCGCCCGTAGCCACGCGTCAGTAGGAACTCGGCCGCTCGCGAGGATTGGGCGCCGTGATGATCGTAGGCGACGATCGTCCGGCCCAGTGGGAGCTCGTCGGCGCGCTCCGGAAGTTCCGAGAGGGGGATGTGGAGGTCGGACGGCAGGTTGGCCCACCGCCGCTCGCGTCCTGGACGGACGTCGAGCAGCAGGGGTGGCTCCGGGCTCTCCAGGAGGGCGCGAAGCTTGATGGGAAGAATGCGTGCCGCGGCCCGGCCGTGCTCGGGCCGGAAGAACGGGTGCGGGAGCGCTTCGGGGGCCGACGTCACACCGAGCGAACCCGCCGGTCGCGGTATCTATCTTTCCCTGAGCGCGAAATTTGCGACGGCGCGGTGTTTCCCGCATCGTCGCGAGAAACGGAGGTCTCCTGCACGGACGGACCGCTCATTCGCTGCCACACAATGCCAAGATCGATACGATAGAGAAATCGTCAATTGCCGAACCATCCCTACGACTCGGACGAAGCGCTAATAAGCCGTAGAAAGGTCGACGGCAAGTTCCATGGTGCAGGCCACTCCGCCCCGGGGGAAGGCCCCCCCCACTCCTCCACCCCCCCGCGCGAGCGAGGAGGTGACCGACGCCGATCGCACGGACGCGCTCGGCGAACGAGCCCTCGCGTTAGCTCGCTTCTACCAGGGCAAAGTCGAGACCGTTCCCAAGGTCCCCGTACGCTCTCTCGCCGACTTCTCGCTCTGGTACACTCCGGGGATCGCGCACGTCTCCCGGGCGATCCAGGCGGATCCGGAGCTCTCGTTCGAGCTCACCGGCCGGTGGAACACGATTGCGGTCATCACCGACGGGAGCCGCGTCCTCGGCCTCGGCAATGTCGGCCCCGTCGCGGCGATGCCCGTGATGGAAGGCAAAGCGCTGCTCTTCCGATTTCTCGGTGGCGTGAACACGATCCCGATCCCGATCGCTATCGAGAGCGACGAGGAGTTCATCGAGACGGTCGTACGGCTCGCCCCCGCGTTCGGTGGGATCAATCTCGAGGACATCGCCTCTCCGAAGTGCTTTCACATCCTCGAGGAGCTCCAGCGTCGCCTGCCGATCCCGGTGTGGCACGACGATCAGCTCGGCACGGCGGCCGCGACCCTCGCCGGGTTCATCAATGCCCTCGAGCTTACCGGACGTGAGGTGGAGAAGGTCCACACCGTGCTCCTTGGGGCCGGCGCGGCGAACCTCGCGACGGCGCGGCTGCTCCTCGCGCTGGGCCACGACCCGCACCGCCTATCGATCGTCGATCAGCGCGGCGTGCTCTTCGCCGAGCGCGAGGACGTCGACAGCCTCTCCTTGCGTAATCCATGGAAGTATCGCCTCGCTCTGCAGACCGATGGTGGAGGGCGTACGGGGTCCCTCGCGAAGGCGCTCGCCGGCGCCGACGCGGTCCTGGCGGCGTCGACCCCCGACCCGAACACGCTGACCCCCGCGATGATCCGCTCGATGGCCGCGAAGCCGATCGTCTTCGCCCTCGCGAACCCGGTCCCCGAGATCTGGCCCGAGGCCGCTCGCGCGGCCGGCGCGGCGATCGTCGCAACGGGCCGCAGCGACTTCCCGAACCAGGTCAACAACTCGCTCGTCTTCCCGGGGGTCTTCCGAGGCATCTTGGACGCGCGGGCCCGCGCGATCCCCGACGAGGTCGTGATCGCCGCCGCGCGCGAGCTCGCGTCGCACGCGCAGGACCTCGGTCTCAGCCCGACCCACCTTCTGCCGACGATGGAGGAGGTCGACATCTTTCCGCACATCGCGGCGGCGACCGCGGAGGCCGCCGTGCGGCTCGGCCTCGCCCGCACGAAGCGCACGCGCGAGGAGTTCTTCGCGCGCGCCCAAGCGATCATGCAGCATGTGGTCGATCTCTCCGGCCAGCTGCGCGATTCCGGAATCATCTCGCCGATGCCCGACGAATCGAAAGGAGGAACTAAGCACCGATGAGCCCCACAGCGAAGCCCTCGAAAGAACCCGCCCGAGAAGCCGGCCCCGCCGTGGCCGGCGTCGGGGTACCGATCCACGTCCGACCGGCGACGCCCGAGGACATCCCGAGCCTCGTGCCGCTCGTCCTCCGCCTCAAGCGCCTAAATGAGGAGTTCGACCCCTTGCTCAAGGTCCGCCCCGACGCGGAGGAGCGGGCGAAGGAGATCCTCGCACGCGACATCGAAGATCCGGAGGCGATCGTCCTCTCGACCGAGGGGGTCGGCGCGGACAAGGGCCGCGTGGTCGGCGTAGTTCGCGCGCGCATGCGCGAGCGGCCGTTCTACGCCCCCGAGCGCGAAGGGGTGATCCTCGACATCTACCTGCTCCCGCTCTACCGTCGCCACGGCGTGGGTGAGTTCCTGCTCGAGGAGATCACGGCGGCGGTGAAAGCCAAGGGCGGAGCGGTGCTCACTGCTGAGTTCCCCGTGCAGAACCAGATCGCGGCGAACTTCTACCACAAGCGGGGCTTCCGACCGACCACGGGCCTGTACTCGCGGCCGCTGTAGGGCCGGCGCGCCGCGGGCCCGCTGACCTTAAGGTCGGAGCGCCTCCTCGGCCACCATGCCCGACGCGAACGCAAATCCGTCCGCCACCGGTCCCCAGTACCTGCGTCGGGGGAAGGTCAAGGAGGTCTACGCCATCAGCCCGACCGAGCTCGAGTTCCGCTTCACGAACGACATTAGCGTCTTCGACAAGCACATCCCGAGCGAGATCCCCTTCAAGGGAGAGACGCTCGCTCGCACCGCCGAGTACTGGTTCAAGATCTGCTCGAAGTTGGGCGTGCGCCACCACTTCCTCGGGCGCAACGGCCCGACCTCGATGCGCGTCGAGCGCGTCCAGGTCGTCCCGGACCCGCGTACGCTGGGCCCCTCGCCGAAGAACTTCCTCATCCCGCTCGAACTGATCGTCCGCTACTACCTCGCGGGGTCGATGTGGGACCGCGTGAAGGCGGGAAAGGTCGGTCCGACCGACCTCGGATTCCCCGCCGGCCAGGAGCTCCACTACGGCGACAAGCTCCCGCAACCGCACTTCGAGGTGACGACGAAGCTCGAGCCGGTCGATCGACTCCTCACGATCGAGGAAGCGCTGCGCCTCTCGACCCTCGATCGCGCGACGCTCGACTCGCTCCGGGAGACGATCCTCCGGGTCGACGAGGCGATGCAGCACGACATCGCCCCGAGGGGCCTACTCCATGTGGACGGGAAGAAGGAGTTCGCGATCGATCCGAACGGCGTACCGATGCTCGTCGACACCTTCGGTACGGCGGACGAGGACCGCTTCTGGGATCGGGACGCCTACGACCGAGGCCGCCCGGTCGAGTTCTCCAAGGAATTCGTTCGCCAGCATTACCGCTCGACGGGCTACTACGACCGGCTCATGAAGGCCCGCGCCGACAGCACCCCGGAGCCCGAGATCCCCCCACTACCGCCCCTCCTCATCGATGAGGTCAGTCGCTTGTATACGACGGTCTTCACGCGGCTCACGGGCCACCCGTTCAGCTCGATCGCCAGCGCCTAGAGGGGCCGCCTCCCTCGCGCATCGACCAGCGTTTCGTCCCCTCTCCCCCACCCTTATCTGTATCGACCCCGGTGCGAGCCTCGTGCCGACGAAAGTCTCCCCCACCAAGAGCCCGACCGCCCCCGCGGTCCCCGAGCCGACCCCGTTCGTCCTCGAGGACCTCGAGGGGGTCGGAACGACGACCGCCGACAAGCTGCGCGAGTCGGGATACACTGACCTCATGGAGCTCGCGGTCGCCTCGCCGGGCGATGTCGCCGAGGCGGCCGAGATCGGCACCGCGATCGCCCAGAAGATCATTAACGAGGCCCGTCGCCGCGCCGATGTTGGGGGGTTCGAGAGCGGGACCGCCGTGCTCGAGCGCCGCCAGAAGCTCGGGCGGATCACCACCCACGCGAAGGCGCTCGACGAGCTCCTCGGGGGCGGGGTCGAGACGCAGGCGATCACCGAGTTCAGCGGGGAGTTCGGAACGGGCAAGACCCAGCTCGGCCACCAGATCGCGGTCGACGTCCAGTTGCCTCCCTCCCAGGGGGGCCTCAACGGGGAGGTCGTCTACATCGACACAGAGAGCACCTTCCGCCCCGAGCGCATCGTCGATATGGCGAAAGGCGCCGGGCTCGACCCGAAGGAGGCGCTCGCCCACATCCACGTCGCGCGCGCGTTCAACTCGAACCACCAAATGCTCCTCGTCCAAAAGGCCCAGGAGCTCGCCCGCGAGAAGCCGGTGCGGCTCGTCGTCGTCGACTCGCTCACCGCCCACTTCCGCGCGGAGTACGTCGGTCGCGCCGAGCTCGCCCCGCGCCAACAGATGCTCAACAAGCACCTCCACGAGCTCCTTCGCTTTGCCGACGCTTACAACGCGTCGATCGTGGTCACGAACCAGGTCAGCTCGCGCCCCGACGTCCTCTTTGGAGATCCGACCCGCCCGATCGGGGGGAACATCGTCGCCCACGCGGCGACCTATCGGGTCTATCTGAGGAAGTCGAAGCCACCGAAGCGGATCGCCCGGCTGATCGACTCGCCGAACCTACCGGAGGGCGAGGCCGTCTACGCGCTCACGGGAGAAGGGATCCGGGACTAGCGCACGCGGCGCACGGCGACCGCTTTGAGGTAGAGGTAGACGGCCGAGCCGGGGCGGAGCCCGAGCTGGTCGACCGAGCGGGCGGTCACGGCGGCGTGCACCGAGCGCCCGGCCCAACGGGCGAACACGGTCGCTCGCCCGTCGCGCTGCCGCACGATCCGGGTGACCCTGCCACGGAGCACGTTGCGCGCGCTCGAATCGAAGCGACCCCGGGCGATCAGGAACGACTCGGGGTCGAAATCCACCGTCACAGGTTCGCCGTCCTTCCCCGAGAAAGCGACCTCCAGCGCCGCGCCCCCACCCAGCTCGATCCGGCGCCCGGGCGTGGTTCGATAGATTCCCGTCCACCGGTGAGCGGATCCGGCCCTTCGCGCGGTGGGGTCGGCCCCGAGCAGCCGACGGCCGAGGGGGGTCAAGTGACTCCCTCCGATCGCCGGACCGCCACGCCGGGTCGACACGACCGGTCCACCATAGAGTCGGGCGAGACGTCGGATCCGATAGACCGCCCGGTCCCGCCCGATCCCGACCCGCCGAGCGGCGCGCGCGAGGTTCGGGACCTCGATCAACGTGCGCAGCAGGCGTTGGTCGGTGGGGGTGAGCCAGCGCTCCGCGCTCATGCGACGATCCCCAGTGACTCCTCGAGTGGCTTCACTTTCGCGGGATCGATGGACATTCCGACCAGGGCCCCGACGCGCACGGTCGGGAGTTCGTGCGACGCGTGCACGTGGACGAGGAGACCTCCGACCTCGAGGGCGATCGACCAGCCGGGGGCGGCCCAGCGCACCGCCGCGACCCGCGCGGTCGTGTCTCCCACCCACCGTTCCCCACTCCAACGGACCGCCCCATCGGGCACGACCAGTCCTCCCGGCCCCGCCGCTCGGACGAGCGCGGCGGCCAGTGGGGAGGTCGCGCTCGCTCGAAGCTCGGCGGCGGTGTAGAGGTTCTCGTAGCCGAGGAAGCGGGCGGTGAACCGGTCGATCGGTGCCGCGGCGAGCTCCTCGGGCCGCCCGTTGAATCGGACGCGACCCTGCTCCAAGACCACTAGTCGGGAGGCGAGCGCGATCGCGGTCGATGGGTCGTGCGTGACCAAGAGGAGCGGAAGGTGGTGCTCTTCGATCAGGTCGCGGAGCAGGCGGATCGAAGCGTCCCGGCTCTCCACGTCCAGCGCATTGAGCGGTTCGTCCCAGAGCAGAAAGCGGGGGTGGGAGGCGAGCGCGCGCGCCATGGCGACCCGCTGCCGCTCTCCCGAGCTGAGCTCGCTCGGGTACTTGCGCGCGAGGCGTACGAGGTCGAAGCGCTCCATCCACCCTCGCAGCTCCTCGTCCGCCGAGGGATCGCCGACGAGATCGAGCGCGTAGCTCACGTTGCGCTCGACCCGCCGATCGGGAAAGAGGCCGAGACTAGGGGGGACGAACCCGAACCCCCGCCGCTCGGGCGCCTCGTGCTCCATCGGGACCCCATCGATCGTGATCGAACCCGTGCGGAGACCGAGAAAGCCCGCGAGCGCCCTCAGGAGCGTCGTCTTTCCGGCCCCGGACGGGCCGAGCACGACGGTCGCGCTCCCGCCGGGGATCGCGAGGTCGATCGGGCCGAGCCGGAACCCCCCCCGCTCGAGGGCGAGCTCGCGCACCGCGATGTCGGTCACGAGAGCCACCCTCCCCTCGGAGTGTAGAGCCCGGTTCGATCGATCAGGCGAACGGCCAGGAAGATCGTGAGCGCGACCAGTACAAGGACGCAGCTGGCGGCCGCCGCTGGGTAGAGCCCCTGGTTGCTATCGTAGAGGTTGAGGATCCAGACCGAGGCGGGGTTCGTGGATGGTCCGAACCAGGGCGGGCTCGGCACGATCGCGTAGGCTAAGATCAGGAACGCGCCGATCTCGCTCACTCCCCGGGCCCACATCAACAGGGCCCCGGTGACGATCCCGCGGACCGATTGGCGCAGGGTCACGGTAGCGAATGCCTCCCCCGGTGTCGCGCCGAGGGACCGGGCGACGTCCACGACCTCCGGATCGACCGCCCGAAACGCTAGCTGGCTCGCGAGGACGACGTAGGAAGCCCCGACGTACAGCATGACCAGCACGACCCCCCAGATCGCGTCGTAGATGGGGATCCCTAGCGACATGGTCAGGTGGCCGAGCGGGCTCGTGGGCTCGACCATCAAGAGGAGAGCGATGCCGACGACCAGGTGCGGGATCATCACCGGGATGAGCACGATCGACTCGACGAGGGCGCGACCCGGGAATCGGTATCGGGCGAGCACGTAGCCGAGCGGCACGCCGGTCAGCAGGCCGAGTCCGACCGCGATCCCCGAGGCGAGGAGGGTGAACTGGATCGACGTGAGGAACCCCGACTGGCTGGCGGCCCAGAGGAGACCGCCCCACCCGACGTAGACAAAGAGGGCGACGATCGGCAGGACGAAGAGCCCGAGGAGCGACGCTGAGAGCACGGCGGCGACGGCCGGGCCGACCGGTCGCCGCGCGTTCGGAGGAGCCATCGACCCCTCAGATCAGCGCGGCGAGGTACGATGGGAGTTCGGCAGCTCCGGGCGGGAGGAACGCGGTCGGTCCGTAGCCCCAAAGCGCCGGCGTGAGAACGAACCCATCGGCGGCCCACCGGGGCGCGGTAGCGTTCGAAACAAGCCACGCGGCGAAGGCGTTGCCGACCGCGGCGTTCGGCGCGTTGGTCGGGACGGTCAGAGCGAAGAGCGCCGGGGCACCGACAACGACCTTGGTCGAGGTTCCCGAGAGCAGCGTCGTCTGGGCGCTGCCGTAGTTCGCGACGTCGCTCGAACTCACGCCCCCCAAGTTGACGAGCGGGTCGAGCGTAACGTAGGAAAGAGCGTCGGCCTTCGCGTAGGAGGCGTAGATCAGGTAGGCCTGGACCTCATCCGTTCGCAGCGCGAGGGCCGCAGAGCTCTCGACGACATAGCGTGTGCTCGACGTGATGCCGGCGAGACCTCCTTGCGTCCCGGTGAAGAAGTGGTCATAGAGCGCGCCGCTCTGATTCTCGAGAGCATCCTCGAGCTCGAACGTAATGATCACGTTCGCGCCGAGCGGGTCGGCGCTCGCGTTCGGTGTGCCCAGGACGATCCCCGGTCCCGTGATCTTCTGATACCAGTTCGCGGACGTGACTCCCGATAGGGCCGACGGGTTGTAGGCCAACACGAGCGGGTCGCTCGCGAAGACCGCTTCCCCCGTCGCGTAGGATGGGTGGACGTTCACGAGGTCCTGCGGGATCACGCGATAGTCCGCCGAGATGAAGACATCGTAGATCGAGGCGCTGCCGGCGGTCACGATCGCGGTGGCTGCCGCCGCGCTGCCCTCGTAAAGTTGCGTTGCGGAGGGCGCAGAGATCCCGGGAGTGAGGTTCGCGTACTCCGAGGCTAGCGATGGCAAGAGCGCGTTCGGGTTGAGGCTGCCGGCCGCGATGATCCCGAGGTTCGTCGTCGACCCAAACCCTCCGCTCGATCCCTTCGCGTACCATCCACCGACGAAGCCGGCGACGCCGACGATCACGACGACCGTGATGGTCACGGCGTTACGCATCACCGGCCGCATGAATGTGGCAAAACCACACATTCACTTAAGCCCGGCTCACGGGCCGTCGTGATCAGCGCCTACGCATTCCGAAGGGCCCGGGTCGCCGCTTGGAGGCGGCCGGTCGAAAGCTCCGAGACCACGCGATCGATGTCCGGCGCCGGGGTCCGGTCCGCCGTCATGGCCGGTACGTGGGATCGTAGGGCTCGGAGCGCCGCCTCGCTGCCTCGGCCGCCCCGCTTCGGGTGGCGGAGCTCGAGCGCCTGCCCTGCAACGATCCACTCGATTGCGATCACCCGGGTCGAGTTCATGAGGATGCGTCGGAGCTTCGCACCGGCCCATGCGCCCATGCTGACGAAGTCCTCCTGGTCGGCGGAGGTCGGCAAGCTGTAGGCGCTCGCCGGATGGACGAGCGTCGCGTTCTCGCTGACGAGCGCGGCGGCCACGGTGTGCGGGATCATGAAGCCCGAGGAGAGTCCCGGGCGCGCGGCCAAGAACGCCGGCAGACCGCGGCTCAGCAGCGGATGCAGGAGTCGGGAGATGCGCCGCTCGCTGAAGGCAGCGATCGTGTGCACCGCCGGGGCGAGCGCGTCCAACGCCCAGGCGAGCGACTGGCCGTGGAAGTTGCCCCCGCTCACGAAGCTCCCGTCCTCGAAGCCGATCGGATTGTCGGTCGCGGCGTTGAGTTCCCCGGTGAGGATCGGGGTGACCGCGTTGAGTGCGTGGCGGACCGACGCGAGGACCTGGGGAATGCATCGCAGGGTGTACGGGTCCTGGCCTCGCCACTCGGAGCGGGGAACCGCGAGTTCGCTCTCCTCGAGCAGCCCTCGCATCGACGCCGCGATCCAGCGCTCTTCGGGCGCGTCCCGCACCTCGCCAAGCCGATCGTCGAGCGATTCGGGAGAGCCCTCGAGCGCGTCGTAGCTCATCGCCGCTGCCATGAGCCCCCCATCGAGCAACCCCCGCGCGTCCTCGATCGAGAGGGCGAGATAGCTCGCCATCAGGGCGGTCCCGTTGACTAGCGCGAGCCCCTCCTTCGCCTGGAGCGTGAGGGGACCGAGACCCGCCCCGGCCAGTGCGTTCGCGGCCGGTTCACTCGTCCCATCCGCTCGAAGGAACGATCCGGTCCCGATGAGTGCCTCCGCGAGATGGGCGAGCGGCGCGAGGTCTCCCGACGCGCCGACCGATCCGGCCTCGGGGATCCGGGGTACGAGCTCCCGATTGAGCAGAGTGAGCAGTTGTTCGACGAGGACGGGGCGCACCCCGGAGTGACCGCGCGCGAGCGAGTTCGCCCGCAGGAGCATCATCCCGCGTACGACGTCGGAGGGTAACGGGGGCCCCACGCCGCTCGCGTGGCTCGCGACGAGCGCACGCTGGAGCTCAAGAGTCTCGGAAAGGTCGATCCTCTGGTGAGATAGCGCGCCGAAACCGGTCGTCACGCCGTAGATGGGGGCGCCGCGGCGGACCGCTTCCTCGACCGCACGTCGGCTCCGTTCGAGCGACGTGCGTGCGCCCGGATCGAGCGCGACCTCCCGGTTCGCTCGTGCGACCGCGAGGAAACCCTCGAGAGTGAGCGAGCGGCCGTCGATCGCGAGCGGCTCCGTCAATCGACCACCAGCCGCGCTCGCCCGGGCGACGGACCGAGCTCCGCGGTTTTAGGCGGCCGGGACGACGAGCTCGCCACCCGGCTTTTGATGGGACGGCAGGCGGTGCGTCGCCACGCTCTTGGTCTTCCAGAAGAGCTCCGCGAACTCCTGGACTTGCTTGAGCAGTTCCTGGGCATCCTCGACGTTCGTTCCCTGGCGAGCCTTCGAGGCCTGCTTGTAGATGCGGAAAACGAGGTCCGCGGTCTGCGGGTGGGCTTTGAGAAGGTCCGCGGTGAAGTAGTCCCCGAAGATCACCCGAATCTCGTGCTTCGCCTTTTCGGCGTGTTGCTCCTTGACGGCCGTGTAGCGCGCGATCTTCGATTGATAGGCGGAAAGCTCCTCCGGCTTCGCCCCTGCGGCGGGCGCCCCGGCTTCCGCGATCAGCTGGTCCATCCGTATGACCGTGAGCGCGGCGATCTGGGCCTCGTGGGGGTCGTAGATCCCACAAGGGATATCGCAATGCGCGTGGACGGTCTCTGGGCGTCCGGCGAGGGCGCGGATCGAGTTGGTCGCTTGGGAATACCACGGACGGGCGGACATGCATAGAGCACTTCATCGGGGCCCATAAGGTCGATGCCGAACGTTGTCGGCCCTCCACCCCCCGAACGTTGGCGGAGGTGGAGAAGTCGTCTCTACGAAGTCACCGATGCGAGCATGCAACCCGTCCTCGAGCCGGGGGACCGGATCCTCGTCGATCCTCGAGAGTATCGCCGGCGGCCGCCCGCGGTCGGAGAGGTCATCGCCCTCGTCGATCCAGAGGACTCCCGCCGTCGCTTGGTCAAGGTGGTCGCTCGATGGGCTGCCCAGGAGGGCGCGTTCGTGATCGGAGTCAATGTTCAGGCGAGCCGGGACAGCCGGGTGTTCGGCCGAGTCCCCATCGACCGGCTGATCGGACCCGTGTGGTATCGCGTGCGGCCCGAGGGACG
>JBOGRR010000037.1:0-11352 GCA_050749765.1 Thermoplasmata archaeon | reverse complement strand
GGACATAGGTCCTCGCTCCAAAGGAGCGAGCGAGGCCGGATTTCCACTTTGCGCTCGAGAAGAACCGGAGGGCTCAGCCCGTCACGCGACCGGGGAAGCTAAACACATACGAATTTTGAAATGTAGGAGTCGAGCTTTCCGTCCTTCTTGAGCATCGCCGCATCCCGAGTCAAGATGTCTCTCAGGCGATCCGGGTCCCGCCGTGCTAGCTCCGACACCTTTCGCGGGGTGAGCGACGTCCGCTCCATCAGTAGCCCGAGCTGCCGGAGATACTGGTCCGCGGAAAGACGCGAGCGCAACGAGCGCGACTCCCACCAAGAACGAACGGTGGGTTCAGCGAGCAGCGGCTTATGCCGCCCGATTACACGTCCGTTGAGATGATTCGAGCTGGGAGAGTCCAGGAGAACCGTGGGAGCGTTGGAAACGCGGCCACCGACCACGAGGTGCCATTGGAGGAATTGTATTTGAACCCCCCGAGGAAGTGTCGGAGGGGGGATTTGAACCCCCGGCCCCAGGATCTCTCCCGCGACGCAAATCCGCGTCGCGCTATGAGTCCCGTGCTCTACCAGGCTGAGCCACTCCGACAGGGATCTCCGAGGGCGATCGAGCCATCTCGCCGCCCGCCTGAGATTACGCTGCGGGACTCTCCGCGTCGGCAGCGATCGGGGACTCGGGCGGCGGGATCGGCGCTCCGACCTCTCCCGTCTCGGTCGAAGGGAGCTCTTCCGCGATCGTGCCAAGCACATCCGAGCGCCGGATCTCGATCTTTTTCAGAGGATAGAGGGACTTCACGCCATGAGCGAGGATTTTGGTCAATTCGCCATTGAGGATCTCGCGCACGAACTCGACCGCGGAGCGCTGTGCGGCCTCCTCGACGAGGACCGAGCGCAGCTTGTGGCGCAGCTCGGCGCGCAGCCGGGTCTGAAGGCGCTGCTCGCCGACGGCGACCGGCTTCAGCACCATCGCGACCGCGTCGCGGGTCGCTACCTCGATCGAGAGATCGATTTTCGAGCGCTTGCGGCGGGCGAGCCGGCGCACGTAATCGCTGGTGAGTTCGTGTCCGATGAATCGAGTCTGGGCGATCTGATCCGCCGCGACCTGAGTGATCTGGAAGCGGAGCTTGACGTGCGACTTCGCCACGTCCATCCCGCCCGAGACCTCCTCGAGTGTCGTTTCGAGAGTTCGCCCGATCAACTGCCCCGGCTCGTTGGCGGCGGTCTCTCCCAGGAGCGCGTGCTGAAAGAGGCCGGGGGCCTGCACCTTGTACCAGACCTTCGCCCGCCACTTGTCCTTGACAGTGCGGGACGACGCGCCCTTGCGAGCGCCGGTCTCCTTCTCGGCCATCTTCGAAGGGCCGGCGAGCGGGGTACCCTACTTAACTATAACGTCGCGCGGCAGCGGAAGGATTCGATGCCGGAGACTTCCCCGGCTCCGCCGGCGGTTCGGCGGCTGAGCGTCGGCCCGCAGGGTCCGGCAAACTAGATAACCCAACCCCAACTCCGCGCCGCATGGCCACGGCGAGCCGACCCGAACCCGCGAACGGGTCGCATTCGACCGCCGTCGAACTTCAGCGTGCGGGGGTCCGCGCTGAGGGTCCGGGCGAGCGCCTGCGCTCCCGCATCCTCGAGCGCCTCGCCGCTTCCAAAACGGCGGGGCAGGACCGTTCGACCGCTTTCGCGAGCCTCTTTCCGCACACCGTGCTGCCGAGCGCCGCATACGAGGACCTCGTCGCAGCCCTCCTCTCCGGAGCACATGCCCTCTTCTTCGGTCCGTCCGGGGCCGGAAAGACGAGCCTCGCCCGGGATGTCTGGGAGCTCTTCCCGAAGGACGCCTGGGTGGTCGAGGCCTGCCCCGTCCTCGATCACCCGCTCAGCCTCATCGACGCCGCCACCTCCGAGCGGTTTCCTCCGTGTCCGATCTGCCGCCGACGGTTTGCCCCGGGACACGACCCGGCTCGCTTCGACACCGCCGCGGTGGACGGGGCGCAGGTCACGGCCGAACGCGTTCGACTCCGGGAGGGGTTCGGATTCGCCCGGCTCCAAGGGAGCTCCGAGGTCTTCCCGGATCACCTGACGGGCAACATCAATCTCCGCCGACTCGAGGAGATCGGCGACCCGATGAGCCCGCTCGTCCTCGAGCCCGGGAAGCTCCTGCAGGCGAACCGAGGGCTATTGCTCGTCGACGAGATTGGCAAGCTCCCCCTCGGTACGCAGAACGTGCTCCTGCAGGCCCTGCAGGAGGGGACCGTCACGCCCGCGAAGACGCGGGAGAGCTTCCCCGCCGAGTTCGTCGCGGTCTGCACGTCGAACCTCTCGGACCTCGACAACATCAACGATCCGCTGTCGGATCGCCTCACCAGCCTGCACATCACCTACAACCGCCACCACGCCGATAATCGCCGCATCGTCGCCGTCGGGCGGTCGGGCAACCCTCGGGGCTACGTGCCCGAAGTACTGCTGGATGCCGGGATCCGCATCGTAGAAGCCTGGCGCCTTCGCAACTCCGACGACAACCCGGACATTGGTGAGGTCGGTTCGAACCGCACGATGATCGACGTCGCGGGACGCACGAGCGCGATCGCCCTGCTTGAGGGGCGCGCGGTGCCGATCCATGCCGACCTACGATCCGGTCTCCTCCACGCGATGCGCGGGCGCATTCGCGCGCGCAGCGGCGAGTCGTTCCAGCAGAACGAGCGTCGGATCACCGAGTTCATCGACCAGCACCTCGAACCGGCCCTCAAGCGGAGTGCCGGGATCTACTGGTGTCGGTTCTTCCGGGGACCGCTCCAGGAGAACTCCGCCGCCGGGCAGGCCACGGTCAGCGAGGGCCGCCGGCTGCGCGACGATCCGCAGCTCACCGACCAGCTCCGCGGGTCGACCGACCTCTTCGCACAGTTCCGAAAGTTCGTCCAGTGGGTCGACACCTCCGAACGACCACCGGAGGTGATCGGGTCGGTCACGGCGGCCCTCGCCGAATTCCGCCTCCTCGAGGAGTTCTCCCTCTTCGCGTGCCCGGAGGACTCGGACGACGACGCTCCCCTCTAGTCCGGTGATCGACCTCCCCGACTGCTCTGAGTACACGGACGACGTCGTCTCTGACGATTTGCTCGACGCGGTCGATCCCGGTCGACTCGTCCGCGCCCTCGCCGAAGCCGGCGCGGAGGGCGCTCGGGCCGTCCTGCGCTCGACCGCGGCCGAGGATGCCGAACTCCAACGCGCCCTCACCCATCTGCGCGAGCGGCTGCGCCGCCAGGCCGAGCGCGACGTTCGACGCTCGCTCGGTGAGTATGATCAGACCCTCAGCGAGCTCGCGATCGCGGAGCGTCGCTCGCAGGAGGAGATCGATCGGGCGATGGCCGAACTCGAGGAGAAGCTCGAGCAGGCTCGAGCCCGGGGCCGCGGGGCCTTCACCATGCCCGACCTCGTTTCGGAGGTCACCGCCGCGCTCCTCGTCCCCGACGCCTCGTGGAACCGACCACCGCCCCCGCCGTCGATCTGGCAGCGAATCAAGGCGTGGTTCGTTCACCTGTGGGCACGCCTCTTCCATCGACGCGGGACGGGGGGCGCCCCGGCCCGGCTGGAGCGCCGCGTGCCGATCGCGACTCTCGCGCTCGATGGCCGGACCCTGGGGCCTTCCGCCCTGGGCGATGCGCTCGCCCGGCTCTCCCCGAAGGAGGAGGGCGAACTCACCGAACGGGTCGGCGAGCAGATCCGCGCCAACGAGTCCGACCTACGCCGCGCCGCCGAGGCGAAGCGCCGAGAAGCCGAGGCGCAGCGGCGTCGCCTGGAGGCCGAGCGTACCGCCGCGGAGGAGCGCGGGCGCGGAGCGATTGATCGTGCGGTCCGAGAGCAGGAGGATCGACGCATTGATCGCGAGCTGCGCGAGCGCGGCTACGTGATCGAGGGAGCGCACGGTCTCGAAGTCACCTTCGGCCTGGTCGAGAGATTTGCTCGGCTCCTCCTCGAGGACGCCGAACGCAACACCCCAACGGACGTGCGTTTTGCCTTGCGGGGAGGGGCCGCGACCGGTGTCTACGAGAAGGCGCGCCTGCGCCAATCGGACGAGATCGCTCGCCTCGACGTGCCGAGTTCGATCCTCGCGGCCCGCATGGTAGGACAGCGGCACCTCGACGAGTCAACGAGCTACATCTACCGCGAGGCGACGAGCGAGAGCGTCCACGTCGTGCTCGCCTTCGATCGGTCCGGGAGCATGGCCGAGGCCGGAAAGCTCGCGGCCGCAAAGAAGGCGCTGCTCGCGCTCTACGTCGCGATCCATCGCAAGTACCCCACCGCGACGATCGACGTGCTCGCCTTCGACAACACCGTCCATGTGATGGATCTCGTCGAGCTCTGGGAGTGCGAACCCGGTGCGTTCACCAACACGGCCGAGGCCCTGCGGAGCGCCCATCGACTCCTCGAAAGCTCCAAGGCGAGCCGCCGCGAGTTCTTCCTGGTGACCGACGGTCTCCCCGAAGCGTACACCGACACCGAAGGGCGGGTGCGCGCCGGCCAGCTCGATCTCGCGATGGAGCAGGCGCTCACGCGAGCCCGCGAGCTCCGCAAGGTCCATCCGCTCAAGTTCTCGATGGTCCTCCTGCGATCGCCGCATCCCGAGTACGAGCTCGCCGCGCGGGAGATCGCACGGACGGCCGGAGGCGAATTGGTGGTGACCGACCCGGCGCGCCTCGGCGTCGAGCTGCTCGTCCGGTGGGCTCAGAGCGGCGAGGCCGTCGAGCGAGCGGTCTCGGCGCCCGCCACGGCATCTCCCGCTCGACCGGAGGTCGGGCCCTCGGGCGCCCGCCGGAAGCGCCGGGCCGACCGACGCATGGGCGGCTGAGATCGGCGACGTGGGTCTGCGCTGTCGGCGTGGCGGATGGATCCCAGCGTGTTTCTCGGGCGCTGGATCGCCGGCGTCTCCATCGGGCCAACCGCTCTCGTCTATGTCGCTGCCGCGACGACCGGCGCGACGGCCGACGCCTTCGAGGTCGCAGCCTTCCGGCGGATTGTCGCGGAGCGAACTCGGTTGGGCTCTCCGACCGGCAACAACTCCCCGACCGACATGGCGGCGCCGCACGTCCCACTTCGGACGGCCCGGAGTCGGTCTGACGCGCCGTCCCGTTCCCGCCGACATCTGCGGCTGAAGCTTTATCCACCGGTCCGCCGGTAGTCGGTCGCAGGTGGACCATGTCCGACTCGCGCGAACAGTCGCAACTCCGAGAGCACCTCGGGCTCATCAAGCAGGCCGTCAAGGGGATCGGGCACGACTTCTCAGTCGAGATCCAGCAGCTCGACAAGCGGATCGGTCGGCTCAGTGACGCGACCGGCCAAGAGGCCGAGCGAGCGGGGGCCGACATCCGCCACGACCTCGGGCGGCTCAAGGCGAACGTCGAGCACGAGGTGCGATCGCTCCCCGGCGTCTTTACGGACGCCGGTGAGGCGATCGGCCACTCGACGCGCCAGGTCGCCTCCTACACGCGTGACGCGATGGTGAGCGCGGGGCATTCGGCGAAAGAAGGTACGAAGGATATCCTCGCCCGAGCCGGCGGCGTCAAGAAGCGCCCGATCCGCGAGTGGAGCCCTCCGCCGGCCGAGAACGATCCGGAACGGAAGAACTGAGCGCCGCGCGCACCCGGCGCCTCGCGACCGCGAGATAACGGCGGTCGATGTCGAACCCCGCAAAGGAGCGGCCGATCCGCACCGCAGCGACCGCCGACGACCCGATCCCGACGAACGGATCGGCCCAACGTCGCACGCGCGCTCGTCCGTGCAGGCGCACGCACCACTCGGCGAGCTCCGGCGGGAAGCTCGCCGGATGCGGGCGGTCGCGCGAACGCTGCTGGATCGTAGCGTACGGCAGGAACCACGTGTTTCCGCGGCACCGACGCGCTCCACCCCCCGTTCCCCATCGCCGGACGTTGGACGGGTCCTGATAGGCAACGCCGAGAGCGAGCCGGTCGATCGGCACCGAGCCGCTGCGCGTGAACTGGAAGACGTACTCGTGGGCCCCATGCACGAATCGATTGGAGCGGACGGGACGGTAGTGCCCGAGAGCGAGATCCCGATCGAGGCGCGCGGCACGGCCCGCGAGGCGTCGGTCGATGGCGATCGACTTGACCCAGTGTAACACGTTCTGGAGCTCGAAGCGCTCCCGGACCTCGCGCGCGACGTCCCAGGCGAGCCACGGGTCTCGGGGCGTGGCGCCGAAGTTGAGAAAGAAGGAGCCGCGCGGGGCAAGAACGCGGTCGACCGACTCGGCGAGGGACCGGATCCAGGCGAGGTACTCCGCGCGCGGCCGCCGGTCGCGATACTGAGAGTACGCCTGGCCGAGGTTGTACGGCGGCGAGGTCACGACGACATCGACCGAGCCCGCTCGCAGTCGATGGACCAGGCCCTGGACCCCGTCCTCATGATACAGGCGGATCGCTCGTCCGCGACCCGAGAGCGCGATCTCGGCGAACAGAGCGCGGGCGGACCGTGCGGTCACAACCCTCGACCCGCATCGATCGGGGCGGCCGGTCCCGGAGCGTCGCGGGCCGAGCCAAGTGTACCCTCCGGGTCGCGGGCGTAGGCGGCGAGCCCCCGGTCGAACGAGCGGCGCCCCTCCGTGTCGGGGGGGGCGTTCGCCCATCGCTGGAGGAGCTCTTCCCGACGTGCGAGCTCGCGCATCGCCGACTCCGGACCGGTGCCGCGCTCGGTCGCGAGCCGGTCGAGGAGGCGGGAGTGCCCGGTGAACTCGAAACGGTCGGAGCCGGCCTCCCAGTCAAAGATGGTGCTCGCGACGATCTCCTCCGTGTCGGGGTCGAGACCATCGATCTCCACGACCGAGTCGATGCGTCGCGCGGGCGCATCGCCGACGCGCACTTGGCGCTCTAACAGGATAAGCGGGAGCTCGGAGATCAGGGCGCGCGGGAGCCCGATCGGCGGGCTCTCCATCCGCTGGACCATCGCGCGCACACTGTCGGCATGGAACGTCGTCGCGCAGGACTTCCCCGTCGCGATCGCCTGGAACACCGTGTAGGCTTCGCGTCCGCGCACTTCGCCGACCACGAGGAACTGCGGGCGCTGGCGCATCGCGGTCGTGAGAAGATCGAACATGTCGACCGGCCCGCTCGGTGCCCCTCCCCCGCTTCGTTCGCGTCCGGCGGACGCTCCCCGCGTACGCAGCGGAACCCAGTTCTCCCGGGCGAGATCGAGCTCTCGGGTGTCCTCGATCGACACGACCTTGCGGCCGGAGGGGACGAACTGGAGCAGGGCGTTGAGCGTCGTCGTCTTCCCGCTCGCGGTCCCCCCGCAGACCATGAACGA
Organism: Thermoplasmata archaeon; assembly: GCA_050749765.1. Lineage (GTDB taxonomy): Archaea > Thermoplasmatota > Thermoplasmata > Lutacidiplasmatales > UBA184 > Lutacidiplasma. Next base: position 4,048 of record JBOGRR010000037.1, on the reverse strand, counting down.
CTGGCCGAACTCGACCGAGAGCCAGAGGTACGCCATCACCTGCGCGCTCGCCGTGCCGAGGCGCACGAGATCGACCGGAGAGAACCCCCGCTCTCGGAAGCGACGGATCGTGAACGTCGAACCCCGGGTCGTGATCTGCGAGCCGAGGCTCGCCTCGAGCCGCGCTCCGCCCGGGAGCGTCGCCTCGAGCAGCGGGTCGGCCCTCGAGAGGTGGCGGCCGGAGCGCTGGGCGAGCCAGACCACGTAGCGGTCGAGCTCCCGGGCGCTCGAGAACCTCACGTTGGTGCGTAACGAGCCGAGCCGACGATGGTGGACGTAGATCGGTACGCCGACCCCGTCGCACGAGACATCCTCGATATCGGGGTCGCCTACGGCGAGGTCGATCGGGCCGAACCCGAGCAGATCGCGGCGCAGCCGTCCATAGATCCGTTCCCGTCGAGCCGCGTCGGCGAGGCGGGGATCGTTCCGCGCAATCTCCTCGATCCGGTGACCCAGGCGACGCGCGGCGTCCTCCGGGTCGTGGGGTGGGGGCATATCGGAGTCGAAGAGGCGATCGCGCGCCTCCGCGAGAAGGGCGAGCTCGGCGGCGTCCAGCTCCGGCTCGACAATGCGGTAGAGGAGAGCCCCCATCTCGGGGTCGTGGACCAACTCGACGTGCGCGGGTTCGACCGGCGGGGGCCCTCGCCGAGGGAGCGCGTCCACGATCTATACACCCCCCGTGATCGGCGTGATCGCGAAGCGCATCACGCACCAACCGACGAGGAGGAGGACCGCCGCGAACGCCATCCCGTCGACCAGTCGGCCACGGTAGAGGAGACCCGCAACGAGGCCGTCACCGACCCCGTGGGCGACGACGGCGGCGAAGAGGGCGAGGAAGAGGCTCGCGGCGACCGAGCCTCCGATCAGGACGCCGGGGCCGACCGAGGGAGTGGACGCCGCCGCGGTCAGCATCTCAGGAAGAAAGACCGAGGCGAGGACGTAGACCGTCAGCAGGAAGACCGCGAAGGCGAGGCCGACCACGACGAAATAGGTGCGCAGGACCTCGCGGCGCTCGGTGCGTCGGAGCTGGGTCGCGCGCAGGTCCCGGGCGACGCGCTCGAGGACATCGGGATACCGGCCCCCCGTCGCCTGCGCCCGCAGGGCGACCGCGACCGCGGTACGCACGAGCGGGGTCGGGAGGCGGCCTGCGAAACCCCTCAGCGCTTCCTCGACGGGGATCCCCCACGCGATCTCGGAAGCGAGCCGGCGGACCTCCGGTGAGAGCGCTCCGTAGTGTCCGCGCGCACCGGCGGCGATCGCATCCGCGAGCGTCAGGCCGTGGCGACCGGATTCCGCGACGTCCTCGAGGAACCCGGGAACGCTCCGCTCGAGCGCGTCAATGCGCGCGAGGTGGGCGCGCCGGACGATCCCGTAGGGCAGCAGGAGGACGACCCAGCCGAGGACCACGAAATCGAGGGCCGGATTCGCCCCGACTCCTTCGCCCGGCCGCAGCTCGATCGCGACCGTCCCGATAGCATTCAGGAACGCGAGGACCCACAGGACGATCGCGCCCAGGAGGCTTGCGATCCAGAGCTGTCGATCTCGCGCGGCCCACACCCGAAGGTCGATGGAGGGTGCGGCGGGTGTTGTCACCGTTCGGCGGAGGTCGGGGGCCGCATTCGGGTGCGCCGCCGTCATGGATCGGCTCCGACGGAACGGAAGAGCAGGCCGAAGGCGATCTCGACGGCCGGGATGAGGAGAAGGGCCGTGAGCCAGATGTACCCGAGCAACCCCTCGGCGCCGCCGGCGATCAGGGTGAACACCGAGAGCAGGACGAGGAGGAAGAGCGGGAAGGCGACGGCGATCGTGACGTAGGCCTCCGCATACGTCCCCAGCCGATCGATCTCCCCGCGGGCCTTCACGGAGCGCTCCCGCTCGAGCCGGTCGGCCTGCGCGAGGAAGTACGAGTGCAGATCGCCCCCGCTCTCCGCCGTGGTGACGATCCCCTGGAGAAATTCCGCGCAGGGCGCCGAGGGGGAGCGGCGCGCGGCGGTCCCCAGCGCGCTCAGCACGTCGACGCCGAGGAGGTCGATGTCCCGGACGATCCACGCGGCCTCCGCGCAGACCTCGCCGTAGAGCGGTTGCGCGGCGAGTTCGCGGAAGATCTCGTCGACCGGCACGTCCGCGCAGCTCATGACGGCGACGAAGTGGAGGGCGGCGGGGAGTTCGCGGGAGATCGCGGTGCGCCGGGAGAGCGCGCGGGAGTTCGGCAGGTCTCGGACCACTGCGTAGACCGAAGCGGGCACGCCGAGGACGAGGGCGATCGCGAGGAGCGATGAGAGTGGAGCACCGAGAGCGTTCCTCGCGAAGAACAGGACCGCGAGCGCTCCGAGGAGAGCCCCGGCGGCCGCGACGACCGTCGCCCCGATCGCCACGGCCCGATACTCTTCCGGGGTGAAGCGCCAGTGCGCGCGGCCGAGGTCCTCTTCGAGCTTGGGGTCCGGCAGCGCCCTTGCGCGCCGGCCGAAGGTGCGCCACGACCATCGGGAGAACGGATCGAGGCGGGCTCGAGGAACCGCCCGGGCGTCGTGCGGGACGGGTCGCAGGAAGCTCATCGCGCCGCCGACGAGGTCGTAGAGTTGTTCGGGAAGCGGGCGAACCACCGCCAGAGCTCGCCCGGACTCATCGACGAGGTCGAATCGACGAGCTCGCGGACCGCCGCCGTCCTTCGACGGAATTCCACCGCAACGTCCTCCCCGGTCCGGCCCGTAGCTCGCGCAATCCGCTCGAAGAGGGCGCTCTGACCTTGGAAGTCGAAGCGGTCCGCCGCCGGATCCCAGCGAAAGATCGCGCTCGAAACGAGTTCCGAGCTCTCGGGGTCGAGGCCACGGACCTCGATGATCTCACTGAGACGCCGCGCAGGGCCGGCGGGGGTGCGCACCAGCGTCTCGACCAGGACCTCTCGAAGCGAACCGAAGAGCGAGCGCGGCACCTCGATCGGGGGGTTCTCGAGCCGGGAGACCATTGCCCGCAGCGAGTCCGCGTGCATCGTCGCGTAGGTCGCGTGGCCGGTGCTCATCGCCTGGAACATCGTCGCGGCTTCCTTCCCCCGCACCTCGCCGACCAAGATGTGGCTCGGCCGCTGACGAAGGGCGGCGCTGAGCAGGGAGAACATATCGATCTCGCCTGAGGTCGTCGCGAGCGGTTCCCGGTCCCCAAGGCCGACCCGCGTCGTGGTCGGGATCCAGTTCTCGTGGGGCAGGTTGAGCTCGCGCGTATCCTCAATCGATACGATCTTCGCGGTCGGGGGGATGAAGAGGGCGACCGCATTCAGCGTGCTCGTCTTTCCCGCACCCGGTCCACCCAGGACGATCGTCGAGTCGCCGTGCTCGGCCGCCATCCAGAGGTAAGCGACCATCTCCTCGCTCAGCGTCCCCTCGCGCACGAGATCGATCGGAGTGAACGGTCGATCGCGAAACCGGCGGATCGTGAAGCTCGCGCCCCGGCTCGTCACCTCGCGCGCGTAGGTCGCCTGGACCCGATGGCCCTCCGGTGTCATCCCGTCCAAGAGGGGTCGCGAGACGTTCAGCGAGCGGCTGCAGCGCTGCGCGAGCCGCACGACGAACGCGTTGAGCTCCGCCTCATTGGTAAAGGCGACGTTCGTGCGCAGCGACTCGTGGCGTGCGTGATAGACGTAGACGGGCACGCCGACTCCATCGCACGACACATCCTCGACCTCGGGGTCCTCGAGCATCGCGTCGATCGGCCCCAACCCGATCGCGTCGCGCACTCGATAGTAGAACACGCGCTCCAGCTCTTCTCGAGCCAGGGTCGGGTAGCGCGGGCGAAGGAACTCGGAGGCCACGTAACGGATCAGCTCGGCGCGCGCGGCGTCGGTCGCCCCGGGCGCGGGAGGAGGGAGGATCTGGGGGAGGGCCCGACCGAGGGTCTCCGCGGCGGCGCGCTCCGCCGGTCCCCACTGGGGTTCGACGACCTCATAGGCGAGCTGCCCGCGTTCGGCGTCGAACACGATGCGGGTCGATGCGAGTCCGACGCGTCGAGGAGCCCG
>JBOGRR010000036.1:0-11456 GCA_050749765.1 Thermoplasmata archaeon | reverse complement strand
CCGTGGGACGCCGCGATGTAGATCCGGGCCCCCTTCTCCGACACCCCGTGGGCCGTCAGGAGGGTGCGAAGGTCCCCCTCGCCGCGCGCCATCAACGTCCTAGGGTGCGGCCCGATAAAAAGCGGTCGAAACGATGCCGAGTACGAAGAGGATAAACGAACGAACTACAGGGCCGCCTGGAAATCCTCGACCGAGAGCGAGAAGGGCGTCTCAGGTCCGGAGCGTTCCCGCAGGACCTCTCGAGCGAGCAGCCAATAGACCGTAGCGAGGGCCACACGGCCCTTGTTGTTCGCCGGGATCACGAGGTCGACGTTCCGCGTCTCGTTGTTGACATCGCACAGCCCCACCACGGGGATCCCGATCGAGACCGCCTCGCTGAGCGCCTGCTGGTCGGTCGCCGGATCCGTTACGAAGAGCGCCTTCGGCTCGAAGTACTCGGCGAGGTTGGGATTCGTGAGGCAGCCGGGGACGAACCGTTCCGCGAACGAGATCGAACCGGTGGCTTGGGCAAAGACGCGCACCGGCTTCTGACCGTACTGGCGCTGGGAGACCACGAGGATACGGTCCGAAGGAAAGTGCGCGAGGAACTTCGCTGCGAGGCGAATGCGGCGGTCCGTCTCGCGGAGATCGAGAACGTGCAGACCGTCGAAGCGGACCTTGTGGATGAAGCGGCGCATGCTCGCCGACTTCTGCTGGGTGCCGATGTGGACCCCCGAGGTGAGGTAGGTCTCCTCCGAGATCAGGAGCTCGCCGGGGGCGGTGTCCTGCCCGTCCGTGCTCGCGGCGCGCTCGTCGACCATCGTCTCTTCGGGCTCTACCATCGCGAATTAGGCTCCGTGGGCGCGGGCGAGACGCAGAAGCTCATTTAACTTTGCCACCCGTTCTCCGCCGAGAACCCCCGACTTGATGCCCCGAGCGCCGATCCCAAGGGCCATGTGGGCGAGCCAGCAGTCGGGGGTCTCCCCGGAGCGGTGAGAGGCGATCGACGACGCCCCTTTCGATCGCACCTCATCCACGGTCTCGAAGGTCCCGGTCAGCGTCCCGACCTGGTTCACCTTGATGAGGACAGAGTTCGAGGCTTTCATATCGAGACCCCGGCGGGTCCGCTCTACCTGGGTCACGTACAGGTCGTCTCCCACGACGAGGGTCGAAGCGCCGATCGTCCGGGTCAGCTCGGCGAACTCGCCGAACGCTTCCTGCTCGAACGGGTCTTCGACGAAGCGGAGCCCATATCGCTCGACCAGCTCGGTGACGAACGAGAGCTGCTGGGTCGGATCGAGCACTCGGTCCTTGTAGTGGTAGTGACCTTTATCGAAGAACTCGCTCGCCGCGAAATCGATGCCCGGGTGGACCTCGATCCCGAGCTCGTCGCGCACATGAGCGCACGCTTCGGTCAGCAATCCGAGCGCCTCCTCATTCCCGACCGGAGCGACCCACCCCCCTTCGTCGCCCCGTCCCAGGGCGAGCGCGGGGTATCGCCGGTGAAGCTCGGAACCGATCCAGTGATGCACCCCGATCGCGGCGCGGATCGACTCGTCGATCGACCGACCTTCAGCGAACGCAATGAACTCCTGGATATCCGGCCCTCCGATCGCGTGCTTGCCACCGTTGAGACAATTCCCGACGATCGCCGGGAACCGCTCCTCGACGCCGGGGCGGCGCAGGACCTGCCAAAGGGGGACGCCGAGCTCGTTCGCGCGCGCCATCGCCGTCGCGACCGAGACCGCGGTGGTAGTGTTGCCTCCGAGTCGGGAGAGCTGTGGGGTACCATCGATCTCGATCATCATCCGATCGACGGCGCGCCAATCGCTGGAGTCGAGCCCCACGAGGCGCGGGGCGACGATCGATGGGAATTGGGAGATTGCCGCCGCCGCTCCCCCCTTGGGGAACGGCGTGACCTCATGGCTCCCCGTGCTGGCTCCGCTCGGGGCCCCGGCGCGGCCGCTCGCGCCGCTCTCGAGCGTGACGGTCGCTTCCACGGTCGGCTGGCCGCGGCTATCGAAGATCCCCGCGAGCTCGACGGAACGGACTTGGCTCATGGGCCCTCCACGAACTCTACGAGAACTCCGCCGAACGCGGACGGGTGGGCGAAGCCGACCCGCCGCCCGCGCGCGCCGGGGCGCGCGTGGGTGTCGACGACCCGCTGGCCGGCCGCTCGCAGGCGTTCGAGCTCCCGGTCGACGCTCTCGACGTGGATGGCGACGTGATGGAATCCTTCTCCTCGCGCTTCCAAGAACTTCGCCACGCCCGCGCTGGGGGCCGTTGGCTCGAGCAATTCGACCTCGAGATCGCCGATCGTGAGGAACTGCACGCGGACCTGCTGGCTCGCGACCTCCTCGGCGGGGCCGGGCTCGGTCCCCGCGAGGGCCTTCCACGGAGCGGCGGCGGCGCGGAGGTCGCGGACCGCGATCCCGAGGTGATCGATCTTCATGGCCTCAGAACGCCCGAGATGCGGCATATTCACCGAACTCCGCTCGCCAGACATCGGCGATCTCCCCGAGGGTCGCTCCCGCGACGACGGCCGAGATCACGAACGGCATCACGTTCTCGGTGCCCGCGCTCGCCCGCCTCAGGCCCTCGAGCGCGGTCGTCGTTCGTGGCGCGTCGCGGGCCCGCTTCCAACGGTGCACTTCCGCCGCCTGCCGTCGCTCCTCGGCTCCCGAGATCCGCTGGCCGCGCACTCCGCCATGGCCGGCCCGCCCGAACAGTGAGAAGTCGGCGTTCCCCTCCATATGAGCGTTGACTCCGACGATGAGCTCTTCTCGGGATTCACACGATCGCGCGACCCGATAGGCCTCTCGAGCGATCTCGGCCTGGAAGAACCCTCGCTCGATCGCGGGGAGGCTCCCGCCGAGATCGTCGATCCGAGCGAGGTATTCCCGCGCATCGGCTTCGATGCGGTCGGTACGGTCCTCGATCTCGAACGCACCAGCAAGTGGATCGACCGTATGGGGGACCCCCGACTCCTCGGCGATGATCTGCTGGGTGCGCAGCGCGAGGCGTGCCGCGGGCTCGGTCGGTAGGCCGATCGCCTCGTCGAGCGCGTTAGTGTGGAGCGATTGGGTCCCCCCGAGGACCGCGGCGAGTCCCTCGACCGTCGTTCGAACGACGTTAAGCTCGGGCTGCTGGGCGGTGAGCGAGGATCCGGCGGTCTGCGTGTGAAAACGCATCTGGAGCGAGCGGGACTTTCGTGCTCCGAACCGATCGCGTGCGATCGAGGCCCACAGCCGTCGGGCGGCACGAAACTTCGCGATCTCTCCGAGAAAGTCACGATCGGAGGAAAAGAAGAAGGAGAGCCGGGGTAGGAATTCATCGAGGTCGAGCCCACGTGCGCGGACGGCGTCGACGTAAGCGATCGCGTTCGCGAGCGTGAAGGCGACCTCCTGGGCCGCCGTAGCGCCGGCCTCGCGCATGTGGTAGCCCGAGACGCTGATGTAGTTCCACTCCGGCATCTCGCGGGTCGCGAACTCGATCACGTCGGTCGTGAGGCGGAGCGACGCCGCGGGGGGGTAGATGTACGTTCCGCGAGCGATGTACTCCTTCAGGAGGTCGTTCTGCACGGTGCCGCCCAGGCGAGCCCGCGGGACCCCGCCCTCCTCCGCTACGGCGATGAGGAAGCTCAGCAGGATCGGCGCGGTCGCGTTGATCGTCATCGAGACCGTCGCCCGATCGAGGGGGATGTCGGCGAGAAGGGCTCGCATCGCGCCGAGCGTCGGGATCGGGACCCCGCAGCGCCCGACCTCGCCGCGGGCGCGTAGGTGATCGGGATCGTAGCCGATCTGGGTAGGAAGATCGAACGCGACCGAGAGGCCGGTCTGACCGCCGGCCAGCAAGTAGCGGAAGCGACGGTTGGTTTCGTGCGCGCTCCCGAACCCCGAGTATTGCCGGAGCGTCCACAGTCGGCCACGATACATCGTCGGCTGGATCCCCCGGGTGTACGGCGCCTGCCCGGGGAAACCGATCCGATCGAGATATTCCTCCTCGGGAGCCGGGGTTGAAGGAGCTACGATCGCCTCGATCTCCTCGTCCGTGGCATGAGGAAGCGCCGCCCGAGCTCGCGCCTTCCAGACCGCGCGAGCGCGGGATGGATCGCGCACGTTGGCACGCCGGGCGCCGGGCATAGTCGTTGGAGCGGTCGCCGATATTATACGGTTCCCGAGCGCCGAACGAGCGGCCACAAAGCGCTGAGGTCGATCTCGCCCCACGCGGTCGGCACCGGGACTCCGATCTGCTCCAAGACCTGAGGGTGGATCTCGCCCAATTCCGCGACGAGCTCCCCGGCGATTCGGACCCGCGCCGCTCGACCGGGGGTCGTCGCCGGGAGTTCGGCCGGCTCGCGCACCCCGGTGACATCGACCGTCCGCAGCAGATAGTCGACGAGCGACGCGACGTCGGCGAACCCCGCTCGATCGGCCGCGAGGATCCATCCGATGTGAAAGCGAGTGTCGGCGCCGGTCTCGCTCCCCTCCGAGCGTCGCACGACCGGGCCCGCCTCGCTCAACCGTTGGGGGTAGCCCGAGCGCAGATTGCGTCGCAGGGATTCGAGCAGCGAGACGCCCAGGCTCGGACGAACGTAGGAGAACTCGGTGCTCGGCGCGTTCGACACGTGGATCGCCTCCGCACGACGCCCGGATCGGAGCACCGCACTCTCGCTGACGAGGACCGGGGTGTACACGGGGGAATAGCCGACCCCGAGGAGGGCCGGGTCGAACTGGCGACGAAAGACCCTCTCGGGCGAGCGCCGGCCGAGGGTCGCGCTCGGCAGGAGGACGGGAGCGTCCACCTCGAGCCCGCGCGCGAAGAGGATCTCCTCGGCGACGTCCGGCGGTCCGAGGAGATCGGGTCTCCACGCAGGGGCCTCGAGCTCCCATCCCGCCGAGACCGAGCGAGCGGACATCCGAGCCTTCTCCGCGAGTCGAACGAAGGCTTCCTCCGAAAGGCGTGTGCCGAGGGCGACGGCGAGCTCGTCGCTCCCCAGATGGAGCCGGCGCGCTTCGAAGAGCTCCTCGCCCGACGAGCGCACGTGGCCGCCCGGGCCCACGATCGGCACCGGATCCACACGGTACCCTCGTGCGGCAAAGACCAGCAGGAGCATCTGCACGGACTCGCGCACCGCTCGGGGATTCGTCCCGGTCGACTCGAGCAGGAGGTCGCGATCCCCGGGTCGGACCTCTCCCGCTCCGCGAGCGTTCAGGATCGGGGGCAGGCTCACGATCGTTCCGTGCGCGTCCCGCAGAACGAGGCCGGCTCCGTTCGCGCTCCCGAGCGACCCATACCGCTGGGCCATTGGATGTTCCTTGAGAAAACGGGCCGCGGGCATCGGGCCGGTGCCGTCGAGCGGGTCGAAGACCGCATCGCCGATCGACTCGAGGGCGTAGCGCAGGGGAGGGCGCATCCGCGCGACGGCGTAGAGTCCGAGGCTCGCGCTGCGACGGTCGCGGCCGAGGCTCGCGTGGAGGATCTCCTGGAACCGGATCGCTTCCGCGAGCGTACCGGGGTCGATCCCGGCGTCGCTCGGGGAGTGGAGCCGAAGACCGGCGACCTGCGGGCGGATCTGATCGACGCTGGGGTCGACTTGGATGACGAAGGGTCCGGAGGAGTCCGTGGGGCGGGCTCGCGCGATCGGCGGCAGGCCGGTCGATTCTCCGCTCACCCCCTGGAGGTAGAGGGCGAGGCCCCCTTCCGAGAGGAGATCGAGCCGGTCCGGGGTCACCGAGACCTGGAGCTGATCTCCGTCCCGCTCCACGAGCTCGGCCTTCGATGCGAAGAGGAGCTCCTCGAAGCGCGCGTCGGTCAACGGGGCTCGAAGGAGCTCGGCGACGCGCCGGTAGGAGAGCTCGCTTTGGGGCATGGCTACGGCCGCCCGGTGCGCAGGGTCTCGAGATCGTCCTGGAACAGTTCGCGGATGTCGTTACAGCCGAGTGCGACCATCGCGAGACGCGTGATACCGATCCCCCAGGCGGCGACCGGAACTTCGATCCCCAAGGGTCGGAGCACTTCGGGCCGGAGGAGGCCGCCGGGGAAGATCTCGATCCAGCCCAATCGAGGGTGACGCACGTAGCCTTCGATCGAGGGTTCGGTGAACGGGAAGTAGCTCGGACGAACTTTGAGATCGCGGATCCCGATCGCTTCGGCGAGCGATTGGAAGATCCCCCTCAGATGGCGGATCGAGACCCCATCTTGGCCGAGGACGCCCTCGCACTGGCCGAACTCGAGATGATGTTGGGCGTCGATCGCCTCGAAGCGAAAGTTCCGACCGATCGAGTACATCCGGAACGGCGCCGGCGGAACCCGAGCGAGGTACCGAGCGCTCACCGCGGTCGTCTGCGAGCGCAACACGGGGCGTGCGGCGACCTCGGGATCGTAGCGATCGGTCCAGCCGGCGCTCTCGGGAGACGGCCGGCCCGGGAGGGCACGGCCCTCGTGCACGGTCGCGACGCGCTCGAGCAGACTGGCCGCCGGTGCGAGGCCGCAGATCCCATCGACGTGGAGGACGTCGTGGACCGAGCGGGCGGGGTGATCCTGAGGCATGAAGAGCGCGTCCCCGTTCCAGAACTCGGTCTCGATCAGCGGCCCTTCGGACTCCTCGAATCCGAGACCGATCAGGATCTCCTCGAACTCCTCGAGCCAGGCCTGGTAGGGATGCGGCCGTGGACCGCTTGCGAACGGGACCTCGGCCCGGACGTCGTACGGCCGGAACGTCGCCCCGTGCCAGGCTCCCGACGCGAGGAGTTCGCGGGTCAAAGCTCCGATCCGCGCTTCCGATCCCTCCGACACTGCGAACCGTATGCCCTCCTCGGTCAGCGACCAGCGTCGCAGCGGGTGGGGCTCGATCCGGACGAGCCCGCGGCGCTCGAGGTGAGTGACGGTCGTGCGGTCGCCGGGCGCCGTCCCGTCCGCGATCTGGCGCAGCGCCGCCTCCTCCGCCGTCTCGACCTCGAGCCCCGGCGCATCCGGCCTTAGGTGGAACGGGGTCCCCTCGGCGAGGTAGCCTCGGCGACGGAGGATCCCGATCGCTGCGGAGCGCTCCGCCGCGCTCAGCTCCGCCTCGGAAGGGAGGACCCCGGGACCCGTGCTGAGGGATCGCAAGAGCCGCCGCTCCGGTAGGCCTTGAGTCAGCGCGCTCTCGCCGCGCGCAGTGAGCCGAAGGATCGACTCGGCCCTCTCCTCGACCCGCGCCAGCCGCTTCGAGCGCAGCCGCTGCAGGCTTCCCCGAACCGCCTCGACCGGGAGAGCGCACCGTTCAGGGATATCGCTCTCCTCGACCGCTTCGGACGAGCGCTGAAGCGCTTGGAGCACCCGCACCTCGGGCGGCGAGAGTTCGACGGCCCGCTCGGTCGATTCGGACCCCGCCGCGCCCGGCACGAATCTGCGAGACGGCCCCGTGCGTTAAGGCTTTGGGCGGAGCGCCCGGCGCGCGGGCCTATACACGGATCGGGGTCGTGTACCCCGCGGGCGGTGCGAACGTCGCCGGGCGGCCGAGCGCGTCGGGTCGCGGTCCCGTCGGCTCACCCCGCCGGGCCGAAAGATAGGCGTCGATCGCTTCGGCCGCCCGACTCGCGGTTCCCATCGCGTAGACGACCGAGCGGCCGCCGGCCGCGAAGATCCCCTCTACGTCGGTCCCAAAGCCCGGCTGGGTCCCTTCGGGCCATCCCTGGGCGGTGAGCTGGAGGTGGAACTCTGGGTCGAAGCCACCGAGGTCCGCCTTTTGACCGACCGCCACGATGAGCGTATCGCACCCGATGGTCTCCTCCGAACCGACGACCGGGACCGGGGCGCACCGACCACCGGCGTCCGGCGGACCGAGCTCCATCGTCTGGACGACGAGCCCTTCGACGTGCGTCGAGCCCGTGATCCTCACGGGCGCCCGCAGGAACCGAAACTGCACCCCCTCCTGCTCGGCCCCATGGACCTCCTCGGGGTCTGCCGGCATCTCGGCCTTGGTGCGCCGGTAGACGAGCGTGACCTCGCCCCCATGGCTCAACCGCACGGAGCTTCGGACCGCATCCATCGCGACGTCCCCCCCGCCCACGACGATGATCTTCTGGCCGACGGTGGGGACTTCGCCGCGATTGAGCCGGTGCAGGAAGTCGAGGGCCGGCTCGACGCCCGGTAGGTCCTCGCCGGGGATCCCGAGGCTCCGGTGGAGGCTCGTGCCGATCGAAAGGAAGACCGCCGCGTATCCATCCTGGAGGAGCTGCTCGACCGGCACGTCGCGGCCGATCTTCGTCCCGTCGACCCACTTCACGTCGAGCTCCCGATATCGAGCCCGGTCGATCCGGACCTCCGCGTCGGTCATCCGGTACGCGGGGATCGTTTGCATCAACCCGCCGACGCGCGCCTCCTGCTCGAAGACCGTGACCGAGTACCCACGGACCCCGAGCTCCCACGCCATCATCAGGCCCGCCGGCCCCGCGCCGACGACCGCGACCCGCTGGTGCTTCGGCTTCGACGCGACGTAGGCGAGATCGGAGTTCCCATGCTCGAGCGCCGCACGCTTGAGATGGCGGATCGCGATCGGCACCCCCTTCTTCTTGACGACGCACGATTCCTCGCAATAGTGATAGCAGACCTTGCACAGGCTGGTCGATAGCGGGTTGTCTTGGAGCGTCACTCGGGCAGCGCCGTCGAAGTCCCCCTCGGCGATGAGCGTGATGTACCCTCGGCAGTCCTGGGTGATCGGGCACGCCTCGACGCACCAGGGACGCCGGCATTGGATGCACCGCTTCGCCTCGAGGATCGCCTCCTCCTTCGAGTACGCATGCAGGATCTCTCGAAAGTCCTCGGTCCGAGCCGCGATCGGCTCTTCCTCGATCGGCACCCGAACGGGGTTGAGCTTCGGCGGCGGAGGCTTCGCGATCGGCGGCGACCGAGCGGATGGCGGCGGCGCCGGGTCGGGTGTCATGGCTCTCACTGAAGTGGGCCGCTCGTCTCTTAAGACCCTTGCGCGGACGGTGGTCGGTTTCCGGCCGGCCCCAAGCATAAAAGGCGGAGGCGGCTCGAGGCCGTGTCGCCTCAGGGGTAGGGGTCTCCATGGTTCTCGATGCGCTCGGAAAGTCGCTCCGCGGGGTCCTACAGAAGATCGCGCGAGGCTCGACGGTCGATGACCAGCTGCTCGGAGAGGTCGTCCGGGACATCCAGCGAGCGCTGCTGCAAGCCGACGTCAACGTCCAGCTCGCTCTCGAGCTCACGCAGCGCATGAAGCAACGAGCCCGAGAGGAAAAACCTCCCGCCGGCTCGAGCCTGCGCGACCTACTGATCCGCATCATCTACGAGGAGATCCGGTCGATCCTCGGGGCCGAGCGGCCGTTCGACGCGCACCCCGGTAAGCTTCTGCTGGTCGGTCTATACGGGCAAGGCAAGACGACCACCGCCGCCAAGCTCGCGCGCTACTTCCAGAAACGCGGGGTCCGCGTTGGGCTCGTCGGCGCCGATGTCCACCGGCCGGCGGCGATCGACCAGCTCGAGCAGCTTTCGAAGAAGATCGGCTGCGAGTTCTACTCGAGCCGGGCGGAACCGCGGGCCGACGTCATCGTCCGCGAAGCGTTGGCGCGGTTCCCACCGCACCTCGCCGTCATCGTCGACACCGCCGGGCGCAGTGCCCTCGACGCGGACCTCATCGAGGAGCTGAAGCAGGTCCGCGAGGTCCTCCAGCCGAACGAGACGTTCGTCGTGCTGGACGCGGCGATGGGGCAGAGCGCTGGCCGGAGCGCGGCGGCGTTCCAGGAGGCCGTGGGGCTCACGGGGACGATCCTCACCAAGATGGACGGCTCTGCGAAGGGCGGTGGAGCGCTTTCGGCCGTCGCCACGACGCACGCCCCCGTGCTCTTCATCGGCACCGGTGAGCACCTCGAGGAGCTCGAACGATTCATTCCGACCCGGTTCGTCTCTCGTCTCCTCGGGATGGGGGATCTCGAGACGCTGCTCGAACGGTTCGAGGAGCTGCGCGGCAAAGAGGAGGCCGAAAAGGCCGCCGAACACCTCATGGCCGGTCGCTTCACGCTCAAGGACCTCCGCACTCAGATCGACTCTCTCGGATCGATGGGCTCGATGCAGAAGCTCCTGAGCTTCATCCCCGGGCTCAATCAGGCGAAGATCGGCGATCAGCAGCTCCAGGAGACCCAGCGCCAGATGGCGCGCTTCCGCGCGATCCTCGACTCGCTGACCCCCGAGGAGCTCCTGGACGCGAGCCTCCTCAAGGGACCCCGGATCCAGCGGATCGCCCGCGGCAGCGGCCACCGGACCCAGGAGGTCCGGGGAATGCTCCGATACTACGAAACGACCCGCAAGGCCGCCCGTGGTCTCGTGTCGAACCGCCGTTTCCGCCGACAATTCGAGCGGCAGATGGGCTCTGGAAACGGCTCGGCCGGAGCGTCGGGGCCTCCGACCGTGTAGCGCTCGGCCCGAGGTCTCATAGCCTCGGAGGGGCTCGCCGGCCCGATGAGCGCCGCCTCCGTCCTGGAAGCAGCGGCCGGGCTCGTCCTTCTGTTCTTCCTGCCGGGCTTCGCGCTGAGCCGGGCCCTCTTCCCGGACTGGAGGTTCCGGGGGCCGGTGGGCCGTCTCCGAGTGCTCGAGACGGCCGCCTTCTCGCTCGTCGTGAGCGTGGCGCTCACGGTCGTCGTCGGCGAGATCCTCCTCGTGGGATCTACCGGGTTCCAGGCCGGATGGTCGGACCCCCTGCTGGAAGCCGTGCTCGCGGCGATCAGTGCGGTCGGCCTCGGGATTGCCACACTCCGAGGCGCGTTCTCCTCCGAGCCGCCGGCTCCGCGCCCGGCCAGCGAGCCCGAGTCCACCGGGGTCGACCCATGGGGACTGCTCAACGACCTCGATCGGCTCTCGCGCGAAGAACGGCGCCTCCAACGCGCCCTCCGTGGCGCCTCCCGTGATGCGGCGGAGCACGAGCGGCTCCTACGGGCGCTCGCCGTCGTGCGTTCACAGCGGACGAGCCTCGAGACCGAACGGGAGGCCGACTACGTCCGATAGAGGAGGGGGCTCCGCCGCGGGTCCCAAGATGGTCCTCGTGGTCCGTGGAGAGCTCCGACTCACCGCGGGAAAGATCGCAGCTCAGGTCGCCCACGCTGCTGTAGAGCTGGCCCGACGCTCCGAGCGATCCAAGACCGCAGAGTCTCAGGAGTGGTGGCGCACCGGGCAGAGAAAGATCGTCGTAGTGTGCCCGACCCTGGTCGAGATGAAGCAGCTCGAGCGGCAGGCTCGCGCCGCCCGCATCCCGACGGCGTGGGTCGAGGACGCCGGCCTCACCGAGGTGCCGCCGGGGACACTCACCTGTCTCGGGATCGGCCCGGGAACATCCACCGCCATCGATCGAGTCACGGGCCACCTCGACCTATACTAAGGGCCCGTGAGTAAACAGACGTTTCAAGTCGCCCGGTTCGGGAATATGGTATAGTTCCAATCGCCGTGGAACTTCTCCGGGACGAGCTGGACCCGGGCCATCT
>JBOGRR010000035.1:0-11503 GCA_050749765.1 Thermoplasmata archaeon | reverse complement strand
CGGGACGGGGGTCCCCGTGCCGGCTTGGTAGGCGTACCCGTAGAGGGTGTAGGTCGACGAGCTCGTCGCGGTGCTGAGCGGGATCAAGCTCGACAGCACGACCACGAACACTAGGGCCCAGATGGCGGCCTTCGGTACGGCGGAACGCAACGACTTCACGTCTCCTTCGCGAAACCCCCAAGGGGGGAATTCGGCGCGCGAACCAGGCCCCCCTACTTATAGCTTGCTTGGCGCGCGCTCTCTCGAGAGCGGAGAAGGTATCCGGAGCGTCCTCCGGACTATCGGTAGATCGCGGTCATCGGCTCCTCACGACGCCGACCGACGCGCTCGCGCAGACCGTGCTTCTGGAACTCCTCGTAGAACTTGAGTGACTCGGCGTCGCACGACGAATGGACTTGCCGCATCGCCGCCTCGAATTGGGTCATGGTGACCTTCGTCGCTTTCGGGTTCTCCCGGATCGCGTTCATGCCGGCCTCCCGGCAGAGCGCCGCGAGGTCACTGCCGACGAGACCATCGGTCCGGGCCGCGATCTCGGCCAAGTTGACCTCTTGGGTGAGCGGCATCAGCCGCGAGTGGACCTTGAGGATCTCGAGGCGGCCGGCGACGTTCGGCGGCTCCACGTAGAGCCAGTGGTCGAAGCGCCCGTTGCGCAGCAGCGCTTCGTCGAGAATGTCCGGGCGGTTCGTCGCCGCGATCACGAGGACCCGGTCGAGCGACTCGAGCCCGTCGATCGAAGTGAGGAGCTGGTTGACGATCCGCTCGGTGACGCCGCTCGAGTTCTGGATCCCCCGACGCGGTGCGATCGCGTCGATCTCATCGATGAAGACGATCGACGGCGAGGCTTGGCGCGCCTTCTTGAAGATCATCCGGACGGCCTTCTCGCTCTCTCCGACCCATTTACTCATGACCTCGGGGCCCTTCACGCTGATGAAGTTCGCCTGGCTCTCGGTCGCGACGGCCTTGGCGAGGAGGGTCTTGCCGACGCCGGGCGGACCGTAGAGCAAGATCCCCCGCGGCGGGTCGATCCCCATCTGGCGGTAGGTCTCGGGGTTACGAAAGGGGAGCTCGACGGACTCGACGAGGACCCGACGGACCCGCTCGACCCCGCCGACCTCCTCCCACCGGGTGGTCGGAACTTCGACGGCGACGTCGCGCAAGCTCGACGGCTCGATCTGCTTGAGCGCCTCCCTGAAATCTCGCTCGGTGACCTTCATGCGCTCGAGCAACGTCAAGGGGATCGGCTTGTCGAAGTCGATCTCGGGAAGATAGCGCCGCAGCGCGCGCATCGCCGCCTCTCGGCCGAGCGCCGCGAGGTCGGCCCCGACGAAGCCGTGGCAGAGGCCGGCCAACTCGCGCAGCGTGCGCTCGCGGTCCTTCTCCGACCCTTCGATCGGCATCCCGCGGGTGTGGATCTGCAGGATCTCGAGGCGACCCGCTTGCGTCGGGACGCCGATCTCGATCTCCCGGTCGAATCGCCCCGGCCGACGCAGGGCTGGATCGATCGCCTCCTCCCGGTTCGTCGCCGCGATGACGATGACGTTCCCTCGCCCTGAAAGGCCATCCATCAAGGTCAGCAGCTGAGCCACGACCCGCCGCTCGACCTCGCCGACGACCTCGTCGCGGCGCGGGGCGATCGAGTCGAGCTCGTCGATGAAGATCACGCTCGGGGCGTTCTTCTCGGCCTCTTCGAACTTCTCCCGAAGCTCCTTCTCGCTCTCTCCGTAGTACTTCGAGATGATCTCGGGGCCCTGGATGCCGATGAAATGGGCTCCCGCCTCGTTGGCGACGGCCTTCGCGATGAGCGTCTTGCCCGTGCCGGGCGGTCCGTAGAGCAGGACCCCCTTCGGAGGAGAGATCGCGAGGCGGTCGAAGAGCTCGGGGTGCTTGAGCGGGAGCTCGATCATCTCTCGCACTCGACCGAGCTTCTCCCGCAGGCCGCCGATGTCCTCGTAGGAGACGCGCGGTGCGGCGATCTCCGCCTCGCTGACCGTCTCCTCTTTGATCGTGATCAGCGAGGTCGGAGCGACCTGCACGATCCCTTTGGGCTGGGTGCTCACGACCATGAACGGCAGCGACCCTCCCATCAGGAAGACTCCCGGGATGACGAAGACGTCCCCGCGGACGAACGGCCGGCGCGCGAGCGCCTTCTGGACGAAGCTCTCGAGGCCGGGCCCGAGGTCCATCCGGGCGGACCCCGCGTAGATCGGTGCGATGGTGATCGAGTCAGCGTTCGGACAGTCGACGCGCTGGACCTGGACCCGGTCGCCGATGCTCACCCCCGCATTGCGTCGCAGGATCGCCTCGAGCCGGATGAGGCCGCCCCCCTCATCGTCGGCCGGCGCACGAGCGACGAGCGCGGGGGTCGTCTTGCGGCCCCGGATCTCGACGACATCGCCGATGCCGACCTTGAGGCGTGTACGGGTCGCGGCGTCGATCCGCGCGGTGCCGAGGCCGACGTCCTGATGGCCGACCTCGGCGACCTTAAGGTGCACCGCTTCGGCCATCGACCCTCCGCTTTCACGGGTCGGCGCGATATATAGACTGTAGGGGACCACGGAAGCTCGCATCCAAAGATACCAAGATAACGGGGGTCGGCGCTCGTTCGGTCGTGAGCTCCGCAGCAACGATGGACCGGCTGAGAGCGCTGCTCGAGGCCGCGGACTTCCAGGTAACGGAACGTTCCGAGGGCTGGGTCGCCTCGCGCGGACGCGATCGTCGGGTCCTGGTCCTCCTGCGCGATGTGCGGGCTCCCCACGATGTCGAGGGAGCGTTCCCGCCGGATGCGATCTATCGTGCCGTCGTCTATCCGGAAGACCCCGGCGCGGTCGCGCGCGGTCTCGCGGCCGAGCTGGGGATCGAGCTCTTCGACACCGACTCGATCGGTTCCGCGCTGGGGGAGATCCTCCTGGGGGACCACGCTCACGGGGGGTCCGGCAGCGTCCCACCCGCCGACGGCCTTCCGCTGGAGGTCCCGATGGTGGTGATCCCCGATGGCGAGCGGACCGTTGCGCCCCGAGTGGACCTGGAGGAGGCCGCGCGGATCGTCGGCGACCCGTCCCTCCGGCCCACGTTGCGCTGGGTGCCGTACTACGTCGCGCCGTATCGGGTCCGCGTCGCCTCCCCGCACGGAAACCCGGGTCGAACCGACGAGCACCTCGTGGCCGTGAACGCACTGCAGCGTCGTGCCGAACCGTGGGAGCGCGGCGCCTACGAGCTCACGGCCGCCGCGGAAGTGACCGCCCGGCTCGCCCCCGAGATCGAGCGCGGGGCCGCCGAGGAGGTCGCGCTCGAGTGGATCCGTCGACACCACACGATCCGCGTCGATCACACCGAGCAGCACGGAGGCACTGTGGTGATGGAGACCCGACGCATCCCGCCACGGCCGGACGATGTGCGCCTCGGGCCAATGGCGCTCGTCCACGTTCCGTTCTACTACTTCGAGGGAGCCCGCGGTCGGGTGGTCATCAACGCGGCCACGGGGCGAGCCTACAGCCCGGCGGACGATCCGCGCTGACCGCCCGCGGTGGAAGATTGACGGCCTACGGGGTTCGGAGCGCCCGCTGGCCGAGGAACGCCGCTAGCCCGATGAACACCGCCGCCCAGCCGAAGAGCGCGAGCAGGTAGATCCCCGGGGAGAACGGATAGAATCCCGCCGAGGAGAAGAGATTCTCTCGAAGCACATTGATGCAGAGCGACACCGGATTGTACGCCGCGATATTGAGGAGCCACGCGGGCTCGCCGACGGGCGGGTAGAGCGCGTTCGACAAGAAGAGGATCGGCAGATTGAGGAGGTTCACGATCCCGAAGTACGATTGCGGGCTCTCGAAGACGAACCCAAAGGCGAGGAAAAGCGAGTTGAACATCAACGAGAGCACGAGGACCGCGGCGAGGATCTCGAACGCGCCGAGCACGCCGGGGTTGCCTACGATCGTCAAGCCCGTGAACCCTGGAATATGGGCCAGCAGCACCGCGAGGCCGAGCACGAGGAACGCCGGGATGAGCGCCATCAACGAGCGGAAGATGAGCGGGGAGAGGAAGATCGTCGAGCGGGGAGCCGGCGTAGCGACTTGACGCTTCACGATCCCCAGGCCCTTGTCGAAGATGATGTTCGCGCCGCTGAACAGCGACATCGTCAGCGCGACGAAGCCCACCATCCCGATCGAGAAGTAGGAAAAGTAGTCGGGCGCCCCCAGACATGCGGCGCTCCCGGGAGGACAGATGACCCCGGAGGCGAACCCCTGCCCGAACAGGATGAGGTAGAGGATCGGGACGAGCAGGCTCGATAGGATCCAGACCGGTGTCCGGACGTAACGCAGGAATTCACGGCGCAGTAGCGCCCCGAGTTCCCGCAGCATTAGGGTCGCCCACCACCCTGCCGCATCTGCGTCATCCGCTCCATCAGGTACCCGGCCGCATCGCCCTCCTCGGCCCGGTACTCGCGTCCGGTCAGCTCGAGGAAGACCTCGTCCAAGCTCGGCTTTCGGATGGCGACGCTCGCGAGCTCGATTCCCTCCCGTGCACAGGCCGTGACGATGGACGGGACCATCGACTCCCCTCGGGTGCACTTGACGCGGAACGCTCCCTCGGCGGCCGTAACTCCCATCACTCCCGGGATCGCGGTGAGCAGGCTCGTCAGGTCCTGACCCTTCGTCGGCTTCACGATCACCGAGTCGCCGCCGGTCGTCTCCTTGAGCGAATCCGGCGTTCCGGTCGCGACGATCTTCCCGTGATCGACGATCGCGAGCCGCTCGCAGAGCTGGTCCGCCTCCTCGAGATAGTGGGTCGTGAGCAGCAGCGTCACCCCGGTGTCCTTGCGCAGGTGCCGGATGTAGTCCCAGAAGCCGGCCCGGCCCTGGGGGTCGAGACCGAGGGTCGGTTCGTCCAGGAAGAGGACTCGCGGAGAGTGGATCACCCCGACGGCGAGCTCGAGGCGCCGGCGCATTCCTCCAGAATAGCCCTTCACGAGGCGGTCGGCGCTCGATTTGAGCTGCATCTGGTCGAGGAGTTCGTTGATACGGAGCCGACTCTCGGCGCGTGGCATGCCCTGGAGCCCGGCCGCGACCTCGAGATTCTCGCGACCGGTGAGCTCGCCGTCGGCCGTTGAAACCTGGAACGCGAGGCCAATATTGCGTCGCACTCGCTCCGGATTGGCGGTCACGTCGATGCCGTTGACGATCGCGCGCCCACTGGTCGGCCGGAGGAGCGTCGTGAGGATCGAGACGGTCGTCGTCTTCCCCGCGCCGTTCGGGCCTAGTAGGCCGAACGCCTCACCGGGTTTGACCTCGAACGAGATGCCGTCCAGCGCCTTCACCTGGCCGTTGTAGACCTTCGTCAGATTCTCGACGCGGATCGCGAGGTCGCCGTTCGGGTCGCCGACTGCGAGGCGGCCCGACGTGGGCGCGGCGGGGGATCGCGCGACGGCCCTAGGAATGCTCATCCAAGACTCATCGAGGCCCGTCTCCATAAAAGCACTCAGTGTGCCGCGCGTAATCCCCGGTGGTGAGGGGCGATGGGCAGCGGGGCGGTCAAATATCCTCGCCTGCTCGTCGGCGACGTGATCTTGGAACAGGTGCGACTCGGGCCGCTCACTAACTTCAGTTATCTCATCGCGGAGGACGATGGCGGGGAGGGATTCGTGATCGATCCTTCCTACGAGCCCGAACCGCTCCTCGAGGCGATCGAACGCCACCGAGTGCGCGTGCGCTACATCCTGAACACGCATCGCCATCACGACCACACGGCGGGGAACTCGGTGGTACACGCGCGCACCGGCGCGCGGACCGTCGCGCACCGCCTCGCCCCGACCCACCCTGATATTCCCGTCGACGACGGTGCGGAGTTGCGCGTAGGTGCCTTGTCGGTTGACGTCCTTTCGATGCCGGGACACACCGTCGATTCGGTCTTCTATCGCTTCGCCGGTTACGTCGCGACGGGCGACACCCTCTTCGTGGGAGAGTGTGGCCGAACGGATCTCGAGAGCGGGGATCCCAGCGCGATGTTCGATACCCTGCTCGGCCGCGTCGCGCGCCTCGACGACGCGTTGGTCGTCCTCCCGGGGCACGACTACGGGACGACGCCGACCTCGACGATCGGGCGCGAGAAGCGCGAGAACTACACGCTACAGCCGCGGACGCGCGAGGAGTTCCTCGCGTTCATGAGGGCCTGAGGCAACTGGATGTCGGCCCCAAATCCCGCGGAACGGTCGCTGCTTGCCACGGGAGCCCGACGCGCTCACCCGCCCTCCCCCGACTCCGAGAAGCTCGTCGCGAAAATCCGGGAGCTTACCCGCAGATCGGAGGCGCTCGTCGCGCTCTTCGACGCGCGATCGATCGCAGGGGAGCGCCACCTTCTCTCTGCCTGGGCTCACCTGGGACGCAGTCGCCGCTCGGGAACGAGCCGCTTGCGGGATCGCGGCGCCGAGCTTGCGCTCTACCTCTCGGGGGACGACCAGCTCGGGCGGGCCCTTGCGCGCATCGGAATCTCCGCGTCCACGGAGGAATTCGTACTGATCGCCGAACGCCCTCACGAGCTCGCTCCGCTGCTCGAAGGCTTCGGTCTCGTCGCGGATCCGACGATCTACCCTCGTCCACCGAACGAAGGGACACTCGAGCGCCTCGGGATTACCGCAGCGGACCGATCGGTCGTTCCGTCCTCCGGATGGGAGGGGCTCGTCCTCGAGCGCGTCGCGCTGGTCGACCTGAGCCCGGGGAGCTCCACGCCTGCGAAGGCGGAGGGTGCCATCCCTCCCAAATCGGGAAAGGTTAGGTAGGGGCGCTCGGTAGCCGCCCCAACCGGCGAGGATCTGCAGGTGTAATCTAGTGGTAGGATGTCAGCCCTCCAAGCTGACCGCCCGGGTTCGAAACGACGGGGTCGACGCTCGTCCCCGCCGCGGATCTCCCGGCACCTGCATCGTCCGCGCCGGTCGCCCGCGGAACGAGAGGTTTATCCGGGCGGGTTCTCATGGACCACCGTCGCGCTGAGGTAGCCTAGCCCGGAAAGGCGCCAGCCTTGAAAGCTGGTGGCGGTGACGCCTCGGGAGTTCAAATCTCCCCCTCAGCGCTCCCTCCGGGCTCGAGGGGAGATATAGGCCCAGGACCTCGGGACGCCTCGGATGAGCGAGGCCTCCTCGTCGACGCCGCTGATCGAGCAGTACGACCGGGTCCGCGCACGCTATCCCGGGCACCTCGTGCTCTTCCGCGTCGGTGATTTCTACGAGACGTTCGGCGACGACGCGAAGCTCCTCGCGCACGAACTCGACGTCCAGTTGACCGCGCGAGCTCCGGACGCACGGGGAGAGCGAACGCCGATGGCCGGGGTCCCTCATCACGCGGTGGAGACCTATCTAGCGCGCCTCGTGAAGAAGGGCCACCGCGTCGCGCTCTGTGACCAGGTCGAGGACCCGAAGGAAGCGAAAGGACTCGTCCGTCGCGAGGTCACGCGCGTCGTCACCCCGGGAACGGTCGTCGAGGACGGGATCCTGGGCGGGCCAGAGCACAACTTCCTCGCGATCCTCCACCTCACCGACCGGTCCGGGGCGTGGGCGGCGGTCGACGTATCGACCGGGGAGTGGTACCACGCCCCGCTCCCGGGCGGAGAGCTCGAGCCCGCACTCGCTCAACTGGCGTCGTTCTTCCCTCGCGAGATGATCGTGTCGGCGGCCCCCACGGCGATCACCGCCGTGCTCGAATCGGTGCACCGGGAGTTCCCCTCGACCCGGATCGAGCGCGCTCCGCCGGCGCTCGAGATGTGCGAGATGCCCGAGCGCTTGCAGGTCGAAGGCGTCCCAGACCCGACCGTCGATTGGGCGGACCGTTCGCTGGCCGCGTACGTCCAAGCGAACCAGCCGCGCCTCTTGCCGGTCCTCGCGCTCGTCGAGCGCCGTGCGGGCTCGAAGGTGCTCTCGCTCGACGCGAAAACGCTCCGCCATCTCGAGATCAGCCGACCGATGAACCCGGACGATCCGAATGGGGCAACGTTGATCGGGGCATGGGACGACACGTCGACCTCGGCGGGGCGCCGAACGCTGGGCTTCTGGCTTGCTCACCCGCTCGCCGAGCCCGGTCCGATCGCCGAGCGCCTCGATTCCGTCGAGCGCCTTCTCGCCTCCGGGGCCCAGCTCGCCGAGCTCCGAGTCGAACTTCGCGCGATCCCGGATCTGGCCCGGATCGCTTCGCGGGTCGCCGGCCGACGGGTCCGCCCCCCCGAACTCGGCGCATTAAGGAACGGGCTTCATCGGGCACAGTCCCTTGCGCGCTCGCTCCCCGCCCGGGCCCCCGCCCCGCTCCTCCAACGGCTCTCCAGCGAGGTTCAGGTCCCCGAGGAACTGCTCCGACTGCTCGACGAGGCGCTCCCGGAGGAGATTCCCGCCACCGCGGAGGATGGTCGGCTGTTCCGGCAGGGACGGGTCCCCGAGGTCGATCGGGCGCAAGCCGAGGAGACGTCCGCGCTCGAGGAGCTCACCGAGCTCGAACGGAGCGAGCAGGAAGCGACGGGCATCCGCACCTTGAAAGTACGCTACAATCAGGTCTTCGGGTATTACATCGAGGTCGGGCGCTCCCACCTGAGCCGGATCCCCCCGCACTACCGTCGTCGCCAGACCGTATCGCAGGCCGAGCGATTCTCGACCGACCGCCTCGAGGAGATCGCCGGGAGGATCCTCGATGCGCGGGGACGGGCACGGGAGGAGGAGGCCCGGCAATGGGACCGGTTCCTAGCGGAGCTCGACCGGCACGTGCCGACCATCCACCGGATCGGGCGCGCGCTCGGGGCGATCGACGCCCTCCAATCGTTCGCGTTCACTGCACAGCGCATGCGCTGCGTCCGGCCGGAGATCGATGACTCGGGTACGATCGTCGTCCGCGACGGCCGGCACCCGGTCCTAGATCGTCTGCTCGGCGAGCGGTTCGTCCCGAACGACGTCGAGCTCGATCGAGAGACGGCCCGTCTGCTCGTGCTGACCGGTCCCAACATGTCCGGTAAGTCGACCTACATGCGCCAGATCGGCCTGCTGGTCGTCCTGGCCCAGGCCGGCGCCTTCGTCCCCGCGAAGTTCGCTCGGGTCGGCCTCGTGAGCGGGCTCTTCACCCGGATGGGCTTCACGGACGAGATCGGCCGCGGCAAGTCGAGCTTCATGGTCGAGATGACGGAGGTCGCCGAGATCCTCCGGGGCGCGGACGACCGCTCCCTCGTCCTGCTCGACGAGGTCGGACGCGGAACGAGCACCTTTGACGGGCTCGCGATCGCCTGGGCGACGCTGCGGCACCTGCACGACGTGACGCGGTGCCGCGCGGTGCTCGCGACGCACTACCACCAACTGACGCAGTTGGTGGAAGGCCTCGCCGCGGCTCGCCAGGCGCATCTCGCGGCGAAGGACCGACCGGACGGCGTCGTCTTCCTGCACCGCCTCGTCCCGGGGGCGACCGACCGCAGCTATGGGGTCCACGTGGCCCGCCTCGCGGGACTGCCGCCGACGCTCCTCGCCGAAGCGAACCGGTTGCTCCGACGTCTCGAGGCGGAAGGCCTCTCTCTCTCCACGGACCCCCGGTCCCCTCTCGGTGGAACTCGATACGCTCAAGCCCTGCTCGTGGCCGCCGACGTCAGCGCGCCCGCACCCTCGGCCATCGAGCAGGAGCTTCGGAAGATCGATCTCGACCACCTTACGCCGCTCGAGGCGCTGAAGCGAATTGCGGAGCTTCAAGCGAAGCTCCCGCCCTCCACGGAGGACCCGTGAGTCGATCGTCCGCCGAGGTCCGACGGCCGATTCGACGGCTCGACGCATCGACCGTGCAGAGGATCGCCGCCGGCGAGGTCGTCGAGCGCCCGGCCTCGGTTGTCAAGGAGCTCGTCGAGAACGCGGTCGACGCCGGGGCGAAGACAATCACGGTCCGGCTCCGGGAAGGGGGGCTGGGCCGCATCGAGGTCGCCGACGACGGTAGTGGGATCCCTGCGGAGGAGCTGGAGCTCGCCCTCGAGCGCCATGCGACGAGCAAGATCGGCCCCACCGACGCGCTGGAGGAGATCGCGACGCTCGGCTTTCGCGGAGAGGCACTCGCCTCCATTGCGGCGGTCGCGCGGCTACGGCTCGTCTCCCGGACTCCGAACTCCGAGGCGGCGAACTCCATCGCGGTCGACGGAGGGGGACCCGCCGTGCGCGGGGAGGGTGGCCGCAGCGTAGGCACGACGGTCGAGGTCGAGGGCCTGTTCTTCAACACCCCGGCGCGTCGGAAGTTCCTCCGCTCGCCGGTCGTCGAGCAGCTCGAGGTCCTGCGTGCGGTCGAGCATCTGTATCTCGCTCGACCGGCAGTCGCGCTCCATCTCTTCGCTGAGGAGCGCGAGCTCGGCTCGTACCCTGCGGTCGACGATCTCCGCGAGGGCGCGGCCCAGGTGCTCGGGCCCGAGTTCCTCGAGCAGTCGTTCGCCGTCGACGCGTCGCTCGCGGGATCGGTGAGGGTCCGCGGGGTCCTTGGTCGCCCCCACCTCGCCGCGGGGAACGCGCGCCGCCTCTTCCTTGCGGTGAACGGACGGACGATCGAGTCGCGAGCGATCGCTCAAGCGGTCCGGTTCGCATTCCAGGAGTACATTCCCAAGACGCGCTTTCCGCTCGGGGTGATCCACCTCGACGTTCCCCCGGAGCGGGTCGACGTGAACGTTCACCCGACCAAACGGGAGGTTCGCCTCGCTCGGGAGAGCGAGCTCGTCGAGGAATTGCGCGTCGCGGTGCGCCGCGCCCTCCTGGGTGCTCCGGCCCTCGCTCGGATCCCGGATGCGCCGTTCCCTTCCTCGGCGGGCGGGCCGACACGGCGGATCCTCTCCGATGCTCGCCCGATCCCCCGAGGGGGCACGCCGTCCGGGAGCGGGCGGGCGGTCATTCCCGAACATCGGGGCGCGCAGCGGCGCCTCTCCGAAGCGGGTCCGCCGCCGACCCTCGAGGAGCGGCCGGGTCGCCCGCGCCTGACGCTCTTCGGAGTACTCGACGCTCTGTATTGGGTCGGGGGGACGGCGACGGGATTCGTGCTCATCGACCAGCACGCCGCGAGCGAGCGGCTGCTGTACGAGGCCCTGACCGCCGACGGGCGTCTCGCTCGCCAAACGCTCGTCGAGCCGTTCGCCGTCGTGCTGTCGGGGAGCGAGCGCGCCGCGCTGGAGGCGCACGCCGAGGACGTGCGGGCCGCCGGATTCGAGGTCGAGGGGTTCGGAGGCGATCGGTACCGAGTGCACGCGGTCCCGTCCTACCGCGGCCATCGCGCCCGACCGGAGTCGATCCGCGAGCTGCTCGACGAGCTCGCGAGCGGTCCTCGTCCGACCGCGCCGGACGGGATGGCCCAGCGCGTCGCCGCTTCGATCGCGTGCCACGCGGCGATCCGCGCGGGCGATGCGATCGCTCCCGAGGAGATGGCCCGGGTCCTCGACGCGCTCTGGGAGCGTGCGCTAGCGGTCTACTCGTGCCCGCACGGACGTCCGATCCTGTTCGACCTTCCCCGCGGTCGGATCGATCACTGGTTCC
>JBOGRR010000034.1:0-12267 GCA_050749765.1 Thermoplasmata archaeon | reverse complement strand
CGCCGTCGCGACATCGCCGCCCTGCACGTCGACGATCCCCGTCGCCACGATCGGCGCCCACGGTGCCGCGCTCGCCACCTCGTACGGGTAGGAGCCGTTCACCTCCTGGAAGGTGATCGTCGCGCCTGACGTCGAGTTCGTCTCCCCGTTGATGGTGGCGCTCCACGTCGCGCCCCCGGTGAGCCCGCTCGCCGCGAAGGTCACGTTGTAATCGACGGGGTGGACCGCCACGAACGTGATCGCGACCGGGGCCGGGTTCGCTCCGAAGACGGTCACCTGGCCCCCCGACGGGTAGGCGACGTAGCCGGCGACGCTCCCGAGGGTGTAGCCATACGTTCCGTTCGGCTCGGCGAAGGCGATCGTTGAGCTCCGGGTGTGCTGGGTGTTCCCTCCGAGCGTGACGGACCAGCTCGTCGCCACCGGCAGCCCGGTCTCGCCAAATGCCACCGCGTACGTGCCGCTCGAGAAGGCGAGGACGACCGACGTGTCGCCAGCGACGGTGAACGGAGTGCGCACGCTCGGCGTTACCCCCGAGCTCCCCGTCGCGAGATAGGAACCGTTCGGCAGCCCGATGGAGACGCTCGCCGAGGTCGTGACGCCAGAGTCATACTCGTCCTGCGTCGACGAGGGGAGCGAGGCGACAAAGGACCATGCCGCGCCGCTCGCGATCCCACCGGCCACCAAGGTGACGGAGTAGAACCCCGAAGCGAGGAGCGGAGCGGAGTCGCCGCCGACGACGATCGCCCCGTTCTCCGAGTACGGGAGGGTGGAGAACGGGTTCGAGGTGCCGTAGGTCGTCTGCACGAGCCCGTAGTCCCACCAGAAGTTGCCTCCCTGGGTCGCCGTGCCGAGGATGCTTCCCGAGAGCGCGAACTGGGGCCAGTTCGCGCTGTGGTGCACGTTCGTCGCCGCCTGGACGCTGACGTTCCAAGTGTCGGTGTAGGTCGCGGGCGCTCCCGAGTAGAGATCGGCCGGGTAGGTCTCCGCGGTCGTCGGGCTGGTGAAGTAGTTGTTGTAGAGGAGATCGCCGTTCTCCTGCTCGGAGACCCCGATCCCCTGCGAGAAGGAGACCAGCGCGTGGGACGACGCCGGCGGGGAGATCTGGATGAAGTGGCTCCCCCAGACGGTCGTGCCGGTGCCGCCGTAGAGGATCAGCGCCTGGGCCTCCGTATCGAAGTGGTCGTTCGCGAAGAGGAACGAGCTCGAGTTCCAGACGATCACGTTGAAGCTCAGGAAGTACGGATAGTTCGAGGCCTGCGCATCGAACCACCCCGAGATGTTGGTCGCGTTGACGACCGCGACGTTGCGATCGCCGTAGAACCACCAGGGGAGCGCATTGGTGGCGGGGTAGTGGGCCGAGACGAGGTCGACCGTGAGCGGCGCGGGATCGGCGAAGACGGCGTAGGCGGTCGTGTACTCGAAGAAGACGCCCGGGAAGACCTGGAAGCCGAAGTCGTTGAGCTGGCCCCAGAACGCGGCGATCGGAGCGTACTGGTTGTTCCAGAGTTGGTACGGATCGTTCTGGGTTCCCGCGCCCGAGGAAGAGAGGTTCCCGATCTGCGCGTTCGTCCATGCCCAAAGCGGGGTGTAGATCCCTTGCGTGGGATCGAGCGAGAGGTTCGCGTAGACGTCCGTCACCGAGCCGGGAGCGAGCGTGAGATGGAGCGTTTGGAGGTCGTAGTCCGCGAGCTCGATCGTGACCGTGTAGTTGCCGGCGGGAACGGTCAGCGTGCTGATGCGCACGGTCGGCGCCCACTCGGTCTCCGAGACGTTGAACGCGGAACGGCTGGCGCCCGACGTCGCGAGCAGCACGAACGCGTTCGAGGGATGGAGGTGAAGATCGATCGTCGCCGGGCCGCCCGCGGGGGAACTCGCGTTCCACAGCCCGCCGAGGATCGACGGGCCGGTCGACATGATGCCGTACGGCGAAGATCCGCTGGAGGCCCACGACATCGTCGCACCGACCGCGGTCTCTCCCGTCTCGCCGCCGTAGCTGTACGCGGAGGGGACGGCTTGGTAGGAGGAGGTCGTCGCGTTCCAGTAGTCGAGCGTTTCCGTCGCGTTCGCCGCGAGGAGCGTGACCTGGCTGCCGCCACCCGGTCCGCCCATGGTCATCTCGAAGTCGTTCGTGAGTCCGAGCGGGTTGTAGTGGAAGCCGTCCGCGGTGTAATTCGCCGGCGAGCTCACCGGCGGCCCCGTCGCGGTCCGCGAGTTGAACGTCACATAGTCCCAGTCGGGGAGCGAGACCGATCCGTGCGTCGCCACGACGTTCGTTGAGAAGTCGACGATGTTGCGGCCCCCGCTGAGTCCGCTCGTCAGCGTGAAGGTGATGTTGAACGGATAGCTCACGGTCACCGGCCCGTACGAGGCGTAGTAGAACTGCGTCCCGACCTGCTGGCCGAGCGGGCCGTGGTTGTAGAAGGCGTTCAGGCTCAATACCGAGCTCGAGCCGGAGAAGTTCCACACGTTGGTGACGAGGTAGAGCTGGTGGGCCACCGGGAAGTACTCGGCGACATCCTGCGTCCAGAACTGGTAGGTGCTGCCCCCGAACAACGTGACGTTCGTGACGACCGAGTTGAGCTGGACCCCCCAGCCGTCCGGCGAGCTGTCGACCAGGTAGGTCGCATTCGCCGCCCCCGCGGCCGGGGAGTCGAACGTCGACCGGACCGACGTCGTGTTCAGGATGAACGGAACGACCGTGCCGTTCGCTCCCGCCCGGAGCCCGTATTCCGTGAGCCCGATCGGCGCCGGGGTCGCGTGGTACAGCGGCGACACGTAACCGGCCGTGTGGGCACTCGCGACCTCGGCCGACGTCGCGGAGGGCCGCGGGGGAAGGACGTCGCGTGGAGAGATGTGGTCGGCGGCAGCCGCGGCGAGCGCCCGATCCGCGGCGGCTTGGGCCCCGGTCGTGGCCGGGGTTTGCGGCGTGGCGGCAGGCGAAGCCGGGGCCGAGTTCAAGGAGGTCGCGACGTCCGCGGGCGACCCTGCCGAGCCGGGTGCATTCGACCCGGCGGGAACCGAGCCCCCCGGCGCGACGCCGGTGAAGACCCACATTCCCAGCGAGGAGGCCACGAGCACCGCGACCACGCCGACGGCGACCCACACTTTTGCTCGACCCGACCCGTTCATCGCGCGCGCCGATGCGGGGGCTGCTATAAACGTCCCTCGGGGTGGCCGTGGGCGACGGGCTAACCGACCGGGTGGACGGCTCGCGAGATGAGCCGCCGAGGACGCTGCGGGACGCTCCCGGACCCCGCCAACGGGACGGGTCCGGCCCGCGCGCCTCCCCGTAGCGTGGATTGGGCCGCACGGTATAATACGGGTGTCGAACTGTCTCACCCGAGCGCGTTCGCTCTCGCGAGCTCTCCCCTTGCACACGATGAAGGCTCTTCCGACGTACCCCGAGATCAGAGCCGCGACGGGTTGCCAGGACCCCGTGCCTCCCCCGAGCTTTCCCGCTCCTCTCCCGGGGCCCTCCCCGCCGTTAGCCGTCGGATGTGGCGCTCGGAGGGGCGCCCACGACCGCCGAGTGATCCGCTTCGCGGCCGTTGTGGCGCTCGCGCTGTTCACCGTGGGGCTCCTCCTCCCCTTGAGCGCCCCGGCCGCAGTTCCCGCCTCGTCCCCTTCTGCTGTGGCGGTGCCCGCCGCGGAGGCGTCGGCCCCGGTCCCCTCGAGCCCGGGGGGGGTTACCAGTACGGCGATCGTTCCGGTTTCGCAGGAGGCATCGGACGGAGCAGTGGCCGCGGCGGTCGCCCCCGCCCTCGCGCTGTCGATCGGGGCCGAGCCCAACGCGATCTGCGCCGGCGGGAACCCGAACTGCCCGGCGGGCGCCGCCGAGAGTCGCATCACGATGTCGGCGAGCGCGTCGGGGGCGCCGGTCGCCTGGTCGGCGGTGCAGGTCGTCTTCGTGGTCGAAACCGGCCCCTACGACGGGGTCTTCGATGGGGGCAGCTACCCGCACGTCGACCCCTGCGACAAGTCCCCCTTCCACGCGCTCTGCGAAGAGTCGAACGCGGTGCCGTTCTTCCTCGCGAACGCCCAGACGATCGCCCAGTCGATCCAAGGCGCGAACCCGTCGACCCAGGTCTCCTTCGCGATGGTCGATTTCTACGCCCCCTCCGAGATCTTCGGGACGTACGGGCAGGGATCGTACTACCACGTGGACGTCTCGAGCTTCGTCCCGGCGAACTCCTTCGGCTCGGCGGTCCGCCAATCGTTCCAGTTCGGGGTGCTCGAGGGCGGGTACTACCTCCCCGGCAGCGGGCTCAACAACTGGAACCTGGCGTCGGACGAGATCACCGCGATGTTCGGAGCGCTCACGGGGAGCGGCCTCGAATGGTCGCCGCTGAGCCACCACGTGGTCGTGCTGCTCACCTCCACGGCGCCGCAGGACCCGAGCTACGTCGAGAACACCTGCATCAGCTACTCCTGGCCGTACGGGTGCTACCCGAGCCCGGAGGCCGATTGCCCCGGCGGGGTCGACTACGGTGGCTACGTCTGCGATGCGCCGACCTGCGAGCCCGCCTACAGTTTCGTCGGCCAGGCCGAACCCCAGTGCGAGGGATGGATCTACAGCCACGACGGCAATCCCGGCGACTCGATCGCGAACCTCGCGCGCTCCTCGCCCGATTGCGCCGGCTCGCTGGGAGGGGCGTGCACCGTCGACGTGATCGACCTCGCCGACTGCCTCACCGACCCGAACTGCATCGAGTACTATCAGACCTCGACGCCGAACCCGTCGATCGAGCCGGATGTGGAGGGCATCTTGCTCGCCGGTTGCAACCTCGCCGCCGCCACCGGAGGTTCGTGGGCGGGACCCACCGGGACCTCGTGCGCCTCCGGGGCGATCGGATATCTCGCCGAGCCGTCGCACGGCTCCTACCAGCATCCATCGACCTCGAACCCCTCGCTCCTCGCGGCGCTTCGGGGGATCTCCCTCGGCACTCCTCCGAGCTCGGAGAGCCATCCCCAGCTCTCCTTCGTCCCGTTCGGCTCGATCGTCCTCGCGCAGAACTTGAGCTCGTCGGCGACCTGCCTGCGGGGGGGAGGGAGCCTCTCGACGTGCCAGGCCACGCCGGAGGTCGTCCGCGATGGAACGACCGAGTACCTTCGTTGGAACTGGTCGACGAGCCCGGGCGACGATCAGATGCTCCCCGGGGATCTCTGGGAGGTCTCCTTCTACGTGATAGCGACCGGGCCACCGTTCTCGGTCGTGCCGGTCGACGCTTGCGTCACCGGCCCGTGCGTCGGCGCCGGTAGCGGCTACGCCCCGGGCGGGCACTTCACCTCGGCGAGCTACGTGCTCGATGCTTCCGGGCTCCCGATCGAGCAGTCGTTCCCGCTCGCCGCCGTCTCGGTGGAGACCGCGTTTGTAGCTACCGCGCCTCCGCCTCCCCCGACCCCACCCCCAGTCCCGCCTACGCCGCCGCCGGGGACCCCGGTGAGCCCCGGGCCCGAGCCGGTTCCGATCCCTCCCGCCCCGCCGAACGTCGTCCCACCGGCGACCGTCTCCATCCAATCGATCGCCGCGGGGATCCTCGCCGCGGGCTTTACTCGCGTGGGGATTCGAACGAAGGCGACCCCGGTGGCGGTCGTGGTTCGCAATCCGAAGAAGCCGGGTCAGCGAGGCTCGAGCCCCGAGCGACGGCCCCTGGTCTCCCATTGGGACTGATCGGCGACCCGGGTCGGTGGCCGACCGAAGCCGCCCGCCGATGGGATCGGTGGGGAGCCCGACTGGTCCGTTGAGCCCACGGGCCCGGGGCGCCTATCGCGGCCGATTCCCCGGTGGACGGCGTCGCGTGACGGCGAGCAAGCCGAGGAGGACCGCGGTGACCGCCGGGACGAAGATCGCCACCCACAGCCACCATGGAGCCGCGCTCGCCGACCCCGAGCCGGAGGGGAAGGCGGCCGGCTGCGTGATGCTCGTCCCGGCGACGGTGAGCCCGCCGGTGAGCGGCGTATAGCCCTCGGCGCTGATCGTAAAGCCGTACGATCCGTTCGCGAGGAAGAGCGTCGCGTTGGGGCCGGTGGAGCCGGCCGCCCAGCTCGGGTCGGTCGCCGCGGGGCCGCCGCCCGCGGCCGCGGGCACCACGACCACGGTCCAGAGCGTTCCGTTCGGCAACCCGGACTCCACGAAGAGGACCGCGAAGGTGAGCTCGTAGGCGGCCGTGACCCCGGCGGCGCTGCCGGCGACGCTCACGTTGCCGCTCGCTTCCGGCCACGGAGTGTACGGACCCGCCGGCTCGAACGTGTAGGGATACGTGCCGTTCGGCAGCTGAGCGGTGATGAATCCCGGCGCGAGCGCGAAGTCCGTGCCCCCGTGGACGCGTACCGACCAATTCGCTCCGGAGGGCAGGCCGGTCTCGGTGAACGTAACGGTGAACTCCGGCGGCGGGGGAATGAGGACGAACTGGACGAGCTCGGTCACATTGGTCCCGCTCACCCGGATCGAGCCGCTGCTCGGGGTGGATCGGTACCCCGGGAGCGGACCGACTTCGAACGAGTAGGTCCCGTTCGTCTGGAGGAATTCGATCGTCAAGCCGTCCGGGGTCGAGTGCTGGGAGATCCGGTCGAACGTAACGGACCACACGACCCCGGCTCCCCGCGGAAGGCCGGTCTCCTCGAAGAGGACGGTGTAGCTGCCGGGCGCGATCGCTCGGAAGTGGATCGCCTGCTGGACCGGTGCCCCGGTTTGGTTGACCTGGAGCGACCCGCTCGGGGGGGTCGCGGTGTACCCGGGCGCCGAGATCACGAACGGATACGTCCCCGACGAGAGGTTCGAGAAGACGATCGCACCGGGAGCGATCGCGGCCTGGGAGGATCCATGGAGCGCGACCGACCAGGAAGCTCCGGCCGCGAGGCCGGTCTCGGTGAACGTCGCCGAGGAGCGCGGCGCGACGAAGCGGATGGGCTGCGCCACGGCCCCCCCGTCGACCGCGATCGTTCCATTCGCCGGGATCGCTCGATACCCCACGGCCGAGCTCACGATGAACTGGTAGGTGCCGTTCGTGGTCGACAGGAAGAGCTCGCTCGCGGTCCCGTTGATCGCCGAGCAGTTCGCGCAATCGATGAGGACGGACCAGCTGGTCCCGGAGGGGAGGCCGGACTCGGTGAACGTCACGAGGTAATCGACCGGGTCGAAGAGGAGCG
Organism: Thermoplasmata archaeon; assembly: GCA_050749765.1. GTDB lineage: Archaea > Thermoplasmatota > Thermoplasmata > Lutacidiplasmatales > UBA184 > Lutacidiplasma. The sequence continues at coordinate 5,118 of JBOGRR010000034.1, read as the reverse complement.
TCGGCTCGTTCACGGGGGCCCCACTCACTCGCCCGGTGCCGGCATAGGGCAGCGTCGTTTGGTGCCAGCCCCCGGCATCATCGATGCCGTAGGCGAACGTTCCATTGGGCTCCGCGAAGATGATCCGTCCCGGTCCGACCTGGGTCAAATGCGTCCCGTTCACCGTGACCCCCCACGTGACCCCTCCGGCGAGCCCGCTCGCACTGAACGTCAGTGCGTAGGTGAACTGCACGAACTGGAGCGTCGGCTCCGTCAGTTGCGTGCCGTTCACCGTGACGGTGCCCGCGTAGGGGAGCGTCGTTTGGTGCCAGCCCGGCACGTCGAGGATCTCGTAGGGGTAGGTTCCGTTCGCCAGCTCGAGGACGATGGGGCGATCGCTCTCGTTGAACCCCGGCGCCGAGCCGTTGATGCTTACGCCCCAGACCACCCCCGCGGGGAGCCCGGTCGCGTTGTACGTCACGGAAAATGCCTCCTCGAAGGCGAGCGTCGGTTCCGTCAGGGCCGACCCCGAGATCGTGCCTTGGCCATCGCTCGGGAGCGTCGATTGCGTCCACCCCGCGATCGGACCGATCGCGTAGGTGAACGTCCCGTTCGGGAGCGACGCGACGACCGATGCCGGCGCCGACGCGCTGTGGGTCGTCCCGTTCAGCGTGACCGACCAGACGAGCCCGCCCGGCAGGCCCGATTCGGAGAAGGTGACCCCGTAGGTCACCGGAGCGAACTGGAGCGTCGGCTCGACCACCGCCGTCCCGTTCACGGACAGGTTGCCCGCATAGGCGAGCGTCGACTGGTGCCAGCCCGGGACGTCACCGATCAGGTAGGTGACCGTCCCGTTAGGAACCATCGCGAGGATCGCGCCCGGGGTGCGGTTGGCGGACAACGTTCCATTGATAGTGACGGCCCATCCCGTCCCGATGGGGAGCCCGGAGGCGGTGAAGCTCAACGGATAGGTCACTTGGGCGAAGAGGAGCAGCCAGTTGACGGGGCCCCCCGTGACGTTCACCGTCCCGGAGTACGCGTACGTCGTTTGATGCCAGCCCGCGACGTCATCGATTCGGTAGCTCAGGGACCCGTTCGGTTCCTGGAAGGTGATCACGCCGGACCCGTTGAGGGTCTGATGAGTGCCGCCGAGCGTGACTCCCCACTGCTCGTTGCCGAGCCCGGTCGCGTTGAACGTCACCGCGTAGGTGAACGGTGCGAATTGGAGCGTCGGCTCCGTCGCAGCCGACCCCGAGATCGTGCCGTGGCCGTTGCTCGGGAGAGTCGATTGTGTCCACCCCGCGATCGAACCGATCGCGTAGGTGAACGTCCCGTTCGGGAGTGACGCGACGACCGATGCCGGCGCCGACGCGCTGTAGGTCGTCCCGTTCAGCGTGACCGCCCAGACGAGCCCGCCCGGCAGGCCCGATTCGGAGAAGGCGACCCCGTAGGTCACCGGAGCGAACCGGAGCGTCGGCTCGACCACCGCCGTCCCGTTCACGGATAGGTTGCCCGCATAGGCGAGCGTCGACTGGTGCCAGCCCGGCACGTCACCGACGCGATAGGTGACCGTCCCGTTCGGAACTCTCGCGACGATCGCACCCGGGGTGACGTTGGCGGACAACGTCCCATTGATGGTGACGGTCCATGCCGTCCCGATGGGGAGCCCGGAGGCGGTGAAGCTCAACGGATAGGTCACTTGGGCGAAGAGGAGCAGCCAGTTGATAGGGCCCCCCCGGACGTTCACCGTCCCGGAGTACGCGTACGTCGTTTGATGCCAGCCCGCGACGTCATCGATTCGGTAGCTCAGGGACCCGTTCGGTTCCTGAAAGGTGATCACGCCGGACCCGTTGAGGGTCTGATGAGTGCCGCCGAGCGTGACTCCCCACTGCTCGTTGCCGAGCCCGGTCGCGTTGAACGTCACGCTGTATCGGGTGGCGCTCGGGAAAGGACCTCCGACGTCACCTTCCGGGCCACTTCGGGCCAGTGGAGGGGAGGCATCGGGAGAGGCCGAACTCCCCCGTACCGTGCCGGTGGGCAGGGTGCTCTCCGTGTGGACCGCGTCGCGGTTGGCCCCACAACAGGCAAGCCCCGGGGCCGAGGCCGGGACCGGCGCGCTCGACACGGTCAGGGCCCCCAAAAGCGTGGCGGGAGGCGACCCGGTGGTGGTCGCTACGCTCGACCCAAGCCCACTATCGGGAGCGTGAGATGAAGCAAGGGGGGCCGTGGCGCCGATGATCGCCCCGAGTCCCCCCCACAGCATCAGCGCGGCAAGCCCGACGGCCGCGAGTTGCCGCGCCGTCACGGTCACGCCCCCACCATCGGCGGGGTTCGTCATGGCGCTGCCCTCGGGAGCCCCTGAGCTCGTCGAGGGCTTAGCTCGCCGAAGCCGTCCACGTAGCGTGACAGGTGATGGCCCAGCTCATGTCGCGGGCCGGGCCGGTCTCGTCTCGTCTCGGTGGTTGAGACGAAGCGACTCCCAGAGCGCTCCCTACTGAGCACGGCGCGAGCGAGGCACCCCATCTCGTCCGGGAACGAGCGACGCTCGGATTAACCCCTTCGGGGGCGGCCGGACGCAGGCTTTGTGAACCCGGCTCGCCCGCATCAACCGGGTTCCCGGCCGCCTCTACCCTACGCGCGGATTCACGCCTTGTTCGGCGACTCGGACGGGGAGGCGGAGGTTGCTTCCCCCTGTGCCCCGTTCATTTCTGTGTCGTAGTCGCCGTGCGGGCCGGAGCGCTCGCCTCGCTTCCCGAAGTCCTTGCCGCGGCGCCGTCCTCGCCGCCGCCTCCCTTGCGCCCGCCCATGAGAAGCACCACGACCGCGACGATGATGATCACGATCACCGCTCCGATGATCGCCCAGATCCACCACGCGATCGAGGAACTCGGGCTCGAGCTGCTCGGCGAGAACGTTGCCGCCCGACTCGGTGCGGACCCGGCCACCGTCAACGGTCCCGTGACGGTGTTGTAGCCTCCCGCGCTCACCGTGTAGGAGTACGTCCCGTTGATCAACGGGAAGGTCGCCGCGGACGCCGATGAGTTCGTGAACCAAGAGTCCGACGCGACTTGCACGGAGAGGGCCTGTCCGGTCACCACGTTCGTCACCTGGAGCATCCACGTCGTTCCCGACGCCAGACCCGACTCCGTGAACCTCGCCGCGTAGGTGAACTCGTAGCTGACCGCCACCGCCAGCGCCGACCCGCTCACCGTCGTGCTTCCCGTCGAATACGGCCACGCGTAATACGACTCGACCGAGCTCAGCGTGTAGTTATACGTCCCGTTCCCGAGCGCCACGAGGATGCTCGCGGGCGCCGTCGCGCGGTGCATCGTCCCGTTGATCGTCACCGACCAGATCGACCCGCTCGGTAGGCCCGTCTCCGTGAAACTCGTCGACGTGCCCGGTTGGAACGCGATCGCCTGCGACACATTCTGGGGATGATTGGTCATGTTTACCCGGAGGACGCCGGAGGAGGGGCTGGCGGTGAAATCCGAGACGAGATTGACCGTGAACTGGTAGCTACAACTCACGCTGACATCCCACCAGTGGGGGCCGGTGTGCGAGAAGGTCCAACTCGCCGAGAACGACACCGTGGGACCCATCGAGCTGTTGGGCGTCCCGTTGAGGTCCACCGACCAGGTCGTTCCCGACGGGAGGCCCGTCTCCGTGAATGTGATCGTCAGCGGAGCCGCCGAAATGGTGGCGGTCTTCGATACCGAGGCTCCCTGGATCGTCACCGATCCGTTCTCCGGGGCAACGATGACCAGCCGAGTATCGTTCAGGATCGTGTAGGCGTACGTCCCGTTGGGTTCGTAGAAGCGAATGGAACTCTGGGTCGACTCTTGGAACGTGCCGTTGAGCGTCACGCACCAGGTCGCTCCCGAGGGGAGGCCGCTTTCGGTGAACGTCACCGGGTACGTCGGCGGCACGCTCGCCGTCAGCACGATCGCCTTCGTCGCGTTCGAGCCGCTCACGGTGACCGACCCGCTCGCCGGGCTCGCAGCGTAGCCGGCCGCCGAGACGCTAAACGCGTAGGTCCCGTTCGGCATTCCCGTGAACGTGATCGGTCCTCCGGTGCGCGTTTCCGGTGTCGTCCCCAGGATAACGCTCCAGTTCCCGCCCAGACCCGGGCCGGTCTGCGTGAACGTCACCGAATAGGTGAACTGCGTGAAGTTGAGCGTCGGCTCGATCACATCCCGGCCCGCCACCGAGGCGGTTCCCGAGTACGCGAGGGTCGTCTGGTGCCATCCCGCCACGTCGTCGATCGAGTAGTTGTACGTCCCGTTCACCGTGGTGAACGTGACCGTCCCAGATCCGGCGCACGTCGTGTGGTTCCCGTTCAACGTAACGCCCCACGTTTGGTTCGTGAGCCCGCTCGCCGTGAACGTCACCGAATACGTCTCCTGGCTGAAGACCATGATCGGCTCGTTCACTGGCGCTCCCGACACCGTTCCGCTGCCCGAATACGGCAGCGTGGTCTGGTGGTAGCCGGCATAGTCGTTCACCGTGTAGGCGAAGGTGCCGTTCGGTTGGTAGGCCGTGATCGTCGAGCCGACCGCCGCCGTCACCACCGCACCGCTGATCGTCACCGCCCACATACCGCTCGGTAGACCCGTCTCGTTGAAATTCACCGCGTAAGCCACCTGGGTGAACAGGAGCGAAGGCTCCGTCACGGGCGCCCACGAGACGTTTCCCGACCCCGTGTAGGGGAGCGTCGCCTGGTGCCAGCCCGGCACGTCCGAGATCGTGTAGGTGAACGATCCGTTCGGCAGGCTCGCGCTCACCGAGGAAGGCGCGGTCGCGAAGTAGAGCGTCCCGGCGATCGTCACGGCCCAGGTGACTCCGGTCGCCAACCCGCCCTCTGCGAACGTCACGGTATAGGTCACCTGTACGAAGACCAGCGTCGGCTCGACCACGTTGCTGCCGTTCACCACCACGCTCCCGCGGTACGCGAGCGTCGTTTGATGCCAGCCCGCGACGTCCGCGATGGAGTAGTTGTAGGTCCCGTTCGCAAGCGGGACTACGATCGGGGTTCCGGGCGCGGCGGTGTGGTGTGCGCCGTTGAGCGTCACGCCCCAGCCGAGGTACCCGGGCAGGCCGCTCTCCCAGAACGTCACCCCACTACCGCTCGCGTTCGCG
>JBOGRR010000033.1:0-12345 GCA_050749765.1 Thermoplasmata archaeon | reverse complement strand
GTACGCGGCCGAGTGCCGTGACGGACGAACCGACGACTGCTGTCGGGGAGCTCCTGATGGCGGAGCTGCTCCCAGAGCAGTTCCTGGGTCTCCTCGAAGAGGGCCGTCAGGGCGTCCCTCCCGAGATGATACGCGCGGTTCAGCAAATGGGCAAGCTCTATCGGTTGGACGGTGTTCTCTCTCATGGGCCTCTCTTCCTCCTCGGTTCTTTACGGTCCCGATCAGGGGAGAGGTTCCCCCGCCATCAACCGATTCCTTCACACTACCGGTGAACGCTCCGACCTCCCCGGGGACCAACCGTTAACTCACGGGTCGGCTTTGACGTCCGATGACCTCCACGTGCCCGGCATGCGGCGCGACGGTGGCGGAATCCTCTCGTTTCTGTGGGACCTGCGGCGCATCGTTGGCGGCGGCATCCGAGGGCGCGGCCCCGATGGCCGGGTCCCCCCCGGAGCCAACCTCCGCGCCCTTCGGTGCCCCGGCGCCCCCGGCGCCGCTCGTCGGCGCCCCGCCCGCGTCCCCGCGCCGCCGCTCCACCGTCGTGGCGATCGCGGCGATCGTCGCGACCGTCATCATTGTGGTCGGCTTGCTCGCGGTGACCGGTGCGTTCACGGGATCCTCCGGGGCGAACTCGTTCGGCCCACCGACCGGCTCGACGAGCGCTCTCGGCCAGATGAACTCGGCGGCGAACGCGTATCCGGGCGGTCCGTGGACGCCCGTCGAGATTGCCGGACTCTTCACGCCCCAGTCGGCCTCGGGTTCGTTGGCGGACTTCCAGGAGGGATTCTTCGCGTGCGCCAGCGTCACCACGATCGACGCACCGAGCACCGTGACCCTGTACGCTACCGCGTCGGCGGCCCCGAACGGGACCGCGGGAGCGTGGCTCGGGTACTACATTGATGCGGCTGGGACGACGTTGATGGTCTTCAACTCGGGGGTCTCGACGACGCTGATGTACCAGGGCATGGACTGTAGTGACTCGGTGGCGGGAGTATCCAACGTCACGAGTCCAGTGACCTCCGAGATGGCCGTCAACATCACTAATTCGGCGGGCGGGGGGGCCGCCTTCCTCGCGAACCATCCCGTGCAGTTGAAGTTGTTCATCCTCTTCGGCGCGCCGACGGTCTATGGGTCGTCGATCACCTGGGCGATCGAGTACAGCACGTGTGGCGCGTATGGGAGCTCGACCGGCTCCGGGACCGAATTCACCTCCTTCGTGAACGCCGTGAGCGGCGCGGCGCTCGATAACGCGACGGCGACCTGCTGAACGAAATCGGTCGGTCGAACGAGACGCGCGGGCGGAGCGGTCGGTGATGCGGTCCCCGCCGAACGAGGACCCGCGGATCCGCCCACGACGCTCGCGCCGAGTCGGCGTCCACGCAGAGTTCGCCGGTACCGGCTCGTGCCGGAGGTGGATCGATCAAACCGGCTCTTCTCGGGGCCTCTACTGGGCCGTGGTCCCGCGACCATCTGCGCCGCCCGAGAGCTGCTGCGTCCCGTGAGACCGGCCCCCTTCGGCCCAGGTCTCCGGCCCCGCCCAGGGGTTCGTACCCTTCGCAATAAAGGCGACCGACTTCGAAGCCCTGGAAGGGGGCTCCCGCCGGTACCTTGGCTCTCAGTGCACAACGCCAGCCACCCGCGGAGCGGTCCGTCGGACCGGGGCGCTCCGACGGGCTTCGAGTGTCGCTCTTCGAGTGTAGCCTCGCGACCGGTTCCCTGAACGAGCTCGAGCAGACCGCGCGTCAGCTCGATGACGGTCGGATCGAAGCGCTCTGGGACCTCGAGCCCGGCGTGCGGGAGCTCGGGGTCGTGCGGACCTGCCACCGCGCCGAGGTCGTCGCGCTCCACTCCGAGCCGCTCCGGGAGTTCGCCCGGAAGCTACCGGGTCGGCCCGACGGCTGGAGAGTGCGCGAAGGCTTCGATGCGATCGAACACATCTATCGGGTCGCCGCGGGCCTCGAGTCGCTGGCCTGGGGGGAGCGCGAGGTGCGCCAGCAGATCGAGCGTGCGAGCCACTCCGTCAAGAGCCGACATCCGCGCCCGGTCCTCGCGGGCCTCTTCCACCGCGCGGTCGAGGCGGTGCAGGGCGTCGACGCCTCCATCGGCCCACGACGGTCGATCGCTTCGATCGCCGCGTCGTGCGTTCTCGAGGAGGCGGCCCCGATGTTTCCTCGCGTGCTCGTCGTCGGTGCCGGGACTGTGGGGACCCAGGTCGTCGAGGCGCTCGGTCCGTACGCCCGTGCGACGATCGTCTACCGTCACAAGGCACCGTCCGAAGCGTTCCTCCGGACCACGGGAGCGCGCGCCGTACCGGTCGCGCATCTACGGGAGGAGCTCCCTTGGTGCGATGTGCTCGTCGCCGCCGCGAAAGCCGGTGAGCGGATCCTCGGACGAGCCGACCTGGAGGGGCGGGCGCAAGGCCTCGTGCTCGTCGATCTCGGGCTCCCGCGCAACGTCGATCCGGACGTCGCCGAGCTCTGCTGCGTTCGACTCATCGACCTCGAAGAGCTCCATCGACGCCGCGCTCCCCCGGCCGAGGCCTCCGAGTTCGAGGAGCGGGTCGGCGAACTCGCGGTCGACGGGGCCCGTCAGCTCTCGACGGTCCTCGACGCATCGAACCTCGACCATCTCATGCGGGCGATCGAGGAGCTTCGGCGCATCGAACTCGAGCGGGCGGGGCCCCACTTCGCCGGGCTGACCCTCGAGGAGCGGGCGGCGATCGAGCACTTCTCTCAACGCCTCGTGCGTCAACTGATGCGCGCCCCGCTCGGCCGGTTGCGTGCGCTACCACCGGGCCCGGAGCGCGAGCTCGCGATCGATCGCGCGAGCCGGCTCCTCCACCCGACGAACGGACCGTGAGCCTCCGCTTCCGCGTCGGGACGCGAGGGAGCGCGCTCGCCCGAGCTCAGTGCGCGCTCGCGGTGCGTCGGCTGGCGCGAGCGATCCCTACGGCGACCTTCGAGATCGTCGTCGTCGAAACGGACGGCGACCGAGATCGGAGGGCCGGGGTCGCTCTCGACTTCACGAGTGCGCTCGAGCGTAGACTACGCCGGCGCGAGATCGACCTCGCGGTCCATTCGACGAAGGACCTTCCCGCGCGCGATCCTCCGGATCTCGGGATCGCCGCGTACCCTCGGCGCGCCGATCCGAGGGACTGTTTGGTCTCGGTGCGGGGGGCACTGGCGCGTGGCAGCTCGGTGGGATCGAGCTCGCTGCGGCGTCGGGCCCAGCTCGCCCGCTGGCGCCCCGACCTTTCGATCCGGGAGATCCGGGGGAACGTCGATACGAGGATCCGCGCGGTGCGATCCGGACGCCTGGACGCGGTGATCGTAGCTCGCGCGGGACTCGTCCGACTGCGCCGAGCTCGGGAGGCGACCATGGTGCTCCCGTGGAAACGGTTCGTGCCCTCCCCCGGGCAAGGGGCGATCGCGATCGAGATGCGCCGTCGCGATTCCCGGTTCGCTACGGTGCGTCGGGTCGATGACCCTGCGACGCGAGCCGCCGTGAGCGCGGAGCGCGCCGTCGCGAGCGCGCTCGGAGCGTCGTGCAACCTGCCCTTCGGCGCCCTCGGCATCGTCCGACGCGAGTCGCTCGAGCTCCACGCCGAGGTCCTTGCGGTCGATGGGCGAGTGACGGTCTCCTCCGCACGAACGGGTCCGATCGGCGCGTCGGTCCGACTGGCCCGGCGGGTCGCCCGAGACCTCCTCGCGGGCGGAGCCCAAACGCTCCTCGACCGATACCGGTAGGGGGAGCGATGCAGCGTCGGCCCGCCCGTCCGGTGCTCGCCCTCGCCTCCGCGCCCGGCTCCCTGGCCCGACTGGACCGAGCGCTCGGTCGGCATGGGATCGCGGTCCGACGGATCCCCGTCCTCTCCGTTGCCCCGCGGGCCGCCGCGCCGCTCCTCGACCGACTCGACCGTTTCGGAGCGGTCGACACCGTCCTCCTCACGAGCCCGGAGGCGGTCGACGCCTTCGTCGCTCGAGCCACGCCTCGCCTTCGAGCGATGCGCCCCGTCCCGGAGTTCTGGACCGTGGGCCCGGAGACGGCTCGCCGGATGCGGCGGCTCGGCATTCGCTCCGTTCGCCGGGCCCGGGTCGAGGGCCTTCTCGGTCTGCTCGCGGCGCTTCGACGGCAGACGGCGCGATCGGTCCTCTACCCCCGCTCGGATCGCGCCGGGCCGGACGTCGCTCGTCGACTGCGAGCACGGGGCGATCGAGTGCTCGATCTCATCGCGTACTCCGTTCGCCCGGTCCGTCGCATTTCGCCTCGCGCTCGTGACGAGATCGAGGGGGCCGATGCCGTGCTCGTGACCAGCCCGTCCGCGCTCGGCGCCACGAGAGCCCTGCTCGGCGAGACCCGCTTTCGGCGGCTGCGAACCCGGGTTCCGTTCTTCGTCCTAGGTCGACGAACCGCCCGGTCGGCACGCGCCCAAGGGTGCCGGGACATCCGTTGCGCGCCGTCGGCCTCCGTTCAAGCCTTAACCTACTACGTGCGTCGGGGGTTCCGGAATGGTCCCTCGTAGCGCGTCCGGTCGCAGTTCCGCGAGCCGCCCTCGGCGCCTTCGGCGGCGGGCGGAGGTCCGCGATCTCTTCGCTCAGTTCGAGGTCGACGCGCACCATCTCGTCTACCCGATCTTCGTCGGGCCCGGCTCGGGGCGCCCCACGCCGATCGCTTCGATGCCCGGGATCTCCCGCATTCCGGCGGCGGGCGCCCCCGCGTTCGCTCGAGAACTCTCGCGCGAGGGGGTCCGAGCCGTTCTCCTCTTCGGCACGCCGCGCCGCAAAGACCCCCGGGGGAGCGAAGCGTGGGCCCCGAAGAATGCGGTGCACGAGGCGATCCGCGCCTTCCGGGCGGAGGCCCCGGAGGTCGTCGTGTTCACCGACGTGTGCTTGTGCGCCTATACGACGCACGGCCACTGCGGGGTCGCGCACGGTGGGGAGATCGCGAACGACGAGACCCTCGACCTGCTCGGGCGGATCGCGGTCGCCCAGGCGGAGGCGGGCGCGGAGTTCGTCGGCCCCAGCGCGATGATGGACCACCAGGTCGCGGCGGTGCGCGAGGCGCTCGACGCCGCTGGCCACTCGGAGGTCGGGATCCTCGCCTACTCGGCCAAGTTCGCCTCGGGGCTCTACGGCCCGTTCCGCGAGGCGGAGAACTCGACCCCCTCCTTCGGCGATCGGCGGACCTATCAGCTCGACCCGCGCAACGCGCACGACGCGCTCGAAGCGTTCGAGCGGGATGCGCGCGAAGGCGCCGATATCCTCATGGTGAAGCCCGCGGGAACATCGCTCGACCTGCTTGCGCGTGCCCGTCGACGGGTCGACCGGCCCCTCGCGGCCTACCAGGTGAGCGGCGAGTACGCCATGATCAAGGCGGCCGCCGAACGGGGATGGATCGACGAGCCGACCGTCGTGGCGGAGTCGTTGACGGCCCTACGCCGCGCCGGCGCCGACCTCATCGTGACCTACTTCGCACGGGAGATCGGCCGAGCGCAGCGAGGAGGGAGCGGTCGTTGAGCGGAGCGTCCGAGCCCGCCCCCGCGGTCGAGGAGGGCGGCCCGCGAGATTTCGTGAAGTACACGTTCTATCACCTCGATCCGGCGTGGCGGCGACTTCCGGCGGACGTGCGACGCGCCGGCCGTGAAGCGCTCGCGCGCGTCCTGGCGCCCGCACCGGGCGCGGTCCTCGTGCGGACCTACTCGCTCGTCGGCACTCGGGCCGAGACGGAGTTCTGCGTGTGGATGATCGACCCCGACCTCGCTCGGATCCAGGAACTGCACGCCCGCGTCGCCGGGAGCCCGCTCGGCGGCTACCTCGAGGTCGCGTTCTCCTACCTGGGCATGGCGCGCCGTTCGGAATATCTCGGCGAGCACACCCATCCGGGCTCCGAGAGCGGCACGCGTCGCCGTCCGCTCGATCGACCGTTCCTCTTCGTCTACCCGTTCATCAAGAAGCGGGAGTGGTACTCGGTCCCGTTCGACGAGCGTCGCCGGATCATGGGCGAGCACTTCCGCATCGGGCACAAGTACCCCAACGTCCAGATCCACACGGGGTACTCCTTCGGGCTCGATGACATGGAGTTCATCCTCGCCTTCGAGGCGGATGCACCGGCAGATTTCCTCGATCTCGTCTCGGACCTGCGCCCCACCGAGTCGAGCCGCTACACGCAGCTCGAGACCCCGATCTTCACCTGCCTTCGGGTCGAGCCGACGCGGATGCTCGAGCTCGCCGAGGGCCTGCCGTGAGCCGCGCGGCCCCGGGGCCGCGCTCCCGGGCGCTCTTTCGCCGCGCGACGCGCTCGCTCGTGGGCGGCGTCGACAGTCCGGTACGCTCGTTCGGGGCGGTCGGCGGGACCCCGGTCGTCTTCGAGCGCGGACGCGGGGCGTATCTCTGGGACGTCGACGGGCGCCGGTACATCGATCTCGTCAGCTCGTGGGGGGCCAACCTCCTCGGCAGCGCGCCGCCGACGATCGTCCGCGCGGTGCGCCGTGCGGCCGGCGCCGCGCTCACCCTCGGCGCACCGTGCCCAGGAGAGGCCGAGCTCGCCGAGAAGATCCGCGCCGCCGTTCCTGAGATCGATCGGCTTCGGTTCGTCAGTTCGGGGACCGAAGCGACGATGAGCGCGATCCGGGTCGCGCGAGGCTACACGGGACGCTCGAGGATCGTCAAGTTCGCGGGAGGCTACCATGGGCACTCGGACGGTTTGCTCGCGCGCGCGGGCTCCGGCCTCGCGACCGGCGCGCTCCCGGATTCGGCGGGGGTGCCGCGGTCGATCGTCGCGGAGACTCGGGTCCTGCCCTACAATGACCTCGAGGCGCTCGACCGGCTCTTCGAGCGGGAAGGCCCGCGGATCGCGGCGGTCCTCGTCGAACCGGTCGCGGGCAACATGGGCGTGGTCCCCCCCGTCCCGGGGTTCCTCTCGCGGATCGGCCGATGGTGCCGCGCTTCCGGCGCACTCTCGATCGCGGACGAGGTGATCACGGGCTTCCGCCTCCGGCGGGGGATCATCGCCCCGGAGCTTGGTCTGCGCCCGGACCTCGTGACGCTCGGCAAGATCGTGGGCGGGGGCCTCCCCGTGGGAGCCTACGGGGGGCGGCGTGCGGTGATGGAAGTCGTCGCTCCCCTCGGCCCGGTCTACCAAGCCGGCACCTTGAGCGGGAACCCCGTCGCGATGGCGGCGGGACGGGCGATGCTCGACGAGCTCCGGCCGGCGCTATACCGGAGCCTCGAACGGACTTCGGCGGAACTTGAGGCGGGGATCTCGGAGGCGGCGTGCGAGGCGCGCGTCGCACCGCTCATCGTGCAGCGGGTCGGCTCGATGCTCGGGATCTTCTTCGCGAAAGGTCCGATCCGCACGTTCGCGAGCGCGCTGACGACCGATCGGCGACGGTTCGCTCGATTCTTCCATGGGATGCTCGACCGGGGAGTCTACCTGCCTCCGTCGCCGCTCGAGACGACGTTCGTATCGGCCGCGATCGGAACGCGAGAGATCGACCGGGTCGTCCGGGCCGCCCGAGAGAGCCTGCGCGCGAGCGCCACCGGAGGGCGAGGGTGAGGGACCGGTTCCTGCGCGCGCTCGCTGGGGAGGAGGTCGACGCTCGGCCGATCTGGCTGATGCGCCAGGCCGGTCGCTATTTACCCGGCTATCGCCGCCTCCGCGAGCTCCACCCGATCCTCGAGCTCGCTCGGACCCCGGAGCTCGCGGCCGAGATCACTCTAGAACCGGTGCGGCGCTTCGATGTCGACGCGGGGGTCGTCTACGCCGACATCAGCTTGCCGTTCACCGGCCTCGGGGTCAACTTCACGATCGATCCCGGCATCGGTCCCGTGATCGCGCATCCGATCCGATCGATGCGGGAGGTCGATGGGCTCCGGGCGTTCGACGCGGAGCGCGACACCGGTTACGTCGGCGACGCGATCCGGCGGTTCCACGACGCCGGCACCGATCGGCCGATCGTGGGGTTCGCCGGCGGACCGTTCACGCTCGCATCCTACCTGATCGAGGGCGGACCGAGCCGGGACTACGCGGAGACCAAGCGGCTGCTCTACCACGAGCCGGCGGCGTTCGACCGTCTCATCTCGCGGCTCACCGAGATGACGATCGCCTACCTCGCGATGCAGGCGCGTGCGGGAGCGAACGCCCTTCAGATCTTCGACTCCTGGGTCGGCGCGGTCAGCGCGCGCACCTTCCGCGAGCACCTCGCGGAGCCGCTGCGTCAGCTCTTCGCGGGGATCGCGGGCTCGCGTCGGCCGACGATCTACTTCTCCACGGCGAGCTCCCATCTCCTCGAGGAGTTCGCGGGGCTCGGCGCGAGCGCGATCGGGGTCGATTGGCGCGAGCCGCTCGGTCGAGTGCGGGCGCGCCTCGGTGACGGCATGGCGATCCAAGGGAACCTCGATCCGGGGGCGCTCCTCGGGGACCGCGCAACGCTCGAGCGGGAGGCAATCCGGGTCCTCGACGAGCTCCCCGACGGCCGTTCGCACGTCTTCAATTTGGGCCACGGGGTGCTCCCGGCGACGGGTCCAGATCGGGTCCGGGACCTGGTCGACTTCGTGCACGCGCAGCGCGTCGGGGAGACGGGTCGATGACAGGGACGGACGCGACGCTCGGGGTCCTCCTCATGGGCTACGGAAGCCCTTCCGGCCCGGCGGACCTCCCCGAGTACCTTCGCGAGGTGATGCACGGCCAGACCCCGAGCGAGGAGGTCGTGGAGGAGTACACCCGCCGTTACGAGCGGATCGGGACCTCCCCGCAGAATCGAGTCGTCCAGTCGCTGCGCGCTCAGCTCGAGGCGCGCCTGCGACGCGATCGACCGGGGGCGCGCGTCTTCCTCGGGATGAAGCACTGGAAGCCGCGGATATCGGAGGCGATCTCCGCGGCCGCCCGCGAGGGGTTCGCGCAACTCGTCGCGGTCCCCCTGAGCCCGTATGCGTCGATCTGGATCATGCAGCCGTACGAGACCGGGATCGCAGACGGGATCCGGGCGGCGGAGCGCCCGGTCCGGGTCGATCTGCGCGCGGGTTGGCACTTGGCGCCGAGCTGGATCGGCTATTGGTCGCGTGCGATCCGCGAAGAGCTCGGCCGTCTTCACGACCCGAACCCGGCGGTGATCCTCTCCGCCCACAGCTTGCCCCAGCGCTTTCGGGACCTCGGCGACCCCTACCCCGAGCTCGTGCGCGCGACGGCGCGCGAGGTCGCCGCTACCGCGGGGCTCGACCGCTGGACGTTCACTTTCCAGAGCCCGGGGAACACGACCGAGCCGTGGCTCGGCCCCGACATCGTCGACGTCATGTCCGAGTGGAAGGCGAAGGGGGCGACGACCCAGCTCGTCGCCTCCACCGGCTTCGTCTTCGATCACCTCGAGACGCTCTACGATCTCGACGTCGTGGTCCGCGAGGCGGCCGAGCACCGGGGGATCGTCTACCGCCGCGTGCCGATGCCGAACGACGCGCCCGAGATCGTCGAAGCGCTCGCCGGACGGCTCCTTTCCCCCTGAGGCGCTAGCGCCCGGGCGGGAGCGGGGCGTCGGGGGATCGGTCCGCGTCGTCCTCCTCGGGGATGTAGCCGCCGGTGAGACCGGGGACGTCGGCGACGTTGACCGGTGAGACGACATGCGGGCTCGAGGTCCTCCAGCAGAGGCGCGCCGTGAAGCGGAGCAGCGGGTCCGGGAGCGCCATCGACCGGCCGATGCGGTAGATATCCTCCTTCGTGAGCTCGCCGAGGAGGGCGACGGCGAGGAAGTACACGACCGCGCCGACGACGATGCCGATCGCCAGCTGGGCCGCCGCGCTGTCGAGGAAGGTGGGGAAGAATCGGTTCGCGCGCGAGATCGCGAAGAAGGCGAGCACCGCGGCGGCGGCGATGGCGAGGATCGACTTCGGAAAGAGGCGCACGGCCATGAGCCGGTGCATGAAGTAGGCGTTGAGCGCGAGCGCGACACACGACGAACCCAGGACCGCGATCGCGGCGGAGTCGAGCCCGCGCGAGGCCGGTAGGATGCCGTAGGGCGGCATCAACGCGAACGCCAGCCCGAAGAGGACCGAGATCTGCGCTGCGGTGAGGTAGAGCTCGAGCCGCCGCCACCCGATCGCCGCGAGCCCGGTGCCGATGATGAGCCCGAGCGATGCGGGGACCGTCGCGAGCACGAGGATCGCGAGAGGCGTTGCGCTCGGGACGACGTAGTTGCCGCCGACGGTGATCGTGATCACGTCGACCCGGTAGACGGCGAGCAGGACCACGCCCGGGATCAGCAGGAGCGACGAGTAGCGTAACGCCGTCCAGATCCCGTCGCGGATCTGGTGGTACTGCGATCGTTTGTGCAGCGCCGCGATGTACGGGAACAGCGGCGTCGTGATCGCGGCCGGGAGCGCGAGCGCGAGGACCCGGAAGCCGTTCGCGAGGTTGAAGTAGGTGAGCGCCGCGGACCCGAGCGAGTAGTTCACGAAGAAGGGGATGAGGCTCCCGACCATCGTCGCCAGTCCGAGCGCCCCGAGGAGCGGCCAGCTGTACCGGAAGAGGAGACGCGCCTCGCTGCGCCGGTACCGACGCACGAGCGGGACGATCGCCGGGATGCAGAAGATCGCCGCGCCGATCGTCCCCGCGAGGTAGGCGCCGGCGAGGCCGAGCAGCGTGGGGAACGCGAAGGCGGCGAAGATCAAGAGCGGGGTGCGGACGATGACCTCGACGAGCCCCGGGTACTGGGAGCGGACCGAGTTGCCGATCCCGATGTAGTAGTTCTGGTAGAGCGTCTCGAAGGTCCAGAGGAGCGGGAGGACCATGAAGACGCCGAGGACCTCGAGCGAGTACGGGGTCGGTGCGAGGATCGAACCGCCGAAGGAGAGCGGGGAGACGGTGAGGACCAGGGCCCCGCAGATCCCGACGAGGATGAATCGCAGCAGAAGGTAGGTCCCGGTGTTGGCGGTCGCGGGCTTTCCTCGGGCGAGGAAGAGCTGGTAGCCGGCGCCGAGACGCAGGTCGCCGAGCGTGTTGATCGTCGAGGCGATGAGCAGGAAGAGCTGGACCGTCCCGTAGAGCGCCTGGTCGGCGGTGTTCGTTCCGAACGCTCGGTAAACGAAGAGCGAGCCGATGAAGCCGATCAGCTGGATCGTGACGCCCGCGAGGAAGACGGTCGCCGAATTGATCGTGAGGCTCCACCGGGCTTCCGGCGGGGTCGCCTCCCCCGGCCCGGTCGGTGGTGCAACGTCTTCGCTCTCCACGAGGGAACCTGGACTCATGGAGACGAGAAACTCCTCTTATCGGCGTCGATACGCTGTCGAAATGCGGGCGGCCCCCACTGGCTCGCCGACCGGGTCCGCATCGATCTGACTCGAGCTCCAAACGTATCGGCCCCTCGCCGAAGATCGGAGCCCCATTCATCGACCGACCCTAACGAGCGGTCGGGCGACGGGGCGCTTCCAAATGGCGGCGGACGGGGCGACGACCATCCGCGACCGTCGCGTCGACCCTCTCGCTCGGCCCCTTGAACCTCCTGAGCGACCTTCGGGCCGCCCGGAAGGATTCCGCGCTTTGCGCCCTACGGAGCTTTCGGCTTCGCCTGCGGGCCGGAACGGCGCTTCTCCCGGCGGCGGAGGAGCCCGACTGCGCCGACGACCACCACGACCGCCCCAATTCCCGCGATGAGGAGGTACCCCGCGTAGCCCGGCAATCCCAGGAAGCCGGGGGCGGCGTTGTTCGAGGGGTTGATCTCGCCCCCCGGGCCGATCTGGACCGTAGTGCGCTGGGAGCTCCCGGGCGTCGCCGTGCCCGAGTAGTTCCAACTCCCTTGCAGGCTCCCATTCGTTCCGACCGTGGCGAGAAGGACGGCGAATGGTGATCCCGAGGCGGCCGCGGCGCTCGTCCCGAGAATGTCGAGCGTGTACTGACCGATGGTCGAGTTGGCCATCGCGATCAGTTGCGGCTCGGTATCGGGGCCCCTCACCGTGGCACCGGGAATCTCGTTCACCATGGTACCGTTCGCAAGGAAACCTGCCTCGCGCCCTTGAGGGTCGGTCACCAGGAGGTTCGCCCCCGAGTCCATCGCGAAGGTGACCCGGTAGGTAGGGCTCGGAAGTACGTGGGGGGGCGGCGGAATGAGTGGCTCGCACGCGCTCGTCGCAGGGTTGTTGTTCGCGTCTCCGCCGTATACCGCATCCCAGCTGTAGCCGCTCGTCGGGAAGAAGTGTACCGAGCTCACAGGAGCCAACGCCGAGGTGATGGAGACCGTCGATACGGCGGTGCGAGTGCCCGAACAACTCGTTCCGGTGAAGTAATAGTAGGTGACCGTCCCCGTTGGGTGCGCGGTCGCCCCCAGGAGATGGGCGGTGTCGTTGGCCTTGTACCCAAGGT
>JBOGRR010000032.1:0-12404 GCA_050749765.1 Thermoplasmata archaeon | reverse complement strand
GTACGGCGCCGGGCGCAGCACGTGGTCGGTGAGCGTCGTCCATTCCACGGTCTCTCCTCCGACCACGAGAGGGCGGAGCTCCGAGAGGCATTCGGGCCGGCCCAGAAGGATCCCCGTGCCGGTGGGTCCGAGCATCTTGTGCGCGGAGACGGCGTAGAAGTCGACGCCGGTGCGCTCGAAGTCCACGGCGCGGTGCGGTGCGGCCTGGCAGCCGTCGAACAACGCGAGCGCCCCGCGATCGTGCGCGCGCTCCACGATCTCGCGGAGCGGGAGCGTTCGACCGTCGAGGTTCGAGGTGTGGAAGAGGCTCACGAGGCGCGGTCGCCGCGCGACGGCGCGCTCGAGCGCCTCCGAGGAGAAGCTTCCGTCCGCGGAGAGTCGTAGGAGGTCGATGCGGATCCCCCGCTCGCGCACGAGCCGTTGCCAGAGGACGAGGTTCGAGTTGTGCTCCTGGTCGGAGATCAGCACGCGGTCCCCGCGCTTCCACGGTAGCCCGGCGCCAACGAGGTTGATCGCCTCGGTCGCGTTCCGAAGAAAGACGACGCCCGCCGCATCGGCGACTCCGAAGAACTTGGCGGCCCGCTCGCGGGACGCGGCGAGCCGACGCCCGACGGTCTCGGCCCAGCGGTGCAGGCTTCGCCCCGCGCAGCCCGGGTACTCGGTGTAGTACTCACGCATCGCCTCGAGCGTCGCCTCGGGGACGAGCGACATGCACGCGGAGTCGAGATAGGCGGGGGCCTGTTGCCCTCCCCGAGAGCGCAGGGCGGGGAAGTCGCGGCGCGGTTCGCCCCGACTCATCGCCCGGCGACCTGGAGCGCACCGACCGACGCCGCCAGGGCGGCGGCCCCCGTGACGAGCGACTCTTCCGGCGGGGCGAACGTCGAGCTGTGCAGGGACGCGGGCCGACCGGCGATCCCCGCGCCGAGCCTCAGGAACGTACCGGGGACCCGCTCGAGGTACCTCGCAAAATCCTCCGCCCCCATGATGGGGTGTTCGAGCTCGACGACGCGCGATGCGCCGAGCTCCGCGCGCAAGGCGGTGCCGACGATCGCCGTCTCGCGCGGCGGGTTCCACAGAGCGGGGTACCCCGCTTCGTAGGAGATCGTCACTCGCGCCTGGAGACTCGCGGCGATCGCGCGCACGCGCCGACGCAGCGCCTCCTCCATGTGGGCGCGCGTCGCGGGCCGGAACGTCCGAACGGTCCCCTCGAGGACGACGCGGTCCGGCAGGATGTTGTGTCGGGTCCCTCCGTGGATCGATCCGATGCTGATCACCACGGGGTCGACGGGATTGCGCACTCGGCTCACGAGCGCTTGGAGGCCCGTGACGATCTCGCTCGCGACGAGCACCGCATCCGGACCCTGGTGGGGGGAGGCGGCGTGCCCACCGCGCCCGTGGACGGTGATCTTCACGGTGTCGGCGGCCGCCATGCACGCCCCCGGCTTGATCCCGATCGTCCCGGCCGGGATCCCGGGTTCGACGTGCTCACCGACGACGAAGTCGACCGAGGGGTCCCGGAAGCAGCCGCGCCGCAGGAACGGCAGGGCCCCCCCGTCCGCCCCCTGCTCTTCCGCGGGCTGGAACACGAGCTTCACCGCCCCGCGAAGGCGCTCCGAGCGCTCGGCGAGTATCGCCGCAGCACCGAGGAGGGCGGACATGTGTACATCGTGGCCACAGGCGTGCATCCGACCGGTGACGCTCGAGGCGAAGGGAAGGCCGGTCGCCTCGGTCACGGGGAGCGCATCCATGTCGGCGCGCAGTGCGACGACGGGCCCGCGACGCTTCGAGGGGATCACACCGAGGACCCCGTAAAAGCCATCGTCGTAGGTCCGGTAGGAGATCTCGAGGTCATCGAGCGCAGCGGTGATCTTGTCGCGCGTCGCGCGCTCTTCGTTCGACGGCTCCGGCTCCCGGTGGATCGACTCGCGCCAGGAGCGCATCTTGGGCAGAAGCCGACGGGCGGCCGCGACGTACCCCCCTCGTCCCGAGGCCATCTCCTCCGGGAGCGTGCGACCCGATATAACGGCGGACGACGCGCTACGCCGCGCTCGACCGAAGCGCCCTGGCGATCGGGCGGAGCACGCGTCGGACCACCGCGGCCTCGCTGCCTCCCTCGAGCGCCGACTCGAGCACGCTCGCCACGATCACGCCGTCCGCACCGGCGCGCAGCGCCGAGCGCGCGGTCGCCGCATCCCGGATCCCGAATCCGACGTACACGGGGCGTTGCGGCGCGGCGCGATGGGCCGCTCGTACGATCGGAACGAGCTGCGCCGGGCGCGCGATCTCGCCCGCCCCGGTCGTGCCATAGCGGGAGACGAGGTAGAGGAATCCCCGGCTCGCCCGCGCCAGCGCGCGCGCGCGCGCGGTGCTCGACCCCGGAGCGGCGAGCAGGATGAGGTCGAGTCCCGTCGTGCGCGCCGCCGCGGCCCACGGCCCGGACTCCTCGAGCGAGAGGTCCGGAACGATCAGCCCTCGAGCGCCCGCCTGCGCGATCGAGCCGAGGCGACGGGGCAGCCCACCCACGAGGAGGGGGTTCGCGTAGCTCATCACGATCGGTGGGAGCTCCCGTCGAGCCTCCCGGAGCGCGGCGAGGAGATCCGTCCAGTCGGTGCCGGAGCGCAACGCTCGATCCGCCACGGCCTGAAGCACCGGGCCATCGGCGATCGGATCGGAGAACGGGAATCCGAGCTCCACGTGCGTCGCGCCGGCGCTTCGAGCCGCTGCGGCGAGGGCGCGGTAGCGCCCCCGTCGGCGGCGGTCGACCATGAAGTAAGCGACGAGGGCGGGCGCAGGCGCCCGCGAACCCGGATCAGCCGAGCGCACGCCCGACCACCTCGAGGTCCTTGTCGCCGCGTCCCGAGAGCGTGACCACGATCCGGTGCGAGCGCGGACGCCGTCGAGCCTCGCGGACGGCTGCGTAGATGGCGTGCGACGGTTCGAGCGCCGGGAGGATCCCCTCGTCTCGGGCGAGCCATTGGAACGCCCGCAGCGCTTCGTCGTCGTGCACGGCGATGTAGCGGGCTCGACCGGAGTCCTTGAGCTCGGCATGCTCCGGTCCGACCCCAGCGTAGTCGAGCCCCGCCGAGATACTCTCGGTGTCGGAGATCTCGCCGTCCGAGCTCTGCAGCACGTAGGAATACGCGCCGTGGAGCACACCGGGTCGCCCGTGGGTGAGCGACGCGGCGCCGGTCGGGTGGCCGCGAGGGCCGGCGGCCTCGACGCCGAGGAGTTCGGTCGCCGTCCGGCGGAGCGGATGGAACGTGCCAATGGCGTTCGAGCCTCCCCCGACGCACGCGACCGCGAGGTCCGGCGCCCGCCCCCACAGCCGGCGCGCGTCGTGCAGGATCTCCCGGCCGATCACGCTCTGCAGCTCGGCGACGATCGAAGGGAATGGATGCGGCCCGACCGCGCTCCCGATCAGGTAGTGAGTCGTGCGCACGTGCGTGATCCAGTCGCGCAACGCCGCGTTGATCGCATCCTTGAGCGTCCGCTGCCCGGTCGAGACGGGATGCACCTCGGCGCCGAGCAGGCGCATTCTCAGGACATTCGGGCGTTGCCGCTCCATGTCGACCTCCCCCATGTAGACCTCGGTCCGAAGTCCGAGCGCGGCGCCGATGATCGCCGTCGCCACCCCGTGCTGACCGGCGCCCGTCTCCGCGATCAGGCGAGGTTTGCCCATCCGGCGCGCGAGCAGGCCCTGCCCGAGCGCGTTGTTGAACTTGTGAGCGCCGCCGTGCACGAGGTCCTCTCGCTTGAGCCAGATCTCGGCCCCTCCGGCGCGTCGCGTGAGCCGCTCGGCGAAGTACAGCGGGGTCGGTCGGCCGCCGAACGTGCGAGATCGGAGGGCGAGCTCGCTGCGGAATCGAGGATCGCGGCGGGCTTCTCGCCACGCCGTCTCGAGCTCCACGAGCGCCGGCACGAGCGTCTCGGGGACGAAGGCACCGCCGTAGGCCCCGTAGCGCCTAGGCATGGTGGGTCTCCTCCCAGGCTCGGATGGCCTCGAGGAAGCGGCGCATCCGCTCCGGATCCTTCTGCCCGGGGGACGACTCGATCCCGGAAGAGACGTCGACGCCCCACGGCCGCACGGTGGAGAGCGCGTCGGCGACGTTCTCGGGGGTGAGCCCGCCACCGAGGAGGACCTTTCGACCCGCCAGTCGGTCGACGAGCGTCGCGCAAGCCGTCCAGCTCGGCGGTATCCCGTTGCCTCCCGGCAGCTCCCCCCCCGCCGAATCGAGGTGGACGCGCCGGATCTCCTCGTCCGAGGGCGAGGCGGGAGGTTCGATCTCAGCACCGCCCGGAGCGATCGGCAGCGACGGTACGATCCGGTGGCGCTCGACTCGGTCGAGCCCTTCTGGGATCGTCCCATGGACCTGGACCCAGTCGACGCCGACCTCCTCGAAGAGCCGATGCACGGATTCGAGGCTCGGGTCGACGCTCACCGCCCAGACCTCTACGCCCGATGGGACGGCTCCCGCGAGCTCGGTCGCCCGTTCCCAGGAGAGGTTGCGGGGCGACGCGGGAACATCGACGACGAGGCCGATCGCTCCCTCAGACGGGGCGAGCGCGAGGTGCGCCTCCTCGCGGATCCCACAGAACTTCACGAAGGTCCTCATGCCCGGTCCTCGTCGGTCGGCCGCGCCGTCCGTATCTCGTGGAGGAAGGTGGAAGGATCGGTAGCCCGGGCGAAGCCGGTCCCCACGAGGATCCCATCGACCCCCCACGATGCCCAGCGTCGTGCGTCCTCGGCTCCTCCGACGCCGCTCAGGCCGAGCAGGGGGCGTAGGCGCCGGGCCGCCTCGGCGGTCGCGTGCGCGACCTCTGGACGGAACGTGAGCGACTCGAGGTCCCGAAGGTTGATCCCGTACACGTCGGCCGGGACCCGTTCGGCGACCTTGAGGTCTTCCGGTCCGTGGAGCTCGAGCACGACCTCGAGTCCGGCGGCCCGTGCCCGTTCCGCGAGTGCGCGGAGCGGGACGGTCGGGCTGCGCTCGGTCTCGAGACGCGCGACGAGCAGGATCGCGCTCGCTCCAGAACGTCGGGCGGCTTCGACCTGCTTCGGATCGACGACGAGGTCCTTGAAGAGCACGGGGAGGCGCGAGGTTTCGGCGAGGTCCGCGACGTCGCGCGGCGAGCCGAGGAAGCGGGGTCCGGTCGCGAGGCACGAGAGCGCGCTGGCTCCGCCCTGCTCGACGAGCCGGACGAACTCGGCGACCGGGCGATGCTTGAGCTCCGGAGGGGAGGCGCCCGGCGAGCGACGCTTCCACTCGATGAGCACCGCCCACCCGCGTGCGGCGACGACGGCGTCCCGGAGCGACGGCGGAGCGCGTGGGGGGGCGTCGGCCAGTCCCGCGAAGTACTCCGGATCGGCGACCGCGCGCCGGATCTCGGGGAGGATCTCCTCGAGGAAGCTCATGCGGAGTCCTCCGGCCAGCGACGGGCCCGAGCGAGATCGCGTAGTCGGCCGAGGACCTCTTCGGCGCCGCCGGAGTCGAGCGCCTGCGTCGCGCGGGCGACCCCTTCGGCGAGCGTCCGCGCGGAGGCCGTGGCCCACAGGGCCGCTCCGCTCGTGAGCAGGATGCTGCCTCGGCGCGCGCCGCCCCCCCCGGCGAGGAGTCGCTCGGTCTCCTCCGCCGCCTCGGCGGCGGGGAGAGGTCCCCACGGACCGCGACGATCGTCGCCGTCGAGGAACTGAGCGGGATCGATCGACGACGAACGGAACCTGTCGTCCCGGACGAGCACGATACGCGAACGCGCGCGAGCAGAGAATTCGTCCGTGCCGTCCTCGGAGCTCACGGTGAGCGCACCGCGTACCCCGAGTCGAGCGAGGACCCTCGCCATGCGGGCCGCGACGCTCCGGTCTGGGCAGCCGACGACCTGATACGGGACCCGGGCGGGGTTCGAGAGAGGGCCGACGAGGTTGAAGACCGTCGGGGTAGCGATCGCTCGGCGCACCGCGACGACGGCGCGGGTCGCGGGATGGTAGAGCGGCGCGTGAAGGAACGTGATCCGCTCCCGGTCGAACGCCGCTCGCGCAAACTCGCGCGATCGAACGAACGGCAGGTCGAGCGCCTCGAGGAGGTCGCTCGATCCGGCCCATCCCTCCCTCGCTCCACGAGCGCTGCGATTCCCGTGCTTCGCGACGGGCGTTCCGGCGGCTCGGACCACGAACGCGCTCACCGTTCCGATGTTGAAGGAGGGGGCACGCGCCCCTCCGGACCCGCAGAGGTCGACGGCGCCCGCAGCCCGAGGGCCGGGGAACGGGAGCGCGCGTCGGCGCAGTGCCTTCGCAAAGGCGGCGATCTCCTCGGTCGACTCGCCTTTCGCTCGAAGGGCGACCAGGAGCGCCGCGCGCTCGGCGTCGGAGGCGCTGGGGTCCGTTACGCGGTCCACGATCCGCTCGATGTCCGCGGGGGTGAGCTCATCGCGCGCGAGCAGCCGATCGAGCAGCGGCCGCGTCATCGCCGCACCTCCGCGAGGAAGTTGTCGATGAGACGGCGCCCTCCCTCGGTGAGGAACGACTCCGGATGGAACTGAACGCCGCGCACCGGGTCCGTCCGGTGCTCGAGTGCCATCAGCGTCCCATCGAGGGCGACCGCCGTCGGCCGTAGCACGGCGGGTAGAGAAGCTCGATCGACAACGAGCGAGTGGTAGCGGGCCGCTCGGAACGGGTTCGGCACACCACGGAAGAGCGGGACGGACTGGTGGCGCACGCGCGCCGTTTCGCCGTGCACGGGGGTCCCACGGACGACCCGCGCTCCGTAGTGCTCTGCGATGAGTTGGTGACCGAGGCAGACGCCCAAGATCGGTCGCTCGCGCCCGTAGCGCTCGAGCACCTGCCGTGCGAGTCCGGTCACCCCACGGTCGCGCGGGTGGCCGGGGCCGGGAGAGAAGACGACGGCGTCGGGGTCCTCCCGGCGGAGGCTGGGGAAACCGACATTGTATCGCACGCAGCGGACCGTCGCCCCGCCGGCGCGCAGCGCCTGATCGAGGTTGTACACGAACGAGTCCTCATGGTCGATCAGCACGATCTTCATCCCGGGCTCCCGCCGACGAGCGTCGCCTCGAGCTGGGAGAGCTTCGTGCGCACCTCGCGGAACTCGCGGGCCGGTCGCGAAGCCCACACGATCCCTGCGCCGGCGCACGTGTAGAGATCGCGCCCCGACGTGAAGGCCCCACGGATCGCGAGCGCCCACGACGTCCGCCCATCGCCCGTGAGGAGCCCGACGGCGCCCGCGTACGGTCCGCGCCACGTCTGCTCCTCCTGACGGAGCAGTTGGGTCGCACGGATCTTCGGCGCCCCGCTCACCGTTCCCGCGGGGAACGTCGCCGCGAGCACGGCCCACGGGCCGACCCCAGGACGCACGCGCGCGTCCACGCGACTGATGAGGTGCGTGAGGCGGGCGAAACGGAACTCCCGCTCCCGCCAGGCGACGCGCACGCTCCCGGTCGTTGCGATCTTCCCGAGGTCGTTGCGCGCGAGATCGACGAGCATCCGATGCTCCGAGAGCTCCTTCGAGTCCTCCGCGAGCGGGCGGCGCCCGCGACGACGATCTCCGGCCGGCAAGGTACCGGCGATCGGATAGACGTGGGCTCGGGCGTGCTCGACTTCGACGACCGACTCCGGGCTCGCGCCCACGACCTCACGGTCGCCGAACCGGAGGTAGTAGAAGTAGGCAAAGCGCTCGCGCGCGCGCAAGAGGGCGGCTCGGGCCAACAGATCGTCGGGCCGATGGAACCGGCGCCGGTTCGCGAGAACGACTTGGAAGGCGTCCCCGTCGCCGATCGCGCGGTGCAGCCGGCGTACGGCCCGGGCGTAGCGTCGCGCGGGCAGGGTCTCTTCGAGCGCGCGCGGTGGTGGGGGGCGCCGTGCGCTCGGACGTTCACGGGGGACCGCCCGGACCCGCCGACGAACGAGGTGGTCGACCACGGCGAACTCCCCGAGAGGGAATGGGCTCATCTCCCGCCGGCCGGCGAGCAACGGCTCCCACAGCC
Source organism: Thermoplasmata archaeon (assembly GCA_050749765.1). Taxonomy (GTDB): domain Archaea; phylum Thermoplasmatota; class Thermoplasmata; order Lutacidiplasmatales; family UBA184; genus Lutacidiplasma. The sequence goes on along the minus strand of JBOGRR010000032.1, from coordinate 4,412 downwards.
CCGCGGCCTCGAACGTCACGTAGCCCATGATCCCGCGCCGTGCGTCGCCTCGGAGCCGACGGGCCGTGAAACGGTCGAGCGACTCTGGGCGGTCCCCGCGCAGGAGCGTGAAGTGCTCGTCCGCATGGGTGAACGAGGCGGCCCAGCGGCCCGGAAGTCCCGGCGCATCTCCCCGCTCGAAGTAGCCAGCGATCGGTCGATCGTGCGCCGCGCGCGCGAACTCGGCCCACGGATCGCGGGTCATCGACCCGTCGTCTCCACGAGGGCCCGGTGCAGGGCCCGCACCGCCGCCACCCCATGGGCGACGGGGACGGCGAAGGAGAGCGAGCGAGGGGTCGCGCTCAGGCCCTCCCCGCGAGAGAGGATCGATGCGGGGACCCGCCCGAGGTCATCGAGCACCCCATCCCCGATGGCGGTGACGAGCGCCACGGGGATCGGCCCCTCGAGCGTCGCCGGACCCGCACGGAACAGTGGCGCGAGTGCTTCGCGCGCCTTGCGCGCCCGCCCTCGCTCGAGGACGAGGCTGAGGCACGAGGACGAGGTGAACAGGGTGACGATGTTGATCGCTCGCTCGTTCAGGCGTTCGGTCGCCTCGGCGACGATGCCGGGGCGCTGGCGTCCGCCGGGGACCCGGATCCGCACGAGGCCGAGCGGCGAAAGGAGCGTCATCGCGCGCATTCCGTCCGCTCCACGGGGAGGTCCGATCGTCGTCGCGATCCGTGGGTCCTCGAGGGACCGCACCACGATCTCGAGGTGCGCGATGCGCGCCGGCTCGACGGTGAGCGGGTGGAGCACCTTCGCGCCGAACTGGGCGAGTTCTTCGGCCTCCTCGTAGGAGAGGCGCGGGATCGGCCGTGCCGAGGGAACGAGTCGCGGGTCCGCGGTGAGGACCGAGACCTCTCGTTTCACGAGCTCGACGCGACGGGCGCCGACGAGCGCCGCGATCCCGGTCGCCGAGTAATCGGAGCCTCCCCGGCCGAGCGTCGCGACCCGACCTTCGAGGCTCCGGCCAAAATATCCTGTGACGACGGGAACGCCGCCACGGCGCAGGATCGACGAGAGACCCCGGGCCACGCTGGCCCGCGAGCGCTCGAGCAGGATCGTTGCGCGGCCATAGCCGTTGTCGGTGACGAGGCCCAGGTGATCGGCTTCCACGGCCGTAGCGCGGATCCCCGCGGCGCAGAGGCGATCGGCGAGCCAGACGGCCGCCAGCCGCTCTCCGTGGCTCAAGATGCGGTCGGAGAGCGTCTCCTCCGCGATACCGATCTCCTCGAGCGAAGTGACCAGGCGCGCGAGCCGACGCAGATGGAGCGTCCCGAGGTTCGAGATCCCGACGTGCCGCCGGGCGATCGCGCGGAGCGCGGTCCGGTGGCCCCGCCGATCGGTCGGCCGTCGGAGGATCGCCCTCAGCCGGTCGGTGACCCCCCCGCGCGCGGAAACCACGAGGATCACCGCGGTGCGACGCGCTCGGAGTTCGGCGACCCGCCCGATCACCCGGGACGGATCATCGATCGACGAGCCGCCGAACTTGATCACGATCGGCGGACCGACGACGGTCAACGGACTCGCCCCCGCGCTCGACCCAGAAGGCCTTCGTCGAGGGCCAACTCGGCGTTGAGCACCGAGCCTCCGGCCCCTCCGCGGACGGCGTTGTGGGACAGGGCAAAAAAGCGGAGGAACGGGGCCTTCCAGCGCACGCGCCCAACGCTCACGGCCATCCCCCGGGCGCGCGGGGGCGCGCCGGCCCAGCGGTCCCGCAGGGGCTGGGGACGGTCCGCTTCCCGACGGAGGATCACGGTCGGGTGGGGCGCCGTCGGAAGATCGCGCCCGGCAAGCGGGTCGAAAGTACTCCACGCCCGCTCGAGGTCGCGAAGCGCCGGGCGTTCTCGAGCGACGATCGTCACTGCTTCCAGGTGACCGTCCCGCACGCCGACCCGCGCACAGTGCGCCGCGAACGGAACGCGCGACGCTCGGGTACGACCCGCCCGCGTCCCCCCGAGCATCCGTTGGGTCTCCGCGACGAGCTTCTCCTCCTCCCCCTCGATGAAGGGCACGACGTTGTCGGCGATCGAGAGCGAGGTCACGCCGGGAACCCCGGCTCCCGAGAGGGCTTGGTAGGTCACCACATGCACCGCCGATGGGCGCGTGAGATCCCAGACCGGCCGCAGGGCGACCACGAGACCGGCGGCGCTGCAGTTCGGGTCGGCAACGATGAGCCCGCGTTCGCGCGGACGTCGGGCGAGCGCGAGGAGGTGAGTCGAGTTGACCTCCGGCACGAGCAGCGGCACTCGGGGATCCATCCGGTGATCGGCGGCGTTCGTGAAGACGTCGAGGCCCCGCCGGGCGAGTTCGTCCTCGACCGGCCCCGCGGTGCCCGACGGGAGCCCGCTGAAGACGAGGCGGATTCCCCCGCGCACGAGCTCGGCGGGCGTGCGAGCTCGAAGTCGTTGATCCGCCCATCGGGCCGGCGGAGCCTCTTCGAGGTGCCAGATCGACTCGATCGTCCGACCGGTGCTGCGCTCCGAACCGACGAGCGCCTCGACCGAGAAGCGGGGATGCTCGGCGAGCAGCCGCAAGAAGTGCTGACCGATGTACCCGCTCGCGCCGAGGATCGCGACCGGGATCCGCTCGCCGGAGTCGCTCATCGAAGGTATCCTCCGGCGAGCGCGAGGTCGGCGAGGGCGATCGCGCCCACGCTCTCGATCACGACGACCGCTCGGGGTACGATGCACGGGTCGTGACGTCCCGTGATCGCGATCTCCGTCTCGACCCCGCGCTCCAGGTCGACCGTACGTTGGGGTCGCGCGATCGAGCTCGTCGGCTTTACCGCCACCCGGTAGATGATCGGCATCCCGGTCGCGAGACCGCCCAGGATCCCGCCCGCGTGGTTCGAGGTCGTCACGATTCGACCGTCCCGGACCGCGAACGGATCGTTGTGTTGACTGCCCCGCATTCGCGCTGCGGCAAACCCCGCTCCAAATTCGATCGCCTTCGTCGCGGGTACGGAGAACACGAGGTGGGCGATCGTGCCCTCGATCGAATCGAAGAACGGTTCGCCGAGCCCGACCGGCACTCCGCTGATCCGCACCTCCACGACCCCGCCGACGCTATCGCCCTCGCGTCGCGCGGAGGCGATCTCCTCCTCCATCCCTCGCGCGCTCTCGGCGACCGGGCACGCGACCTCATTGAGGGCGGCCAGCCGGCGGACCTCGTCGATCCCCATCTCTTCGGGGACCTCGGCCGAGATGCTCCCGATCGAGCGGGTGAATCCGACGAGATCGATGCCGAGGGGCGCGAGCAGTTGACGTCCGATCGAGCCCGCGATCACGAGCCCCACGGTCATCCGGCCCGAGAAGATCCCACCGCCCGAGAGGTCGGCATCGGGCCCGTAGCGAATGCGCGCTGGATAATCCGCGTGGCCCGGTCGAGGGGTGGCCCGCAACCGATCGTACGGCTCGCGGCGGACATCTTCGTTCGCAACGTGCGCCCGGAACCGGCCGTGCGCGCGCCCGTCCTCGACTCCGCGGTCGACGACGAGCCGGTCCTCCTCCGCCCGCTTCGTCGCCAGCCGTCGCCCGACCGGCCGTCGTCGATCGAGCTCTCGCTGGATCGCTGCGGTATCGATCGGCCGTCCTTCGGGGATCCCGTCGATCTCTACGCCGACCTCAGGCCCATGGCTCGACCCGAAGATCGTCACCCGCAGGCGGCTCCCGAAGCTCATCATGAGAGGAGCGCCTCCAGCATACGCCAGAATCCCGGGAACGACTTCCGGACGACCTCGGACCGACCGATCCGCGACGGTCCCGTGGCCGCGAGCGCCCCGATCGCAGCGCTCATCACCATGCGGTGATCGGACAGGTCCGTTAACGCGATCGGGCCTAGCTCGCTCGCTCCCACGATCCTCAGCGAGCCGGACCGTGCCTGCGCCGAACCTCCAAAGGCTCGGACGAGATCGATCGTCCCCGCGAGGCGATCCGACTCCTTGTGGCGAAGGTTCGGAGGGACCCGCAGCACGCTCCGTGCGCCGGGGATGGTGACCGCGAGGCACGCCACGAGGGGAACGAGGTCCGGAGCGTCGGTGAGGTCGGCCCGGATGCCGCGCCGCGCGCGGCCCGTCGTGCGGACCCCTCCTCCGCGTCGATCGACCATGACGCCGGCTCGTTGGAGCACATCGAGAACACGAGCGTCCGCTTGCGGCCAACGCTCGTCATACCGACCGACGGTGACCGCACCCCCCGACACCGCCGCGGCGGCCCAGGCGTACGCCGCCGAGGAGGCGTCTGCCGGAATCTCGACCCGACCCCCTCGACGGGGCGCCGGCCCTCGCACCTCGAACCCTCGGCCCCGCGCGCGGAGGCGAACGCCTCGCGAGCGCATCCAGGCGACGGTCGCGTCGATGTACGGTCGAGAGG
>JBOGRR010000031.1:0-13056 GCA_050749765.1 Thermoplasmata archaeon | reverse complement strand
CTCCCGGCTCGCGTCCACGAACCGCTCTCCGAGCCGGAAGACCTCTTCGAGGATCGATTCGCGCACGGTGAGGGTCCCATGCCCGACCACGGTGTACTCAGGGATCCGGGCCGACTCCGGTAGCTCGAGCTGTTGGCCCGCGGGCAGGCGCACCAGCCCATCGAGGTTGCTCTCGCGCCGTTCGTCGACACCCAGGAGCTCGAGCCCTTCCGCGCGAGGGACGAGTGGAGAGAAGAAGAAATTGAAGTTGAAGACCGGCCCCAAAACGTACTCTTCGATGCGGGCCGAGCCTAGATCGGCCGGGGCAATCGTTCCGAGCTCGATGAGCTTCTTGGACTTGACGTGATACTCCTCGGGGCTCGCCGCCGTGAAGAACCCGCGCTCGAGGCGTCGCTTCGCGTGAGGGAGCTTGACGATCGACAAGCGGTCGATCGCCTTCGGTTCGGCGACCGCCTTTGGGGTGGGCACTCCGGCGGCCTCGAGGAGCGTGTAGTAGTTCTCCCGCTCGGTGCGCTCCTCGATGCGCAGCATGGCACGCGCGCCGACGATCGGGACGAGGAACTCTTCCTCGATCGTCTCGAGCGGGACATAGGAGCTGAAAGCTCGGTTCGGCACGAAGAGCACGCCGCGAGAGCGCATCTTCTCCTGGACCCCCGGCTCGGTGAGGTCGCGGAATTTAGGGTAGGTCCAGACCTCGTCGACGCAGCCGCGCGCGGAGCGGCCCGGCCCCGCGGGACGGCGAGCGAAGTAGCGTGCGTAGGTCGCCTCGCGCCCTTGTTCGGCAAGGACGAGGGTCGGGAACCCTTCGGTGGCACCACCGTCGGCGATGTCGATCGCAGAGTGCGACCCGACGGTCCCGAGCGTCGGGCGTGCGGGGTACGACGTGAGTAGCGCGCGCACCTCCGCGATCGGGAGCGTCATCGGCGACGGGGCCACGGTCACCGGACCTTAAGCGCTCGCGCCATCCTCTCGCCGGTCATCGGGATCTCGGTCGGACCGATCCCGGTGGCGTCCCGTACCGCGTTCGCGATCGTCGCCGGCACGGGGACGATCGGGGGCTCGCCGAGACCTTTCGCGCCGAACGGTCCAGCGCCAAGAAAGCCCTCGACGAACGTGACGTCGATGGGCGGGACCTCCCCGAGGGTGGGAATGCGGTAATCGAGCAAGTGCGGATTGAGGAGCAACCCTTCGGCGTTCCACATCGTCTCCTCGGTCAGGGCCGTCCCGAGCCCCATCACGACCCCGCCTTCGACCTGAGCGCGGGCGGTCGCTCGATCGACGACCGTGCCGATGTCGTGGAAGGCGGCGTAGCGCAGGACCCGGATGCTTCCGGTCTCAACGTCGACCGCGACCTCGGCCACATGAGCCGCTCCGGTGAAATCGGTGTACGGGTAGAACGTCCCGTCGATGACTCGAGCGAGATCGACCTCGCCAGACTTCCCGTAGTGCCGGCCTTCGGAGAGGATCCCGCCGACGGGCTGGTCGGCGGGGCGAAGTAGCGCCCGGACCGGCACCGACGTGGCGCCGAACGTCACGGAGAGCTCGCCGTCGACCTCGTTCAGGCGTACCTCCTTCTCCGGGCCCGAGCTCCGGCGCGCGAGCTCGGCTCGGAGCGCGAGCGCCGCTTGCTTCACCGCCTGGCCGAGCGCCCCGACGGTACGGCTCCCCCAGACCCCGGAGTCGAACGGGGCCCGCGAGGTATCGAGGTACTCGACCTCGATGCGATGCCGCGGCAGCCCGAGGACCTTCTCCGCTACGGCGGCGATCCCGCGGACGACGCTCGCGCTGCCGATCTCGCGTTCCCCCTCGACGATCGTGAGATGGTCGGCTGAGAGCACGAGGCGGGCCTCGCCTCCCGAGCCGGTCCCGGTCGACCAGAAGCCGGCGCCCACGCCGACCCCGTGACCGGGCGCGCGCGCACGTCGCCACTCGAGGGCGAGGCGTTCCGCGCGGGCCAGGCACTCCGCGAGGCCGAACGAACCCACCGATTGACCGAGGTGCGTGCGATCCCCTTCGACCCATGCGTGGTCACGTCGGAACGCCGTCGAGTCGACGCCGAGACGAGCGGCGAGGTGGTCCATGTGGGACTCGGCGACGAACGCGCACTGCGGGGCGAGCGGCGCGCGATGCGGCCCGAGCGGGGGTTTGTGGGTCCGTAGCGCGTACCCCTCGAGCTCGATCGCCGGGATGCGGTACGGACCGGCGATGAAGCCGATGCAGTAGCCGGTCGCGAAGTCGCGGCCGGGCAAGGACGCTCCGGCATCGAGGCGCCAGAGGACACGGCGTCCGACGATCCGTCCCTCCTTTACCGCGCTCGAGATCCGAACGAACGTCGGGAGGGTCGTTCGCCCGAGGAGGAATTCCTCCCGGTAGGAGAGCGCGAGGCGCACCGGCCGGCCGCTCGCCTTCGCGAGCAGGAGAGCGTACGGCTCGAGCAGGGCCGATCCCTTCCCTCCGAACCCGCCCCCGACCCACGTCCCCTCGACGATGACACGGTCCTCTGGGATCCCGAGGATCGAGGCGATATCCTCGCGCGCGCCGAACGGGCTCTGCGTCGATGTGAGGACGTGGCCGACCCCATCCGAGCGAAATTCGGCGAGGACCGCGTGCGGCTCGAGCGGGACCTGGGCGATCCCCGCGGTCCGATAGACCTCGGTCAGCACGAGGTCGGCACCGGCGAAGGCGCGCTCCACGTCGCCGTGGCGGGAGTGCACGTGCGCGATCACCTCGGGCGCGGGCATAGCTCCTTCCTCGATGCTCTCGACCATGGGTAGGGGAGTCGCGTCGACCTTCACCGCGCGCGCCGCGGCCCGAGCGAGCGAGAGCGTCGGCGCCGCGATCGCGGCGACGGGCTGGTGACGATAGACGATCTCCTGCGAGGGAAAGACCGGGCGCTCCGCGTCCGGAGTCGCGTCAGCGAGCAGCGAGGGAAGATCGGCCGATGCGATAGCGACGACCCCCGACATCGCTCGCGCGGCGGAGAGGTCGATCGACCGGATCGTCCCGTGCGCGACCGGGGCCAGTACGAGCGCCCCCCAGAGCATCCCCGAGCGCTCGAGGTCGGTCCCGTAGCGGGCCGCGCCGCGGGCTTTGATCTCGGAATCGGGCCGGATTGCGTAGCTCATGGGGCCCCCTCTCGAACGAGTTGAGCGGCCCGTCGGATCGCGACGTAGCCGGTGCAACGGCAGAGGTTCCCCTGGAGGTCCTCTTCGAATTCCTCGAGCCGCCCAGCCCGCCCACGCTCGGTCAGCAAGGAGGTGAGAGCCATGACGAACCCGGGCGTACAGTACCCGCATTGTACCGCCCCTTCCTGGGCGAAAGCGGCGAGCACCGCCGGTCCGCCCGCCTCGCCATCGATCGCTTCGATCGTCGTGAGTCGCTCGCCGGCGACCTCGTGGGTCAGCGTGAGGCACGAGAGCACGCTCTCCCCGTTCACGAGCACGGTGCACGCGCCGCAATCCCCCGTGCGACAGCCCTCCTTGGTCCCTCGAAGGCCGAACCGCCAACGGATCGAGTCGAGCAATCGCTCCGAGCCCGGAACCCCGTCGAGCGTCGTCTCGCGACCGTTCACCGTGAGGCTCGAGCTCATCCTCCGAGACCTCCCGACACGAGCGATTCGACCGCACGACGGACGAGCGTCTCCACGACCTGACGACGGTACTCTTCGCTCCCGCGCCGATCGGTCGCGAACGGCGCGCGCACGGCGGCTTCCCGAGCCGCCGCGCGGATCGACTCTGGTGAGGTCGAAACGAGGAGCGGGGCCTCGGCCTCGGGGATCCGCACCGGTCGCGGCACGACGTCCCCGATCGCGATCTGCCAGCCTCCGCGCGCCGGAGAGCGGGCGACCGCCACTCCGACCTGAGAGATGTCGTTGACCGGCCGCACCCGCTGCCAGAGGTAGGTGCTCGGTCGGGCCTCCGGGATTCGGATCGATCGGACGAGCTCGGCCGGCTCGATCCTTGGTGCGCGCGAGCTTCCGAGCAACTGGTCGAGCAAAACGGTCCGCTCCCCGCGAGGACCGACGAGATCGATCTCGGCGTCGAGCGCGAGGAGGATGGGGAGCAGGTCGGAGATGGGTGCGGAGCGGACGATGTTGCCTCCGAGCGTCGCCCGGTGCCGCAACGCGACGCCGCCGACCGCACGGACCGCTTCCCAGAGCCCGGGGATCCGCGCGCGCAACTGAGGATCTGCTTCGAGGCTCCGCAGCGGAAGGGTGCTGCCGATCTCGAGCGACTCCCCCCGCCACGCGAGGTACTTCCACGGGAGGCGACGGAGCGACAGGAGGCGACGCGGGCGCAGTCGCTCGTGCTCGATATCGAGCAGGAGGTCGGTTCCTCCGGCGAGCACCGCGACCTCTCCGGGACCACCGGAGCGCAACGTCGCGATCGCCTCCTCGACGGAGGTCGGGGCCACGAGCTCGAAGTCGATCACCGCATCCATGGAGAGACGGCGGAGCATATCGTTTGGTCCGGGGGCGGTCCTCGGGTCGACCGAACGCTCGGCCGGGCGCACCCCCTTTATCTCTCGGAGGTGTTCGGCCGCCCCAGGGATGCCGTTCGATCTCGCCCTGCGCTACAGCACGCCGCTGACGCCGATCACGGACGCGGACGAAGTGCTCCGAGAGTTCCTGCGGCTCGTTGGCTATCTCCCGGAAGGGGAGGAGGGCCGGGGGGGCGAGGGGCCGATCGCCGAGAGTCTCGCCTATCGGCTCGTGCGGCAGTGCTTCCTAGGAGAACCGACCCGAGCGTGGTACATCGACGAACTCGTCGCCGTGCTCAAGACCTCGAAACCGACCGTCTACCGCCACATCAACAAGCTGAAATCGCTCGATCTACTCGAGGAGGTCGGAGGCGCGAACGATGGGAAGGGACGCAAGGGCTACCGGCTCCGATACGGTAACCTCGCCCGCGCGTGGGACTTCACCGAGGCCCATGCCCAGAATGCGCTCCGGCGCTACCGAGAGACGGTGAATCACTTGCAGAGCCTGATCGACAAGGGAGCGATCGCCCCGCCGGTCGGACGGGCGAGCCCGTCGCGCGGTACGAGCAAAGGAGGCGGGCGGTGAGCCCTTCGTCGACGTCGCCTTCAGAAAAGGAGCGGCGCGTACCGTCGCTCACGGTCGGGTCCCGGGTGCGCATCCTCTCCGCGGGAGCGGAGGATGCCGGCCTCGTTTCGGTCGGCACCTACCGAGGGCTCGCCAGTGTCGGCGGGGACAACGTCCTCGCGATCGAGCTCGACGAGCCGGCGGAAGAGAAGGGTCGGATACGCCTCATCGCGACCGCGGCCCTATGGGCGATCGACATTCTCGAAGCGAAGGCGGAAGAGGAGAAGCGCTCGGACAAGCCGGTGTCGACGCCGGACTATTGGCGGTAGAGCGTTCGCGAGGGGGGCGGGCCGAGGGCCCCGTCACGTGGGGAGCCCAGGCTCACAGAATACCTCCACCGAACCCGCGACGATCGACACCGACAGACGGAGGAGCGGTCGGTTCGGAGACGGCCTACAGGGCTTCGTCGGGCGCCGGCCGTCGAGCGGATCCCTTGACGCCCACCCGCCCCGGTGCTTCGTCGTTCTTCGCCGCGAACTGTTCCGCTTCGGTCGACCCCCCGAGCGCCAGGGTCGACGTGAGTCCGCCCGAGAGGACCTGGGCGACGTCGTCGAAGTAGTCGGTGCCAACGAAGCTCTGGTGCTTGACGGCGCGGTAGCCGTCCGCCTCCGCGGTGAACTCCTGCTCCTGGAGCTCGGAGTAGGCGAGCATCCCCCGGGCTTTGTAGTCGAGCGCGAGCCGGAACGCGGAGAGGTTCGTCGCGTGAAAGCCGGCGAGGGTCACGAATTGGAACTTGTACCCAAGCGCACCGAGGTCGGACTGGAAGCGCCCGATCTCCTTCGTCCCGAGCTTGCGGCGCCAGTTGAACGACGGGGAGAGATTGTAGGCGAGCAGCTTACCCGGGTACTTCGCGTGCACGGCGTCCGCGAAGGCGCGGGCCTCGTCGAGATCGGGTCCTGCGGTCTCGAACCAGACCATGTCCGCGTACGGTGCGTAGGCGACCCCGCGCGCGATCGCCGCTTCGATCCCCGAGCGCGCCACGAAGAATCCCTCGGTCGTGCGCTCCCCGGTGAGAAACTCCTGGTCGCGCGGATCGATGTCGCTCGTGATCATCTTCGCCGATTGCGCGTCGGTCCGCGCGATGAGGACCGTCGGCACGTCGAGGACGTCCGCGGCGAGCCGCGCCGCCCAGAGCTTCTGGTTGAACTCGCGGGTCGGGACGAGGACCTTGCCGCCCATGTGCCCGCACTTCTTCACGGAGGCGAGCTGATCCTCGAGGTGGAGACCGGCGGTGCCGGCTTCGATGAGCGCCTTCGCGAGCTCGAATACGTTGAGCGTTCCGCCGAAGCCGGCCTCCGCGTCGGCGACGATCGGGGCGTACCAGTAGGTGGTGCCCGACCCAACGGCGTGCTGCTTTTCATCCTGGCGGCGGAACGCGTTGTTGATCCGACGGACGAGCGTCGGCATGCTGAGCGCCGGGTAGAGGCTCTGATCGGGGTAGGTCTGCTGCGCGTCATTCGCATCGGCGGCGACCTGCCAACCGCTCGCGTAGATCGCGGGGAGTCCCGCCTGGACCATCTGGACCGCCTGGCTCCCGTTCATGGCCCCGAGCGCCGGCACGAACTCCTCGTGCTCGAGCAGATGCCACAGCCGCCTCGCCCCGAGCGACGCCAGGGTCTGCTCGATGCGCACGCTGCCGCGCAGGCGCGCGACGTCCTCGGCCCGATATGGCCGCTGGGTCCGCTTCCACCGAGCGTCCTGCGACCACCCGTCGGCGATCTCCTTGAGGTCCTTCATCACGATGGCCCCCCGTCCCCCGCGTTCAGCAGGATGTACGCGCGGGTGGTGAAATACTCTTGGAACGCCGTCGGATCGATGAGCTCCTTCAGCAAGGCGACCGCCGGGGCGAGCGTCCGACTCGCGCCGCCCGCTTCGCTCGCCAGCACCCGGGCCTCATCGTCAATCACCCGTTCGACCTCCTCCCGACGGACCGAGCCTCCCGCCGCCAGAGGCGCCGCTCGGCGGATCCACTGCCAGAGCTGGGCCCGGGCGATCTCGACCGTAGCGGCATCCTCCATCCGGTGGTCGATCGGCACGCAGCCGACCCCACGCAGCCACGACTCGAGGTAGCGGACCGCGGCCCTCGCATTGGTTCGGACCCCGCCGTACGTGACCGTACCGCTCGGCACGCGCAACAGCTCGGCGGCGCGGACGGCCGGGGGCCGGGGCTGTCGGGCGATCTGATTCGGCCCCGGCATCTGGGCGTCAAACGCGCGTTGCGCCACCGGGACGAGCGCGGGGTGGGCGACCCAGGTCCCGTCGTAGCCCAGCGCGACCTCTCGCTCCTTGTCTGCGACGACCGCGGCCAACGCGCGTTCGTTCGCCGCCGGATCGTTCTTGATGGGAACCTCCGCCGCCATCCCGCCGATCGCGTGGGCTCCTCGACGATGGCATATCCGCACGAGATGGGCCGCATACGCCGAGAGGAACGGAGTCTCCATGCGTAGCTGAACCCGATCCGGGAAGAGCACGCTGGGGTCGTCGCGGAACTGCTTGATGAAACTGAAGATGAAGTCCCATCGCCCACTGTTCAAACCGGCCGAGTGCTCGCGCAGCTCGTAGAGGATCTCCTCGGCTTCGAAGACCGCCGGTAGGGTCTCGATGAGGACGGTCGCGCGGATCGTCCCGGTCGCGAGCCCGAGCCGCTCCTCCGCATCGCGGAACACGGAGTTCCACAGCGCGGCCTCCGTGCGATGTTCGAGCTTCGGGAGGTAGAGGTACGGCCCGTGCCCGCGCGCGACCAGCTCGCGCGCGTTCTGGACGAGGAAGAGTCCGGCGTCGAACAGGCTCGCCGAGATGGGAGCCCCGTCGACCTCGAGGTGCTCCTCCGAGAGGTGCCAGCCCCGCGGCCGGACCATGAGGACCGCCGGGCGATCGACCAGCTCGAGCCGATTCCCGTCGGCGCCGACGTGGGAGATCGTCCCGCGCACGGCGTCGGCGAGATTCTCCTGGCCCGCGAGCGTCGCGGCCCAGGTGGGGGAGTGGGCGTCCTCGAAGTCGGCCATGTAGACCCGGGCCCCAGAGTTGAGCGCGTGGAGGACCATCCGGCGGTCCGTGGGGCCGGTGATCTCGACCCGGCGATCGACGAGCTCGGGAGGCGGGGGAGCGACCGTCCATGACGACTCCCGGATCCGCTGGGTCTCTGCCGAGAAGTCGGGGCGCTCGCCCGCGGCGATACGGGCGTGGAATTCCGGGCGTTGGGCGAGGAGCTCGGAGCGGCGCGGCTCGAACCGACGGGCGAGCGCCGCGATGAACTCGAGCGCCTCCGGGGTCAGCAGTCGCCGCGCCGCCCCCATCTCCGGCCCGCGGACCTGGACCCCCTCAGCGGCACCGAAGGCGGGGCGAGCCGGGTCCTTCGGTGAGAGGGATTCGTTCATCGATCGGTCCGTCGGATCACCGATTCACCCAGCGGGGTTGGAATTGGCGGGTGTTACTTACGCTAGGCTCGGCGTGCGGGAACGGGCTTGCTGGGAGTTTCGTCGCGGTCGATCCGCGATTTCGAACCCAGGTCGTTGGCTTCGAAGGCCAACAGGATAGTCCAGACTACCCCACAAGCCCGCGGGCGCGCTATCAGGGCTCGCGTATTTGGGGGTTGTGCGCACCGGCCGGCCCCGCGGGTGCAGTGCCGGCGACTGCGAACGATTCGAGCGTGGTCTGTTCCGCGGACCCCGGGAAGAGCGTCGCGAGCGATTGGATCAGGATCTCGACGCGCTGCCGGACGTAGGGAGTCACCCCCTCGGTCGAGCCGAGCCGCTCGGAGAGGCCGAGGTACTTGCGGACCATCCCCTCGTAGACCGTCGGAAGGACCTCCGCGTCGCACCGGCTCCCCTTCCGAGGGGTCGCCGTGCATCGCCCATTGAGCGGGGGCCGCCGGTAGTTCGTCCCGCAACTCCGGCATCGGAAGCGCTGCGTCGCGAAGCTCTTCAGGTTGCCCATCACGTCGGGGAGGAAGTGCGTGTTGAGCATCGATCCGATCGCCTCCGCCGCGTCGACCGATCGGATCTGGGTCATCAGGGTCACCGACTCGTCGACCATCGCCTCCATCGTACGATGCTCGCGGTACGCGGAGCGGACCGGCCCGCGGGCGAGATCGGTCGTGTCGTGGGTGAACGCGTAGTCATCGAGCGAGTGCTCGCCGCCGAGGCGATGGCCGACGAGGTCGAAGAGCGGCTCGACGTCCTTCGAGTGCTCGCGTCGCGCGGCCGCGCGGTAGAAGGCGAGAGGGTAGCGTGCGCTGACGTCGAGATGGTGGGCCTCCTTGTCGACCTCGGTCGCATCCAAGCGCGTCGTCAGGACAAGTGGCTTGTCCATCATCGCGCCGCGACTCTCAGGAAGGTAGGCGTGCGAGAAGTTGAGCAGCGCGTCGAGCAAGAGCGTGACCGAGTCCTCGTCCCCATCGCAGTTGCGACGCTTCGCGGCGTGGAAGATCGGGTGGGCGAAACACGCCTCCGCGTTCGAGTATCCGAGGACGCGACCCGCGACCCCCCCCGAGGTATGCGGGGCGAGCGCGACGACGATCGCCCCGACGAGGTCCTCAGGGACCCGCGCCCGGTAGAATGGCTCGAGACCGTAGAGGTGGACGAGCTCGTCGTCCAGGAACTGCGCGATGCGCACGAGATACTGGCCACACGACCGCGCGACCACGATGTCCTGCGGTCGAAGCTCGACGAGCTGGTCGGCGTGCTCGAGTGGATCGCCGCACCAATCGGTCGCGTACCCGAGCGCCCGGAGCCGATCGACTTCGACCCCGATCTCCTGAGGGCGGAAGTGCGTGAGCGGGAGGTCCATGAGGTCGAAGCGGGCGGTGCCATCCTGATACACGGAGACGCCGCGGACGGCGCGCAGGATCCCCTTCTCGATCGGTTCCGGGGTCCGACCGGCGGATGTGAGCCCCTTGACCCCTTTGACCTGAGGGGGCCGGGGCAGGCGTAGCCGCTGGAGCGCATCGCCCCACATCTCGGCGACCGGGAGCGCCCGCGAGACGACCTCGCCGGTCGGCTCGGTGTGCTCTCCGCACGCGCACTTCGGCCAGACCGAGTTGCGATGGCACTTCGGGCAGAGCCGCACGCCGAGCGGCACGGCGACCGGCCGATGGTCCATCGCCTGTCGGACCGCCTCGAGCACCGATCGGGTCGGCCCGCCCGCTTCGCCGACGGGAAAGAGCCCGTGGACGTTCGGTTCCATGATCCGCTGGTGGGCCTTCTCCGGGCGGCCGACCCGCGCTCCGATCCGCGACGGGCCGCGCGCCATGACCGCGACGCCGCAGAGCCGGCTCACGTAGGAGAGCGGCTCCGCGTCGATGGGGTCGAGCGGCACGCGGCGCAGGAACAGGGAGCCCGACACCTCGAGCCCGAGCGTTCCGACGAGCGCGGCGCTCGATTCCGGCTCGCCGACGAGACGCCCTTCCGGGCCCCGACCGTGGAGAACACCGAGGCGCGTGAGGAGCTCGCGCCACGCGTCGTCCCACGGGAGCTCGAGCCGTTCGTCCCTCCACGATCCCGAGCGTTCGATCTGCTCCGCGAGCGCGCGGATCTCGGCGCTCGTGAGGTCGTGCCAGAAGAGGAGCCAGCGCGGGTGCAGCGGCACGCCGAAACGCTTCGACTCCGCGATCGCTGACTCGAAGTTCTCTCCTCCGACCGACGTCGCGGGATCGGCCCCGGCGCCGCGGAGCTCTTCGCGGTGCCAGTCGATCGAGTACGCTCCCGGGGCGAGCGCCTTGTTGTTCTCGAGGAACTCCCCGTACGACACGAGGATCTCCCCCACATCGATGATCCGCCGAACCTGGGGGAGGAGCGTCTCGGCCCGGTCGACATCGTGCACGGCCGTGAGCGTCCCGTCCCGGAGCTCGACGATCGGGCCGTCGAGGAGATCGCACAAGCCCATCGCGGCGGCTTTTCCAGGGTACTCGACCTTGAGCTGAGTGCCTACCGCGATGAAGCGGCGCAGGATGACCATCGTCGCCGGATTGATGGCGCAGGCGGCGAGACCGGTCGTCCGGGCGCGACCGTAGACGAGCCGAAAGCCTCCCGGCCGGTTCGGGTGCGAGATGATCGGCCGCCCACCGACTCCCGCCTCGGCGAGGTACTTCGCGATCGGAGCCTCGTCCTCGCGGTCGCCGGCGCGGCCGATCTCCCGGAGGAAGTCCCAACCGGGGAGGTTCAACCGCTCGACGATCCGCGCGAGCTTGGGCGCCTTCTGGCAGAGGCCCTCCGCGATGACGAGGCACGAACCGCCGCGCAGGCCGTTCGTCTTGACCCGGGGGAGGTTGCGGAACGCGCTCACTTCCGCGTCGCCTTCGGTCGCCTCGCCCGAGATGCAGACGGGCACGTGGCGTACGACCTCCGAGATCTCGGCGGGCGTGGGGGTGTACTGGAGGTGCTGATAGTGCTTGTAGAGCGGGATCTCCTCCTGGTAGCGACCAATCTCCTCTCGGCTCGCACGGTACGCGGCGAGGTGAAGGTCCCGTCGGATGATGTCGGCGAGCAGGACGCTGAGCGCTTGGGCGGTCCCGCCCGCGGCGCGGATCGGGCCGGCGTAATAGAGATCGATGTACCGCCCCTCGGGACCGTCGATCAGATGGACCTCGGCGAGGCCCTCGAGCGGTGCGACCAGGATCCCTTCGGTGAGGATCGCGAGCCCGACCCTCAGGGCAGCATCGACCCTCTGCGCGAGCGTTCCGGGACGGTTCAGGTCGCTCGCGAGCCGGCGGGCGACGGTGATCGCGACATCCTCGCGCGACATCTGCTGGGCGAGGCGGCGGATCTCCTCCGAGATCCCTTGGATGCCGAGGTGGCGCAGGAGTTGCTCGACGCGGCTCGCCATGTCCTTCGCGCGGGGGATCTCGGGGGTCGTCTCGGGGTCGAGCCCCTCGCTACGCGCGACCGCCGCGATCGCGTAAGCGCGATCGATCTCCGACTCGATCGACCGGAAGTACGCCTCCACCCCCGGGCGAACCGCCCGCGCCAATTAACGGTGCGTCGGGCGCGAAGGCTCCGGCTCGCGGCGAAGCGACCAAATCACTTCGATCGGCCAACTTCGACCCCACTTCGCGTCGGCCACCGAGAGGTAGCGCGTGCGGGCGTTGGCTCGCGGCCGGGTCTCCACCAACCGTTCGACCGTGAGGTGATGCTGGCGGAACAGACCGATCCACTCGCCGTACGTCGGCACGAACTCGACGGCCCCGCCGCGCCATGCGAGCCGGCCGCGTCCGAAGTACGGGTGGATGAGCTGACGGCCGAGCCGGTCCCATTTCGCGTCGTGGGTGACGAACCGGAAGGGGCTCGAGGTCGCGAAGACGAGGCGACCTCCCGGCTTCAGCACTCGCGCGCACTCGGGGATCGTGAGATACGGATCTGTGAACGTGAGGGCGCCCCAGTCACAGAAGACCAACTCAAAGCTTCGGTCCGCGAACGGGATCGCGTGGGCGCTCGCCCGTACGAGGGGAAGAGGGCGACGCCCGGCCTGGGTGCGGGCGTGGCGGAGTTGCTCGCGCGATAGGTCAAGGCCGATCGGTCGTCCCCCCATGCGGCGGAGGGCGAGCGACCAACGGGCCGCGCCACACCCGAGCTCGAGGATCCGCTCGCCGCGTACGCGTCCCAAGTACTGGGTTCGCGATTCGGGGATCCGCCAGAGCCCCCACGTTCGGGCGTAGCGGCCCCCGAGGACGCTCGCGAACTTTCGGTCGTAGGCCGCGCTCGTCCGGTTCCAATCGCGAGCGTTGCGAGCGACATCCCGGCTCGCCCGCACGAAGCGACGCGACTTCGCGGAGCTCCTCGGCATCTTCCTTGACGGTGGGAGGGGCGCTCAGATACAGCTTTCGATTGCGCGTAACAGGTCACGCATCTGAAGTCCGAAGCTGATCCCCGTTAGGCGTCATGCTTCGACGATTGTCGAGCATAGTACTATCGTCGGGGACGTCCATGACCCTTCCGAACGATGCCCGACCCCCTCCT
>JBOGRR010000030.1:0-13794 GCA_050749765.1 Thermoplasmata archaeon | reverse complement strand
TAGATCCGATCGTTCAGGGTCACAGGAAGAGCGTGAACTCTCCCTAGTAATCTTGACGGTGTTTCAGTGGAAGCGCCACTCGATCGGGGCGGCAGAGTGGGGCCATGGAGAATTATGGGACGGAGTCGGCCTGCGCCGAGGCTCTAAGTGCCCCGGCCGCTTCGGGGGTACCGTGCGCCGCACGAAGATACTCGCAACGCTGGGGCCGGTCAGTTCATCCCTGACCGAAGTTCGAGCCCTCGTTCGAGCCGGTACGAATGCCGTGCGGCTCAATTGTTCGCACGGGAGCGACGAGGAGCACCGTGCCATCCTCCGAACGGCACACGCTGCATTCCGGCGAGAGAAGATCGAGGGCGCGGTCCTCGTAGATGTCCAGGGCCCGAAGATCCGCATCGGTGGGCTCGAGCCGAACCCGCTCACCCTGCGCACGGGTCAGTCGTGGTCCCTCTATGATCGGCCCCGGATCGGAGGTGCGAGCGGCGCCTACGCTCAAGTTCCCCAGCTGAGCCGAGCGGCCCGGCGCGGCGACCCGCTCCTGCTCGGGGATGGGAACGTGGAGCTTCGAGTGCTGCGAGTGGAGTCGCACCGTGTCATTACCACCGTAGTCCACGGGGGGAGCGTCGGGTCGCATGCCGGCCTCTTCTTGCCTGCGGCGCGCCTCGCGACGAGCGTTCTCGAGGCCAAAGATCGCCACGACCTTGATGTGGTCCTCGCCGAGGGGATCGACTTCCTGGGACTCTCATTCGTCCGCGATGTCGCCGATGTTCGACTCGCTCGAAGCGAGCTCAATCGCCGCCCTAGGGGGTCCGAAGTGGGGATCATCGCCAAGATCGAACGGGCGGAGGCTCTCGAGCACATCGACGAGATCCTCGACGCGGCCGACGGGGTGATGGTCGCACGCGGCGACCTCGGGATCGAGGTCCCGCTTGAGCGGCTCGCGATCGAGCAGAAGTCGATCCTTCGACGGGCCAAACTCCACGGCAAGCTCGGGATCGTGGCGACCGAGATGCTCCTCAGTATGGTGCACTCCCCGCGCCCGACCCGTGCGGAGGCGACGGATGTCGCCAATGCCGTCCTCGATGGCGCAGACGCGGTCATGCTCTCCGAAGAAAGCGCCGTCGGGGAGTATCCGGTCGAGTCGATCGAGTGGCTCGACCGGATCTGTCGAGCCGCCGAACCCGAACTCGTGCGCGCCGGCCGTCCCGGTGAACTGGGAGAGATCGCGACCCCGATGCGCCTCGAGGATTCCGTCGCCCGCGGCGCAGTCGCCCTCGCGAGCCAGCTGAACGCCCGCGCGATCGTGACCCCGACCCACTCCGGTCGAACGGCAACTTGGGTCGCGCGACTACGCCCGTCCTCGCGGATCGTCGCCCTCTCGGCAAGGGCCTCGACCCGCCGTCACCTCGCGCTGGTTTGGGGCGTGGAGGCCCGAGCAGTCCCCGCGAGGGGCGACCTGCTCGCGCTCACCGAGTGGAGTCGACGAGCGCTGCGGAGCACCCCCAGCGGATCCGGGCCGATCGTCCTCACCGCCGGGTACCCAGTGGAGGGACGGCCGACAAACCTGCTGATGGTCGTCGACCCGGGTCCCGCGAACCGAGAGCGCGACCCCCGCTAGGGCGCACGAGGCGGGAGTTTGCCGTGGGTTTCGAGATACCGCAGGAACCCCATGGCGGCCATCTCCGGGCCTGAGACCAGGTCTTCTAAGTGTTCACTCTGTAAGGCGAGTTCGGAGGAGATCCGCCGCAATTCATGCTCGCGCAGCCGCGCGGCGATGAAGGGGACTTCGGGACGCTCAGCGGCGGCGGAGCGGGCCACGTCCAGCCACTCGCGCACGGTGTCCGCGTAGCGCCGCAGCTCGTCGGCGGCCCTACCTTGGAACGGTCCGAAATGAGTGTACCAGAGCGCGGTCGGCTCCTTCGCCGCCATCCGGTCGAGGCTATCGAACAGTTGTTCGAGATCAAGGTCAGGGGGCGGGACCGCCGGGCGAGCGCGGTCGCTGTGCGGAAGCCGAACTCCCGCCGAATCGCCCGTGAGCATTGCCTGAGAGCGCGCGTCGAAGAAGGAGAGGTGGTGACGTGCGTGGCCGGGAGTTGGCAGGACCTCGAGAGGTCCGTCGCGCAGAGGAAACGACTCCCCCCCACGAAGGGCCGTGAGGCGGGACGGATCCATGGGCGTGATCGAGCCTAGGTACTCGTCGTAGACCGAGCCCCATGCCTTGCGTGCGCTCGCCTCCAGTCGCGCCGGTTCGATCAGGTGGCGGACCCCCGATTCATGGCAGTAGAATATCGCGTTCGGGAGATCACGGAGCAGAGCACCCGCGCCCCCCCCGTGGTCGAGATGAATGTGGGTCAGAAAGACCTGGCGGACCTCCTCGGGAGCGACGCCCGCTCGCGCGAGGCCCGCCAGCAGCATCTCCCGGCACCGCGTCGGGCCGGTCTCCACGAGCGCCCATCCGTCCGCGAGCGGAAGCACGTACGCACCGATCACGGTGGGGGTTCCGTGGAAGTGAAGGTCGATGAGTTGGCGGCCGTGGCCGAGATCCGTTAGCACCGGAATCGACATCGTTTCACCTACAGTGAGAGGGGAGCCCCGGAGTTGGTCACGACGAACGCGAGCACCGTGACGACGACGCTCGCCGCAAAAGCTGCGACCCACGCGCTCGCGCTCCAAGAGAGGATCTTGCGCCCGTCCAGCGGCCCGAACGGTAGGAGATTGAAGACCGCGAACCACCCATTGAAGAAGGCGAGGGTGATCAAGGCGACGAACCAAGGCCATACGGCTGATGACGAGCCGATGACCGATGCGGCGAGGAGGAAGACGGTCGCGAAACCGAGGTTGGTGACCGGCCCGGCGAGGCTCGTCTCGCCCCACGCCCGAGAGTCCTGCATGCCCCCGACCATCGTCGCCCCCGGCGCCGCAAAGAGGAACCCGAACGCCGCGGTGAAGACCGAGAAGATCAGCCCGACGGGGAACATCCGGAACTCGGCCCACGAGTGCCGGCGCTGGGCCGCGATCTTGTGCGCCATCTCGTGCGCGAGGAAACCGGTGAGCGCGGCCGCGGCAGCTACCTCGATCGTGTAGGCGTTGAACGACAAGGCGAACGAGCCTCGGGCGAGGTACGTAGAACCACTCAGGATCAGGACGAGGTCGAAGGTAAGCACAAGGTAGGCGATCACGATGTGGGCGACCTCCACCCGGGAAGTGGATACACGCCCGGGGGCCGGCGCCCGCGGATAGACGGTGTAGTAGTATCGCGGGGTCGACCCGGTCATCGCGCGGGGACCTCCGATGGGGTCCATCGACGGACCGGCATCGGTCCCGGAGGACGGGCGCCGGCCAGCAGAGCGCGTACGAGTTCGACGCCGTCGGCGAGCCGGGGGCCAGGCCGGCTGAAGTACGCCTCGTCCGCGAGGAAGATGCCGAGCGGAGGCTCCAGCGCCCGGAGCGGATGGGCGAGGTTTCCTTGCAAGATTTCATGTCGCGTACGATCGACCGAGAAGCTGCAGGGACTCAGGATGACGAGGTCCGCCGCTAAGGACTCGATCTCACTCCAGGTCGTTCGTTCGCCAGGCCCGGCCGCCTTCGGTCCGACCGGGACTCCCCCCGCTCGTTCGATGATGTCCGGTGCCCAGAGTCCCGCGAGGATCGGCGGGTCCAGCCACTCCACGACCACGACCCGTGATCGGCGCGCCGGCACCGCTCCGGTTGCGGTGCGCAGCTCCAAGGAGCGACGGACTCGAGTGCCCGCGGCCCGGTCCTGAAGCGCTCGGGCGACCGTATCGACCGATTCCCAAACCTCCTGAAGCGTGCGAGGGGTGAGCGAGACCACGTTCGGCGTCACCCCCGCGACCGCGCACGCAGCAGCGACTTCCGCTTCGGTGACGGAGCAGACACTGCAGAGGTCTTGGGTCAACAGAACGTCCGGTCGCAACGCCCGTAGGAGCTCGACGTCGAGAGAGTAAAGACTCTCGTTCCGAGATCGCACCTCGCGGACTCGGGCGTCGATGCGGTCCGATGACTGCGAGAAGTCGTTGACCTTGGGCCGCATTACGATCGCCCGATCGCGGATCGTCGGAGGGTAATCGCACTCGGCGCTTCGACCGACGAGATCGCGCTCGTGACCTAGTTCGGCGACGATCTCGGTGGCGCTTGGTAAGACGGAAACGACGCGCACGCTCCAGCTCCGCCGACCGAGTTCGGACCGGATTACAAGGCTTTGCCTTTGACCAAGGAGTCGTCTAGCGGGGAATCTCGCCGGTCGATCATAGCGCGGAGCCGGTTGGCCTCCGCAAGCGAGAGGCCGAGCCGCTCCGCGGCCCGCAGCTCATCGGCCGCCGCGTCGACCATGCCGGTACGTGCGAGGACCTCCGAGTGGAGCAGCCGCAAGCGAGGGTCCTGCGGGTTGTGATCGAGGAGCCGCGAGATCTCCTCACGCGCTCCCTTCCAGTCGGAGCGCTCGACCAACGCGGCGAACAGAGCGACGTGGACTTCATTCGAGTCCGGAGCCTCTCGCGCCAACGACCGCAGCACGGCGACTTCATGGGCGCGATCCCCCAGAGCACCGATCGAGACGGCGTGTCCCACGCGAGCCTCGAGATCGCCCGGGGCGAGCTCGAGCACTCGTTCCCAGGCGGCCCGAGCCTCGCTCGGTGGGCCGACGACGCTCAAGGAGCGCGCCACACCCCGCAAGGCCGGTGAATACTCGGGCTTTAACGCCGCAGCCGCTCGATAGAACCGCAAGGCGAGCGGTAGGACGCCCGACGCGTACCAGATCTCCGCGCGATGCATCTCGGCCTCGAGTCCCCGCACACTGGGCAGCGAGGTCGCCGAACCACGTCGCCCTGGGGTCTCCGGGGCGACCAGAGGCGTGTCGATGTCGAGCTCCCGAACGAGCCGCTCGAGCGTCGCCCCTTGAACTGTGAGGCCACCGTGCTGCTCGATCGTGGGCCCCCAGTGGCTCGGTAGGGCGCGCAGGGAGAACACGACGAGGCGCTCTCGAGGAACATTCGCCTCCTCGCACCACCGACGGACCGATTCGACCGACCCTCGGTCCCCATCGATGACGAAGACGTAGAGATAGCCATCCTGAGTGCGAAGAGCGAACCCCTCGGGAACTGGACGGGCGGCTCCTAGGTCCTGACCCATCGCCGCTAGCAGGTCGCGCACGAGCTCGATGTACGGGCGTAGGTCCATCGGACGGGCGACGCGTTGTCGGCTTAAATATCCGGGACCATGCACGGCACGAGGACTCGAAGTGGACTTCGCTCAGCTCGCGGCCTACCGCGCTCGCATCGAGTCGGCGGTCCGTCGAGACTATCGCACCGCTCGCCCGCGCCCTCCCAGCTCGGTCGTGCCGCTGGTGCGGATGGGCGAGGGACTCACCCTTCGGGGGGGCAAACGCTTCCGAGCGATCCTCCTGCTCGCCGGCTACCACATCGCGAGCGGCCGTCGCCCGGACGCCGTCGTCGGTGTGGCCGCAGGTCTCGAGCACTTCCAGAGCTGGATGCTGATCCATGACGATATCATCGACCACTCCGAAGTGCGGCGTGGGGGCCCGACGGTCCATCGACTCGCCGCGGATCTCCATACGCTCGAGCGCGGCGCTGGGAGCTCGGAAGAGTACGGAGTCGGGATCGGGATCACGTTGGGCGACCTCGAAGAACCCTACACCGTGGACTCGTTCCTCCGCGCGCGGGCGACGGCATCCGCCCGACTGGCGGCGCTCGCCGAGTATGGGCGGATGACTCGATTGACCGCCTTCGGTCAGCTCCTCGACATTCGCAACGGGACCCTCGACCCGGGGGACGTCACAAGCGCCGATGTGCTGCGCGTCCACGAGCTCAAGTCCGCCATCTACACCGTCGTCTCCCCGATGCTGATCGGGAGCCTGCTCGCGGGGACGCCGCGCGCACGGCTCGCGGACCTGGAGCGGATCGGTACCGATCTGGGAATCGCCTTCCAACTTCGGGATGACGTGCTCGGTGCAGGGTTCGACGCGGAGGAGAGCGGGAAGAGCGCGAACGACCTCGCCGAGGGCAAGCGAACGCTCCTGGTGGTCCACGCGTGGGCCCATGCTTCTGAGATCCAACGCGACCGCCTTCGGCGCGTGCTCGGGAACGCCTCCGCGACCGCCGAAGACGTCGAACGAGCGAGAGAGATCCTCCGCGATACGGGGAGCGTCGACCGCTCCGAGCGGGAGATCGCGCGCTTGAGCCGACGTGCGCTCTCGCGGCTCGATCAGAGTCCGAGCATTCGAAGCGCCGCGAAGCCCTTACTGCGTGAGATCGCTCAGAAGCTCGTAGAACGGAAGGCTTAGGCGGAGCCGGAGCGGTCGGACCCGACGGTCATGCCCGCGGCTTGTAGCGCGTCGGTGATCTCCTTCTGCATCGTCTGATAGCGCTCCTTGAGCGCGTTCTCTTGGCGCTCCACCGCCTTGAGTCGAACCTCGAGGGTCTCCTTGTCTTCGGTCAGGAGGTCTTCGACCTCTTTCCGGTCCTTGGCCTTGGCGAGGAGACCGCCGATCGGACGATAGATAGTTGCACCCTCGGGGAGCGTCTTCAATTCCTCGAGCGTGTGCTTGAGTTCTCGGAGTTTGAGGTCCATTTGAAGCCGCTGCTGCGACATCGCTCCGAGCTCCTGCTGAAGCCGCTGGAACTGCTTGATGTCATTCTGGATCTTTGCCGGGATCGCCACGAGCGCTGGGGACGGGACCGTTCACATAAGGGCTTCGGAACGACGGATCAGCTCGGCGACCGCCGACGAGCACGATCGAGCGTCGCGAGGGTGAGGTCGATCCATCCGAGATAGGTGTTGGCGGCCGCCCGCACCGCCCCGGTGTCGCGAGCGTGGACTTCGACGAGCACCACGGTGGACTCCACCCGATCGACGCGGGCGCGAGTTCGCGGTACCTCGCGAGTCGCCTCAGGGCCGAGGGAACGAAGCAGGAGTTCGGCGTCCGCGGACTTGGGGAGGCAGGTGCGGATGGCGAGTCTCCAACCATCTTCAACGCTCATCGCGCGAGCTCGCTCTCGATCCGAGCGATGACGCGATCGGTCTTGGCCGCCGCGGCCTCCACATATCGATTCGGGCGGAGCAGCTCGTCGATCTCCTCAGGGCGAAGGAGCCGTTGCACGGTCCCGTCCGAACGGGCGCGCTCCGCGAGAGAAGGCGGTCGATCCGGGTCGCGGGTGAGCTGCCGCAACAGCTCGTGCGCCTCGGTCCGTGCCATACCCTTCGCGGTAAGAGCGAGCATGAGGCTTTCCGTCATCTCGATCCCATGGGTGGACTCGAGGTTCGTGCGCATCCGGTCCGTGCGTACTTCGAGCCCGTGGACGATCTCGGCGAGCTTTCCCAGAAGATCGTCGGTCAGGACGATGGCGTGAGGGAGGACGACCCGCTCGTTCGCCGAGTTCGTCAGGTCCCGCTCCTGCCACTGGATCATGTTCTCCATGGGAACGAGGGCGAACGCGCGCACCAGCCGGGCGAGGCTGGTCACGTTCTCCGCGACGATCGGGTTGCGCTTCTGCGCCATCGTCGAGCTACCGACCTGCCGCCGTTCGTCGAACGGCTCCGAGATCTCTCCGATCTCCGATCGCTGCAGATTTCGGAACTCGGTCGCGACTCGCTCGGCGCTGCTCGCCACGAGGGCGAGCCAGTTCGTGAACTCCGCGATCCGATCCCGCATGACGATCTGAATCGGGGCCTCGTCCGGTGTGAGACCAAGGGATCGCATCACCGAGGCCTCGATCTCGACTGAGTGCGCACCGAACCCAGCCCCCGTGCCTACGGCCCCGGCCATCTTGCCGACCGCGACCCGCGGCCGGAGCTCGTCGAGGCGCCGGCGGTGACGCGCGAACTCGGCCGCGGCGACCACCATCTTGTACCCGAACGTGATGGGCACCGCGTGTTGTCCGTGGGTCCTCCCGGGCTCCGCGGTCGCGCGGTGGGTTCGGGCGAGCGCGAGGAACTCTTGTACGAGACTCGTCAGATCCGTCCGCAGGACGGCCATCGACTCGTCGAGCTCGAGCGCGAGCGCGGTATCCGTGATATCGGCCGAGGTAGCGCCAAAGTGGACCCAGCGTCCGGCGGGCCCCGAGACTTCAGCGAGCGATCGAACGATCGCCATAACATCGTGACGCAACTCGCGCTCGAGCTCTTCGGTCCGATCGAGTCGCACGCGCTGGGACTGCACCGCCGATCGGATCGCCTCTGCGGAGTCCGTTGGGATGAGACCGCTCTCGGCCTCGGCCGTTGCGAGGGCCCCCTCCACGCGGAGCGCACGTCGGAGACGCGCTTCCCGTGAAAACAGGGCGCGCACCTCCGGCCGTCCGTATCGGAATTCGAGCGGGCAGAACAGGCTTCCCGTGTCCTCGCTCACACCGGGGAACTTCGAACGGCGTATATATCCCGAACGCGGCTCGCTGGTCTCCAGGGGACCAGGGGCCGGCCCGATATCTCCAATACCCCGAGTTTAATCCTAGGAGAACTGAGCGATCCTCATGGCGACCGTCCGCCTCGATGGCATGTTGAAAGAGTTCGGCGCTCCGCGTTCTTTCGAGAACGACGAGCCCACCGTGGGGCGACTGCTCGACGTGATCGAGGAGCGCTACCCGCGCTTGCGGTATCGGATCCGGGACGAGACGGGGCGTCGGCGCGGCAACGTTCGTCTCTTCGTCAACGGGACCGATATCGAGGACCTGAGCGGCCTCGAGACCCCACTCATGCGAAAGGATGAAGTGGATATCCTCCATTCGATTCAGGGAGGTTGAAACACCATGCCGGAGCGACGAGTGAACGTTCTGCTGGGGACCCGCAAGGGAGCCTACATCGCGCGATCTGATCGGCACCGGAAGAACTGGAAGATCGAGGGACCGTACCAGGAAGGCAACGAGGTCTTCCACGTCGCCCCGGACCCGCGGCATCCCGGCCACGTCTATTCACTCGCCAATAACTCGTTCTTCGGCCCGAGTGTCTATCGATCCACGGATCACGGGCGTCACTGGAAAGAGATAGCCACCCCTGGGCTTGACCGGCGACGGGGGCGCAAGGTCTCCTCCGGGGGGAACCGACGGCCGATACCCATCGAGAACCTGTGGCACTTCGAACCTGGCCCGGCTTCGGCCCCGCGTCAGCTGTACATCGGCGTCGCCCCGCACCTCCTGTTCCGATCCGACGACGCCGGGCGATCATGGACGAGCCTGAAAAGTGTCGCTAACCACCCGACGCGCAAGCGGTGGATGCCGGGAGCCGGCGGCGCCTGCCTCCATACCGTGGTCCTCGACCCGAAGCGTCCGCAACGGATGTACATCGGACTCTCGGCTGCCGGAACATTTCGGTCCGACGACGGTGGCGAGAGCTGGGTCCCCCGCAATCGAGGCGTCGAGACCCCGTTCCTCCCGGTACGATTTCCCGAGGTCGGACAGTGCGTCCACCACTTCGCCTTCGATCCCCACGACCCCAAGGTCGCCTACCGCCAGGACCACGGCGGCATCTATGTCAGCGAAGACTCGATGGACCACTGGGAGCGGGTGGGCTCCCAGTTGGATTCCGACTTCGGATTCGTCGTCGCGACGGCCCCGGCGCTGCCCGGTGGGGCGATCTTCGTCCCGCTCAGCGGTGAAACCCGGACCGTCTCAGGACGCAAGGCGCAGATCCAATGGTACGACCGACGTACGGGAACCTTCCGTCCGATGATCCGCCACTCACCGTTCGCCGGCGACTTCGGCACCCACCGCGAGGGACTCGCGACGGACCAGCTCGATCCCGCGGGGATCTACCTCGGGACGACGACCGGCAATCTGATCTACAGCCCAACCGGCGGAAAGAGCTGGGGGTCGATCCCGTTCCAGTTCCCCGCGATCCACTCGGTCAGCGTCTCGGTCGATTGACCGGGTTCGCTCCTCGCTCCGCGGCCTCTCCCGTGAGGAGCGGAGTCGCCACGCGCTCGTGGAACCGGTCCGCGACCTTGCTGATCCCACGAGCCACGCGGTCCCCGATCTTCGGCTTCGCCTTTCCGAGGGCGGCCTCTAGCTCGAATCGGGCTTGCTCCCACCGGTAGAGCGACTGGGAGTAGGTCGTCTCGTAGAGGAGCGTGCGTCCGCCTGCGCCGCGGCTCGCGGGGGCGTTGCCCGTAAGCCGCTCCTTCACTTGCTCGAAGAAGCGAGTTCCCGGGACGGGGACCGCGATCGATACCGAGTATTCCTCCGGTGAGAACCGCCGAAATAGCTCCAGAGTCGCTTCGATGTCCTGGAGCGTCTCTCCGGGGAATCCGAGCATCAGGAACCAAAACTGGCGGATGCGCTCGTGTCGGAGCGCTTGCGCGGTCCGCTCGATCTGGGCGAGTTTGGTCCCCCGATTCATCAGATCGAGCATCTTCTGACTACCGGACTCGACGCCCACGTAGACCCGCTCGAGCCCGACCCGTCGCATCCGGCTCAATAGGTCTGGCTTCAGGAGATCGACCCGAGCGAGGCACTCGAACTTGAGGTCGAGCGCTTCCTCCTCCATTCGGGTCAACAGTGCGTCCAGCCACGACCGTTGGATCCCGAAGACATCGTCGCAGAACCGGACGTAGTCCACGCCGAAGCGCTCCTTGAGTGCGCGCAGCTCGCGCATCACCCGCTCGGGCGACTGCTGTCGGAACGTGCGTCCAAACGTCGGTTTCGAGCACCAGGAGCAGTCGAACGGGCACCCGCGCGAAGTGAGCACCGCGGCGCGCCGCTCTCCCGAGCGCCGCTCCCACCGATCGAGGTAACCGTCCATGTCGATGAGCTCCCATGCGGGCAACGGGAGGTCGTCTAAGTGCGGCAAAAACGGCCGAGCCGGCCCGCGCACGGTCCGTCCATGGATCTGGGTCGTGACACCGGCGACCTCGGCGAGCGGCGTGCGATCGCGGACCGCGTGCGCGAGTTCGACGAGGGTGAGCTCCCCTTCGCCGGGCACGACCGCGTCGAATCCGGCGGCGAGATACGTCTCCGGTCGACTCGCCGAGTCGGGCCCGCCGGCGACCGCCAATCCCCCACCCG
Source organism: Thermoplasmata archaeon (assembly GCA_050749765.1). Taxonomy (GTDB): domain Archaea; phylum Thermoplasmatota; class Thermoplasmata; order Lutacidiplasmatales; family UBA184; genus Lutacidiplasma. Next base: position 2,770 of record JBOGRR010000030.1, on the reverse strand, counting down.
CTTTCACGAGCCCGGCGATCTCCAGCGCGCGAGCGCGGGTGAGGCTCTTGGTGTGGACCCCTACGAGGTCGGGCTGGAAGCGGGCGACGCGGTCGGCGACCGGGCGGGCGCTTTTCGCGAACGTGAGGTCGACCATCTCCACGTTGACTCCGTGGTCCCGCAGGTAGGCGCCGAGCGTGAGGAGCCCGAGCGACGGGTAGAGTTCGACGAACTTGCGCTCCATCGGATCCTCACGGGCGAGGTACGGATCGACGAGGAGGACTCGGGGCGGCGCGCCGGCCGCTCGCGGGCTCACGAGGACCTCCGGGGCGCTCGAGCCGCTCGACCACCCGAAATAGCTCCGACCGGGCAGTACGGAACGCACCATCCGCAGTCGGTGCAATTGGCAAGGACCTCGAGCCGGTGCTCGGTCAGGCGCATCGCGTCGGGCGGGCAGACTCCGACGCACAGTCCGCACAGCACACACGTTTCGGGATCAACGACGATCAGAGGGACCTCCGTAGGGGTGTGGCACGCCGATCGGCGCCCTCCCCGTGCCTCGGCTCACGTCGCGGCCGATGGATCCGCAGCGCGAGGGGTCGAATGCAGGGCTTTTCCGAGCGCGCTGAACCCCGTGAGCGCACACTTGATACGCACGGGGGAGAGCGGTATGCCGAGCAACTTGAGCACATCGTCGCGCGAGAGGCGGGAGACCTCCTCGAGCGTTCGACCCGCGACGCGCTCGGTGAGCATGGAGGTTCCCGCGACGCTGATCGCACATCCGTCGCCCGAGAACCGAACGGCATCCACGACATGCGTCTTCGGATCGACCCTCAGACGGAGCGTGATGTGGTCTCCGCACGATGGGTTGTACTCCTCGCCCTCGAGCGTCGCTTCCTCGAGCGGTCCGAAGTTCTTCGGAGAGCGGTAGTGCTGCAGGATGATCTCCTGGTACATGTCCCACGCCATCGATGCCTCCATCTTCGGAGGGGTCGGCGATGTATAAAGCGGAGGAGGGAAACGGTGTCCGGGAGCGCGACGCGAACGCCCAGTGCCGGAGGGGACGGTACATCACGGACTCTCTCGAGAATGCCCCGCATTCGTTATAAGCACATCCGCGTGACTAAATCCAATGGCCGGAGCGCCGGCGGCAGCCGCCTGGGTCGACTCGGCGCGAGTCGAGTCGCTGGCATCGAAACTCGGAGATCCGAAGGAGTTCTCCGACCGTAGGTCCGAGGCTCTTCACCTCTTCCGCGAACTGCCGCTCGAGCCGGACCCGCTCTACCGACAATACGGGTACTTCCAGGGGGTCGACCTCACTGGAATCGATCCGACTCTCCCCGGTTCGCCGACCCCACTCGCACGAGCGGTTCCCGGTAGCGTCCGCATAGTTCACGATGCCTCGGGAACGCGGGTGGAGCTCGACCCCCAGCTCGCCGCCGAAGGAGTGCGCGTCGATCCCATGGAAAAGATCTGGAAGGGCGACGCCTCGAATCTCGAACGCTTCCTCGGACCGGTCGAAGCACCGACCGATCGGCTTACGGCGCTCAGTATCGCCCTACTCAACCGAGGCTACCGGCTGGAGATCCCGGACGGTTACGCCCGACCCGTGCACGTTCAGGACCTGACGGTCCTCTCTCGCCCGCACGAAGCGCTCTCGGTCCGCCGTTCGATCCGGGCGGGCAAGGAGTCCCAGCTCCTCTTCACCGAGGAGGTCTTTTCTACGGGCCAGCCAACGGAAGGACAACGGTTCTACGCGTCCGCTCTCGACCTCGAACTCGGTTCCGGGGCGAAGGCGGTCGCGCTCGGCTCGCACACTCCCGACCGCGAGACCGTCGGCTTCTACCACCGCCGCGGCGACGTCGGGCCGGCGGCCCGACTCGCATGGATCTGGCTCGGCCTTGGCGGACGCTCGACCAAAGCGCGCAACGACACCGTGCTCTCGGGGAACGGTTCGGTGGTACACGATCTGCAGACCTTCTACGGAGATGGTCACCAGTCCTACGATAGCGCGATCCGCATCACTCACACCGGTCTCGACACGCACGGCGAGTCGGTCACGCGCGGGGTCTTCACCGACGAGGCTCGCGGGATGAGTCGGGGGCTCGTTCGGATCGAACGCGAAGCGCGCAAGACCATCAGTTTCATCAGCGAACACGCCATGTTGCTCTCGCGGGGGGCGCGCTCTGACACCCTGCCGATTCTCGAGATATTGTGTCGGGACGTCAAAGCGACGCACTCGACCAGCGTGGCGCCGGTCGATCCGGAGAAGGTCTTCTACCTCGAGTCGCGGGGGATCGATCGCCCGAGCGCGGTACGGATGATCAGTGAAGGGTTCCTATCGTTCGTTCTGGAGCGGGCACCGCTCGCAGGGCTACGCGATGCCGTCCAACCGATCCTTCAGACCCGCTGGGATCGCGGAGAGCTATTCTGGACCGAGGACGGGCGCCGTCCTCTCCCGACTCTCCAAGTTACCGGCACCGATGCTGCTCCGGACTGGCGGTTCGACACCAAGATGCGCTAAGTACGCCCTCACGCTCGAATACCATCTCGGTCGAGCGGGTTGACTATCGTCCGTTCTGCCGTCAAGACGGCACAACCCGAGCCTGTCGTCAACGTAGACCGCGCGGATCGTCGCACCCGAGTCTAGGCGAATTGATCGATCGTACGTGTTTAGGCACCCCGACAGCTCGGTCTCTGTCGGTTGCCTTTCGTCGAGGACCCGTCAGCTGGGTCGACCGAGCGCGCCGTAGAGCCTCGAGGAGACGTCCTCCCCGCGAAGGACCCACGT
>JBOGRR010000029.1:0-13883 GCA_050749765.1 Thermoplasmata archaeon | reverse complement strand
CCGTCCGAGCAGCGCGGTCGACCTCCTGCGCCGCAACCTGCTCATCTACGGCGTCGGGGGCCTCGTCAGCGCGTTCGTCGGGATCAAGCTGATCTACCTGCTCTTCGCGTGGGGCTCCACGACCCCCGCGGTCGCTCAGATCGCCCAGGCGATCGCCCACGTGCTCCCGATCGGAGGGCTGTAGGATGACGCCCCGCTCCGCAGCGACGTCGCATCCGGTCGACGCTACGACGGCCGCTCCGAGCACGCTCACCGCCCCCATCCGCGAGGGCGCCACCCTGAGCACCGCGCCACCGATGCGCCTGCGCACCCATGTTCGGGCGACGGTCGTCATCCTCCTGGTGGGCGTGCTCGCGCTCGGGGTCGCCTACCCCGTCGTGATGACCGGCCTCGCCCAGGTCCTCAACCCGTCCGGCGCCAACGGCTCGCTCGTCTACCAGAACGGGACCTTGCGAGGCTCGCTGCTCGTCGCCGAGAACACGAGCTTGCCCTACCTCTTCTGGGAACGGGTCTCTCTGACGGACTACAATACGACGCTCGGCTACGAACAGCCGCCCGGACCGACCGATCCGGCGCTCGGGGCGTGGCTGAACGAGACGATCCTCTACCTCCAGCTGAACTGGAATCTGAGCGCCAATTCGACCCTGCCGCTCGATCTCGTCGCCCCCTCCTACTCCGGGACCGATCCGTTCCTCGTCCCGGCAGGGGTCCTCATCCAGATCCCCCGCGTCGCCGAGGCGATCGTGACGAACTTCACCCACGCCTCGTTCGCGAGCGAGGTCGCGAACCTGACGAGCCTCGTGAACCAGTACGTCCAGAACCCGTTCCTCGGCATCGTGGGGACCCCGGTGGTGAACGTGCTCTCGCTCGACATCGCCTTGCTGAACTCGCTCGGGTCGACCGAGGGGTAGGACGCTGACGTTGAACGGCCGTTACGCTCACCGAGCCATTCGCGACGCTGCGATCGACGATCGATGGACCGGCAGCCCCACGACGGAACGGCCGCCCAGCGTGGCGCGAACGATCGGTGGGTCGCCCATCTCTTAAGGGCCGGGCCGTCTCTTCGCAGGCCGATGCCGCGGTCCTCTCGAACTTGGGCGGTCGGCCGCCTCCCTTCACTTCGAGCCGCTCCGGCGCGACCCGACCGCCCCGGGGGTCGCTGATGTACCGGCGTCTCCTCGTTCCGGTGTCGACCCCTCCCGAGGTCGAGCCAATGATCCGCTTCGCCGCCTCCCTGCTCGACGCGGACGGGGAGATCCGTATGCTCCACGTGATCCCGACGACGACGATGCCCGCGGTCACGCGGGAGTGGCGGGCGAGCGTGAACCTGGTCGTGCCCGCCCACGAGGTCGCCGCGGTCCTCGACGTCAAGGTCGAACCCGAGGTCCGCGCGTCCGTCGACGTCCCCGGGGAGATCCTGGAGAGCGCCGAAGCGCACCAGGTCGACGGGATCGTGATGAGCCTCGGCGGCGACAAGCGATCCCGCCACCTCTTCGTCGGGCACACGGCGAGCGGGATCCTCCACCACGCACATGCGGACGTGCTCATCCTCAACCGCCTCACGCTCGCGAACCCGAAGGTCCCTCGGATCCTCATGCCGTCGCTCCATGGCTCGACCCCCCCGCGGCTCCTCCAGCTCGCGGAAGAGCTCGCGCTGCACCACGGCGGGGTCCCGGTCATCACCCTCGGACTCGGTTCCTCCGGGCGACGCTCGAGCGCGTCGGACGACGATCACACGGTCCGCGGCGTGCCGACCGAGCACCGTCAGGCGTTCGTCTCCCCGGCGCTCCTCGCTCGGCGTAAGCACCACGCCCAGCTCATCCTCCAGAGCGCCGCGCGCGAGCGCTACGGGCTCCTGTTGGTCGGCGAGGAGCACTCGACGGTCGGCGGCGCGCCACTCTTGAGCCGTCCGTTCCTCGAGGAGCTCTTCCGCGAAGCACCGTGCCCGGTCGTCGCGATGCGGAGTTAGTCCGAACGGGGGCGCGCGTGGCGGATCTCTGGTTCATCGGACTCGGCCTCGGCGACGAGCGCGACGTTGGACCGCGTGCCCGCGATATCCTACACGAGTCGGACCGCATCTTCGCCGAGGAGTACACGGCCGTGTGGGCGGTCGGCGCTCTCGACCGCCTCTCCGAAGAGATCGGCCGACCGATCGAGCGCCTCGGACGCGAGGAGGTCGAGTCGGAAGACCCGGTGCTCGACGCACTCGCCCAGTGCGAGCGCGTCGTGTTCCTGGCCGTCGGGGATCCGTTCAGCGCGACGACCCACCTCGCGTTGCGCCTCGCCGCGGCTCGGCGGGGCCACCGGACGCACTACCTTCCGAACGCGAGCATCCTGACGGCCGCCGCCGGCTTCCTCGGGCTGATGCCGTACCGCTTCGGCCGCACCGTCTCGATCCCGCTGCCCGACGACCGGTTCCGCCCAACCTCGTTCCTCGCGCCGATCCGTTCGAACTGGGCCTCCGACCTCCACACGCTCGTCCTCCTCGACCTGCGCCCCTCCGAGGGGACCTTCCTCACGGCCGGTGAAGCGATCCGCATCCTGCGCGAGCGCGATCGCGAGCGAGCGACGCTCCCACGGGGGCTCGACGTGGCGGTCGTCGCACGGGTCGGCTCCGACTCGGCCGCGGGGTGGTACGGGCCGATCGACGAGCTGTCGGGGATCGATTTCGGCCCGCCGATGCACGCGCTGGTCGTACCGGCGCGCACGCTGCACTTCGAGGAGCAGGCGGCGATCCAGCTCTTCCGCACGTCGCGCGATGCCGGTGGGACCCCGGCTAACCCGTAGCGCGCCGCCGGCCCCAGTCGGCGACGCCGGCGGTCTGGAACAGTCGATCGAGCGCGACGTGGTAGTCCTCCGCGGACGCGCGGAGGAGCTCGGTGGCCCGGGGGGCGAGGGTCTGGCCGAACTCCTTCTCGGAATCGGAGAACTGCCACGCGTGCGACGCGGCACGCCCGAGCGCCATCAGGAGTCCGTAGGCGAGCCCCCGCTCCTTGCCCTCGTGCGGAAGGCTCTGGACCGCGACGCGTTCGGCCCCAGCGGCCCCGTGCGTGCGGTACGCCCGCGCGACCGCGTCGACGTAGGCAGCCTCTCGGTTCAGGTGATCATAGTGCGGGAGCGAGTCGAGGAGCTCGCGCTCCTGGCTCCGCTTCTGCGCGCGCTTGAGGAGCTCGGTGACGCGTCCCGGGGCATGGCGCCCCTCGTCGAGGTAGCGGCCCGCCTCCTTGGGGTCGCTCACGATCGAGTGGACGATCTCCTCCGCGTGATTCCCCCAGAGCCGCTCGAGGGCGCGGCTCGCCGACGGCTCATCGATCTCGAACAGGCCCCCGACGTCCTCGAGCGCCGCCTCGAGGGCGCGTCGCTCGATGAGCGAGGGGTGGAGCGCCTCGAGGAACGCGGCGCGGTCGTTGCCGAAGCAGGTCCCGCCGGCGACGTAGGTCGTCCGCCGGGTCGCTTCGACGCGCGGGCGGATCTCCTCGAGGTAGCTCGACAAGAATTGAGCGTCGGAGAGCCGACCCAATACGTAGGCGCGACGGACCCCGCGCGAAACGCTCGGGAGGGTGTGGTGCACGCACTCGGGTCCCCCACGGCAGTCTGCGTTGAGCGCGACCTCGACCGGGAACTCCTCGACCGGGTCGGGGACCGCGGAGTCCTCGGTCAACGCGGCGAGCAGCTGACGTTCGCCTTTGACGCACTTGCGGCAGACCCGGAAGACGTAGCCGGCGCCGGGCCAGTCGACCTCGACGTACGGTCGTGGCTCGTGCGCCGCGAGGTGGACGCAGAGGTAGCGCTGGTGGTCCGCGTCTTCGGAGAGGCGGTAGGGGAGGTCGGAGGTCTTCGCTTGAAGGAAGTCAGAAGGAGGGTGCGGGTCCCTGCCGGTGCACCAGAGGCGATTCGGGGTCGCGAAGAAGTGGAACCCCTTGCGGGCCCATTCGACGTAGCCCAGCAGAAGGCGAGAGGGGTCCTCGAAGTGCTGGATCGCGACCTCGGCCTCGGGAGTCGATTTGCCGAGCGGAGCGAAGGAGACCTCCCCCCCGGAGGCGTGGAACGAGACGAGCCCGGGCATCTCGGGCTCGAGTTGAAACTTGAGCAGACCCGCGTACGCGCGCACGATCGGGTCGCCCCAGCGGCTCATCCGCGCGAGGCGGGTCGCGTCGTCCCGGCTCTCCCGAACCTCCTCGAGCTCGTGGCGAAGCTTGTCGAACCGGTCGGTTGGGCACTCCGGAGTGAGCTTCGGCAGGAGGGGCTCGACGCTGTCCCGGACGCGACGGGCCCGTTCGACCAGGTCGCGTTCTCGCACGCCCGAGGCGTGGCGCATCCGCATGATCGTCCGACCTAGCGAGAGGTCTTACTTATCGCCGGCGTGCGCGCCGAGCACGTAGCGATGAACCGCTCGAAAATCTCCCGACCGTGCTCGGTGTGTTCGACCTCGGGGTGGAACTGGACCCCCCAAATCGCTCGCGTGGGGTGCGACATCGCCTCCACCCGACACGCGCTCGAATGCGCGAGGGTGCGCCAGCCCGGTGGCGCCTCCAGGACCTGATCGTTGTGACTCGCCCACGCGGTGAACCGCGGAGAAAATCCGGAAAATAGGGGGTGATCGGCATGGTCGATCTCGATCTCCACGCGGCCAAACTCCGGCGCGCCTCGAGCGACCGTCCCGCCGAAGTGCCGCCCGAGGAACTGATGACCCACGCAGATCCCGAGCACGGGGACCTCCGCCCGGTCGATCCAGTCCGCGACCCGGCCGAGCCTCGAGTCGGTCCCCTCGAGGCTGAGGGCTCCGCCGGAGAGGACGATGCCGTCCGCACGGATCTCCTCGAACGGCGTCGAGTTCGCAAGGATCTCCGTCTCGACGCCGAGGTCGCGCAGCACCCGCCACTCCCGGTGGGTCCACTGTCCGCCGTTGTCGATGACAGGGATTCTCACAGAGGGCTCCGCGGAGGCGCCTTCGGAGGCGGCGCGCCCGGCAGTCGCTCGACCGCCGCCTTCAATTCAGTGACGTCCTCGCGCATGCGGAGCATCTCGACCTCGAACGGCGTGAAGTCGCGCGTGTGCAACCAGCGCTGGGAGATATAGAGCCCGATGAAGATCGCGCCGACCAGCGCGAGCAGCGTCGTGAGCGCGAGAGAGAAGACGAACGCGACCGGGTTGCCGACGACCGACTGGAGCGGGAGGGTGAAGAGCTGGGTGATCTCGGCGATCTCGACGAGGAACAGCACGGCGACGATGACGACCCACAGGACGAGGAACGGGCGCGTGACCTTCATGGCGGGCTCCCCGCGCCGAGATACTCGAGCGGAACGATAAGCGGGAGGGCCGACGAGCTCACGGAGATCGGGCCGGTCGGAACGGACAGACCCCCCGCGAGGCTCGTGAGCAGAAGGGTGCCTTGCGCCGTACTGTACTGCGCCGCGAGCACCCCGTAGTAGTAGTAGACGGTCGAGCTGCCGGCCGGGACGTAGCCGACGCTGAAGCGGAGCGCGACCGAGCTCGCCCCCGTCGTGACGATCATCCCCACGATCTCACTTTGGTTCCACCACGAGTTCCAGCCAAGCTGGCCCACGGAGGTCCCCGAAGTGTAGGAGTCGTTGACGCCGACGTCGATCGCCGAGTATCGAACCGCCCCGACCCCGCGGACCGAGAACGTCGTGTTGGCGCCCCCGGGCGGATGATCGACGACGACCTCGGCCTGCGTCAGGAACGTGCCGGCCCCTCCGCCGTTGATGAGGACCGGCGTCAGGACGATGAGCAAGGCGAGCACGACGGCGGCGCCGACCAGCAGGGCCGGGAACCGGGTCTCGCGTTCGGGCGGTCGCGGGAGCATCGGGGGGCTCACGGCTGCCCTTCCTTCCAGCCCCGGTAGAGGTGGTGGGGGATCTCGAACTGGTCGAGGATCTTACCGGCGAGATAGTCGGTCGCCTCGTCGACCCGCTGGAAGCCGAGATAGTAGGGGGGGGCGGCGTCGAGCACGACGACCCCCATCTGGGAGAGCTTCGCAAGGTGCTCGAGCTGCACGGTGGAGAGCGGGGTCTCCCGGGGCACGAGGATGAGCTTGCGCCGCTCCTTGAGGTGAACGTGGGCCGCCCGAACGACGAGAGTGTCCCCGAGACCGAGCGCGATCTTCGCGGTGGTGTTCGACGAGCACGGTACCACGACCATCCCTCGGGTCGGCCGCGAGCCGCTCGCGATCGGCGCGGCGACGTCGTCCTCCCGGTACAGCACGCTCGCGAGACGCCCGAGCTCCTCGATCGAGAGCCCGGACTCCTCCCGAAGCACCAACTCTCCCCCGTGAGAAACGACGAGCGCGACGGGGGCGTTCGCGTCCCGGAGGGCGCGGAGTAGCGCGACGGCGATAGGAGCCCCGCTCGAACCCGTGACCCCCACGACCAAGGGAGGCGATTCGGCCATCGTCCCCGAAGTCGGCTCTGGCCTTATAGCGGTACGTGGTTCGGCGAGGACGTGGCGTCGATTCGGCGGCACGCGGCGATCGTCGGCGCCGGCCATACCCGGTTCGGGGTGCTCGACGCGGGTCCCCGAGAGCTCATGCGCGAGGCCGTGGACGCCGCGGTGCTGAGCGTCGACCACGGGATGAGCACGAAGGAGATCTCGGAGGGGTTCCTCGCCTCCCTCGGATTCGGAGGGTGGCAGATCGGCAACTCCTCGGCCGCGCTCGCGGAGGCGGCCGGGAAGGTCGGGATCCCCGTGACCCGCGTCGAGAACGCGTGTGCCTCGGGGGGCTTCGCCCTCCGCGCGGCGGTTCGGGCCGTCGAGCTCGGACGCACGGACCTCGTGCTGGTCGTTGGCCTCGAGAAGATGACCGATGTTCCGAGCGCGCGCCGTCGGTACTGGCTCGGAGTCTCCGGCGACACCGAGTGGGAACGGGGGGCGGGGCTCACGTTCGCTGGAGTCTACGGCCTGCTCGCGGCGCGGTATGTCGCGGACCATCCGAACGCCGAGGACGCGCTCGTCGCGGTCGCCGTGAAGAACCACGCGAACGGGGCCCTCAACCCGAACGCCCACTTCCAAAAGGCGGTCACTCCCGAGGCGGTGAGAGCCGCCCCACGGGTCGCCGCTCCGCTCGGGCTCTACGACTGTTGTCCGGTCTCGGACGGTGCCGCCGCCGTACTGATCGCTCGGGGCGACCAGGCAAAGCGGTACACCGACACTCCCGTGCACATCGTCGCTACCGGGGCCGCTTCCGATTCGCTGGCCGTGCAGGAGCGGGCCAAGTTGACCGAGTTCGCCGCGACGCACGCGGCCGCGCGCACGGCCTTCCTCGACGCCGAGTGGGCGAACGACGCCCCCGATCTCTTCGAAGTCCACGACTGCTTCACGATCGCCGAGCTGCTCGCCCTCGAGGATCTAGGGGTCGTCGCGCGAGGAGGGGCGGTCGACCTCACTCTCTCGGGAGCCACGGCGCGCACGGGCCGCCACCCGGTGAACCCGGACGGCGGACTGAAGGCGAAGGGCCACCCGATCGGGGCGACCGGAGTGAGCCAGGCCTACGAGGTCTTCCTCCAACTGCGCGAGGACGCCGATCGGCGACAAGTCCCCGGCGCCGAACGGGCCCTGTCGCATAACGTCGGCGGGTCGGGAGCAAGCGCGACGGTGACGCTCTACCAGAGGGGGTAGGTACGACGACGGACCCCGCGTGCAACGCCGCGGCCCCCCACTCGATCGTCGACGGGCGCCTCGCCCTCGGGCCGGATGAGGATCCCTTCACCCTCGCGGCCGAGGCGATCGAGGGCGTTCTGGGGTCGAGCCCCCCCTCGCCGATCCGCGAGATCCGCACCGCGGGATCTCTCCCGCTTCCGGTCGACGACCTGATCGCGCGTCTGGTCGGAGGCGGAACGCCCGCTCCCCGCCGGTTCCCGGAGGCGGAAGACCTGCTGCGTGGGCTGGGCCCCGCCGTGGCGAACGGCCCGGTGTTGGCGGTTCTCTTCGCCTCCGACGATCCCGGAGCTTCTGCCCCTCCGCTCGCTATCGCGGCGCGGTTCGGTTCCGCTTCGAGCGGAGGGACCGACGAAGGGATCGCGACGCTCCGCTCGGCGGCCGGGGGAGTCGAGCTTCTGGACTCCGCCCGAGCCCGGGCATCCCGGGTCGAGCGCACGGCGATCGATCGGATCAACTCCATGTCGTTGGGAGCCGTATCCGAGGGAGCCTACGTCCCTCGCGCGCGCTACCTCGAAGAGATCCCGAGCCGGTGGCGATTCGAAGGCGAGGAGTGCCTCGCCTGCCGCTACCTCACGTTCCCGCGCCGGGGCCGGTGCCGCCACTGCGCGCGCACCGACAAAATGCAGCCGCACGCCTTCCCTCTCGATGGCGTCAAGGTCGTCTCCGCGACCGAGATCGGAAAGGGTGGCCAACCGACCGAGTTCGACCTCTGGGTCGAAGCGATGGGTCCGTACGGAGTGCTCCTCGTCGAACTCGCCCCGGGCGTGCGCGCTACGGTCCAAACGAGCGGTGCCCCGATCGGGGAGTTTCCGATCGGCCGCCCCGTGTCGACCCGCCTTCGACGCCTGTACCCCATGGAAGGCGAGTGGCGCTACGGGCGCAAAGCCGTCCCGGTACCGCGCTAGGCGAACCCGGGGAGGTCTCGGTGCGAGCCCTCCTCTTTCTTGCTCCCGTACGGACGGGTCGTGATTCCCATCTGGGTCGCGAGGGCCTGGAACGTTTGTACGAGCTCGGCGACCGAGCGCGCAAGCTCCTTCTGCTCGGCGCGGAGCTCCGCGAGGTCGTTCCGCAAGGCCCTCAGTTCGACCTCCCATCGGGCGGGTTCGCTCGGTGTACTCATTGGGGTCTCCGAACGCAGGATTCTCCGGCCCTACTTATGGGACGGGGGGGCGCGCTACCTGGTCGAGTCCGGACCGAACGGGCTCTCCGAGCGCCCCTTCTCGACGAACGGGGTCCACGCTCCATCCGTGGGCGAATAGTCGACGCGCGTGAGCTCGACCACGAACTCCTTGAGAAGACCCGAGGGAGCCGGGCGCACGGAGAACCGGTACACGTAGATCCCGAACCCCATGAAGTCGCTGATCCGACGGAGGACCTCGGCGAGGTCCTCGCGAGGGACCTTGACCTCGATCGAGGTCTCTCCGAGCATCTGGGCGAACTCGTCGACGTCGAACGGGACCTCGAGGCTGATGAGCGGGGCCAGCGGGGGAGGGGTGGCCGAAGCACCGCCCGAGGGAGGAGGGGACGGCGTCACCGGGGCCGCGGGGATGGCCGCCTTCGCAGGGCTCGGGGGCCCCCGAACCCCTAGACGGGGGTCCTTGGGAGGGTACCGCTCCAGCACCGGCGATGGGTCGCGGCCAACGAACTTCCCCGCCGGGCTCGTCGTGGCGCGCCGCGACGCGCGGGCCGTATGTTTCGGGGAGGGACGCTGCTTCGGACGCTTGCGAGCGGGCGCCATCGTGGCTGGGCAGGCGACCGACTTAGATATCTGTGAAGGTTCAGTCGACGTTGGCGACCGCCTTCCTCCCCATTCCGACACGAATGTAGCGACTCGAGCCATGCGAAGCCACGTCACGGGAGGCCGATATTGTAGTGCCCGCGACGACAGCGGGATTATGTAGCATATGGTTGCTGGCTTGCCTAGGCGCTCGGGGCACCCGAGGGCCGAAAGAGAGGAGAACGAACATGCCCGCACGTGTGATGAAGGAGTTCCAGGCCCCTCGGGGTCTCCCGCGGAAGACGGCCTCCGTCTGCCCGGAGTGTATCAAGGTTATCCCGGCGGTCGTCCGCGAGAAGGACGGCCGCGTGATCATGGAGAAGACGTGCCGTGCGCACGGCTACTTCTGGGATATCATCTCGAACGACGTCGACTTCTACCTCCGGATGGAGGTCTACGCCCACGACGGCGTCGGCTACGAGAACCCGTACTACGACAAGTTCCGCGGCTGCCCGACGACCTGCGGAATGTGCTCTCACCACAAGTCCCACACCGGTCTCGCCCTCATGGACCTGACCAACCGCTGCAACCTGAAGTGCCCGGTCTGCTTCGCGAACGCGAACGCCGCGGGCTACGTGTTCGAGCCGACCCGTGAGCAGATCCACTTCATGCTCAAGACGCTCCGGGAGCAGAAGCCGGTCGGAGCCGTCGCCGTCCAGTTCTCGGGCGGCGAGCCGACGCTGAGCCCGCTCTTCCTGGACGCGGTGAGCATGGCCCGCGACCTCCAGTTCCGCCAGATCCAGGTCGCGACCAACGGGATCCGCTTCGCGAACGAACCCGGCTTCGCCCAGCAAGCGCGCGAGGCGGGACTCCACACCCTCTACCTGCAGTTCGACGGTCTGGACGACGAGATCTACCGAAAGGTCCGTGGCGTCCCCCTCCTCAAGGTCAAGCAGAAGGCGATCCAGGCGGCCCGGGAGACCCACACGGCCCCCGCCGAACTCGCCCAGGGGAAGGCCGACAAGCCCCTCAGCGTCGTGCTCGTCCCGACCCTGGTCGGGGGGTTCAACGAGAAGGAGATCTGGCCGACGGTCAAGTTCGCCATCGACAACCTGGACGTCGTCCGGGGCGTCAATTTCCAGCCGGTCGCGCTCACCGCGCGTATCCCGGACAAGGACCGCTTCCAGATGCGCTTCACCCAGTCCGACCTGGTGCGGATCCTGTGCACCGATGGGCCGTTCGAGAAGTCCGACTTCTTCCCGGTCCCCTCGGTCGCCCCGATCTCCGAGCTCGTCTCGATCATCCACGGCGAGGAAAAGATGACCTTGACGACGCACCCGGGCTGCGGCTGCGCGACGTTCGCCTTCATCTCGAAGGACGGACAGAAGATCACGCCGCTGCCGCGGTTCATGGATGTCGACGGCTTCTTCGAGAGCGTCGAAGGGATGATCGACAAGTATCGGGACGCGCGCTTCGCGCGCGTGCGCACGGCGGTCGCCGGGGCGCGCCTGCTCCACGATGTCGCCAAGTTCTTCGATTTCCAGAAGGCCCCGGAGGGGCTCGACGAGAAGAACTGCGTCAAGGTCATCGCCTCGATCTTCACCGAGGGCAACAAGGAGGCCGTCGCGAAGTTCACGTGGCGGACGCTCTACATCGGGAACATGCACTTCCAGGACGCCTACGACTACGATATCCAGCGCTTGATGCGCTGCGATATCCACTACTCGGTCCCCGACGGGCGGATCATCCCCTTCTGCTCGTACAACTCGGGCCCCATCTACCGGACGGAGGTCGAGCAGAAGTTCTCGATCCCCATCGCCGACTGGCAGAAGGCGAAGAGCCAGTCCGGTGTGGCGCTCAAGACGATCGAGACGATGGGCGTCAACGGCGAGGTCGTGGTCGACCCCGAGTACTACAAGATCAAGGCGCTCAAGGGCGCCCCCGGGATGTCCTCGACCTAGGTCGGGCATCATCCGGGCCCCCTGCCGGGGGGCGAGCGACCAACCCCTTCCCTCCTACCGTTTTTTCGGAGCGATCCGCCTTCGATAGAGGGCGGTTCCCGCCCATCGCATCCTTCGTGCGGGGCTCAGGTCGAATGGCCGTGCCGCGAGGTCGGTCATGACGGCTGACCAGATCCCCCCTGCCGGCTCGTCGACTCCCGGCTCCGGGTCGGCGACCGCTTCGGGATGAACGCGCAGCCAGCGGTCGGCGGCCTCCACGTGCTTGCACGTCCCGAGTCCCGATCGGGCGAAGTCGGCGCACGTGCACATGGTGGCCTCCCGATCCGGGAACACCGGGAGCAGGACCGTGTAGCAGGTCGCGTGGACTGGGTTGCGGACCTCGAGGCGCGGATAGGGGCCGGGAAGTCGCCGAACGTCGAGGGCCTCCTCGAGCGCTCGCGCCTTACGCTCGGCGACCCCCCCGCGGAGCCGGCGCGACGGCGGAACCGAAGTGGTGCGAGGCATCCGGGACCCGCTCGAGGAGGGCTCCCCGCCTCTTAGGGAGGACTCTGGGCGGGAGCGTTAAGAAGCCCGGGACACCTCGCGGACCCCGATGTCCGCGGCGAGTCCCCTGGCGGCCCCCACCGGCCGCCGGGAGCGTCGTCCGCTGAGCCGCGCATGGCTGATCGGACTCGGCCTCCTCCTCTCGTTCATCGGCCTCGCCTTCCTGGCCGAGCTCGTGCCATCCGGGACCCCGTCGGCGACGGTGTACGTCGCGATCGCCCTGACCTTCCTTGGGCTCTGGGTCGGAGGGATCCTGCTCGGCCGTTCTCGTGCTGCACCGTGACTCGATGCCGGAATTCCCCTGGTCGCTTGTGACCTTCGACATCGACGGCACCCTCACGATCGGTCACGGCTGGGCCCACGTCGCCGACGCCTTCGGTCGTCGGCCCCAATACGACGCGACCAACCGTAGATACCTCGCGGCGGCGATCGGGGAGGACGAGCAGCTCGCCAACCTGCTGGCGCTCGCAGAGGGCCGCACGCTCGAGGAGGTCGATGCCGCGCTCGAGTCGACCACGAAGATCGAGGGGATCGGCGAGTCGATCTCAGCGATCCACGAGCACGGGGCGAGGGCCGCTTTGCTCACGCACAATCCGGCGTTCGTCTGCGAATGGTACGTCAAGCGCTTCGGATTCGACGACTTCGAGGGAACGATCACCCCCGCGACCGTGGGCGGGAAGATCCCTCCGTCCGGGCCGGTCCGGGCCGACAAGCGTGGGTCGCTCGAGCGTTTGCTCGATCGAGCCCGGGCACCCGCGGCCGGAACGGTGCATGTCGGCGATTCCCGGGCGGATGCGGAGATCTTTCGCCTGATCGGGGGCGGGGTCGCGCTCAACTCCCGGATCGAGAGCGTGCGGACCGCCGCCGACGCGACGATCGACACGGCGGACCTTCGGGATCTCCTCCCCCTGCTGGGGCGCCTGCGTCCGAGAGGGTGAACGATGGCCCGCCCGGGCCTATGAATCCTTATACCCCGGCGGTCGGTCCGGGGCCGATGGAGTACGTCGTCCTACGATCGGTCCGGCCGACCCGCTTCACGATGCAGCTGCCCACGGAAGCGGCGTCGCTCCTGCGCTATCGCGACCCATCGGCCAAGTCCCCCGCCGACGGCACGGGATCGATCACCTTCCTCGCCCGCGGCGTCGGCATCGCCCGAGCGTTCGCGACCCATCTATCGAAGGAGGTGCTCGCGGTCGAGAGCGTCCGCGAGCGGTTCCTGACCAACGCCCGGCCGGGCGAGGGGCATCTCTTCGCCTTTCCGGCCGGCCTCATCACTCACCTCGGGATAGAGGAGTACCCCCTCAGTCCCGGTCGCGCTCGGGGGACCGACGACACGGTCGTCTGGTTCTTGCCGGCGAGGGAGTACTATGACTATCGCGCCGGCGAACGCTCCGGGAGCTGGAAGGGCCCGTCGGTCGGCGGGTCGGCCCACGTCTACGTCGCGAAGGGGATCCTCCCGTTCGCGCGGGGTCTCGCGGGCCTCGACCGCATGGAGTCGGAGATCGAGAACGGCGACTGGGCGGTGACCGCGCAGGCATTGCGGCGCACCCCGTCCGCGCGACGCTCCACGATCGAGCGGTGAACGGCTCGCCGCCGTCCACGCTCGCCGGGCCCGGGAGCCGACCGCACGGGTCGAGGAGCATCGTTTTCCGGTTATTCGTCGCGGGCTCGTGCCACGAACCCGATGGGTCCGGCAGCGTCGGTCGGCCCCGCGGACGGATGCGGTCTCTGCTCTGTTGAACGAATAACTCGGTAAGGTATAGGGAGACTCAGTTGTCCCGATTCAGCGGCGGGTCACCCCCTCCGTGAGGCGCTCCCCGTACTCCCGAAGCTCGTCCTACGCCCAGATCCGCTGGTCTCCCTCAGCTACAAGTCCGCGCGGCGAGCGCGACACCGTGTTCTCTCCGAATTTGCGCTTCATCGCCGAGAAGATCCCCTCGCTCCCCGGCCACCGCATCCCGTACCCCTTCGTTTCCGCCCACGCT
>JBOGRR010000028.1:0-13927 GCA_050749765.1 Thermoplasmata archaeon | reverse complement strand
ACCGGCCCGGTCCCGACGTGGGCCGCTGGTGGAGGCGGATCTCGGACCGCGCGCGGCGTGGCGTACGGACGCTCTCGGTGATGGTCGAGAGGGGATCGCCCAGGAAGCGGCCCCGCTTACTTCCGAGTGAAGAGGCTGATCGCCGCCGGGAAGTAGAACATGATGATGAGGAATGTGTCCAGGATCAGCGAGACCGCGAATACGATCCCGAGCTGCGTCAGCAGCGGAAGGGGAGCGAACGCGAGCGCGCCCAGCGACATCGCCAACATCACCCCGAGCGCGACCACCGCGGGGCCGGACTCTGCCGCCGCGCGAGCGATGGCTTCGTTCTTCGGGTAGCGCTTGCGCTCTTCCGCGACGCGGCTCAGCGTGAACACTGTGTAGTCGTTGCCCAGTGAGAGCAGGATCACGATGAGGAGCAGCGGGATGATGTACAGGACGACCTGATTGAGCAGGTACTGGCTGACCCACCATAGGAGTACGAACGACGATCCGATGCTCACCCACACGCCACTCAAGGAGATGAGCGGGAACGCCAAGGACCGGAACGCGACGGCAAGGATGATCCCGATCAGCAGAACGATCAGGCCGTAGACGACGGGGAACGTCATGTTGTTCTGAGCCTGTTGGTCGACGAGCTGGGCGGTAGTACCCCCGACGAGCCACGTCGTGTTGCCGCGCAGGGACTGAACCGTGCTCATCGCCGACAGGCTGTACGGATCGTTGGCCAAGTAGACCGTATAGTCCGCCCAGGTTCCGTTATCCAGGGTGAAGCTCGTGAACGCGACGCGGAGCGTCAGGTCGTTCTCCGGGGCCGACGCGTTGTAGGTCGTCGTCTGATCGATGAAGGGCCCGACCGCGCCGGAGACCCCGGAGGCATTCCTCAAATCGTTCGCGGTCGCGACCAACAGCGGCACGTTCGCCGGATTAAGTCCTTCGGCCGGGTTGCAATCGGTGGCGTTGCAGAACGACGTGCCCGTCGGAGCACGCACAAGAACCGTCGTGGGATAGATCTGACTAGGACCGAACGCCGCGGTGATCTGGTTCGAGGCCTGCACGCTCGGAAGGTTCGAGGGCAACCCCGAGAAGGTGTTGTAGCTTAACGGAGCCGTGAAGAGAAAGGCGATCGCCGGGACCGCGACGATCGCCGCGATGACGACGACGAGCACCCGGCGACGGATCGCGGCGTGTGCGAACCGATAGAACGGGGACTGTTCGATCGGTTTGGTGGACGGGACCAGGTACTGTCGAATGAACAGGCGCGGTCCGATGAAGCTGATCATCATCGGCAAGAACACGGCGACGGAGATCCCCGTCAGGATGACGGAGATCGCGAGCACGGGTCCGTACGCCCGGACGCTGGGCTCGACGCTGAGAGTGAGCAGTCCGATCGCGACAATGGTGGCGCTGGTCAAGATGGCGAATCCGGCGGTTTCCGCTGCGGTGTGGATCGCCTCGTGCGGGTCCGCTCCGCGAACGATCTCCTGGCGGTAACGGTAGGTCATGTACACGAGATAATCCGTCACGAGGCCGACGATCAGGAACTCGAGAATCTGCGTCGCCTGGGTCGGGACCGAGCCCGTGAGAAGGCCGCCGGCCAAGATGCCGACCTGCGAGAGACCCTCGAGCCCGAAGAAGACGAGGATCAGGGACAGCGCGCCCGCCCAGAACGATCGCAGCACGATGACGGTCGCTATCGTGATGAGGAAGAAGGTGACGAATAGAATCAAGGAGACCTCATGGTCGATCGGGCCGAGATCGGAGAGGGTCGCTCCGGCTCCCGCGACGCCGGCGCCGGCGCCGAAGTACTGGATCGCCACGTTACGGACGGTCGGCGTCGCCAGCTGGGACGGAGTGGATCCGTCGGAGCCGACGTAGCTGCTCGATACACTGAAGATGATCGCCACGAGCATCGTCGTGTTGCCCGCGCGGACATTGAGGAACTGGCTCAGCACGGTCGGCAGGACGACCGGGAACCCCGCCGGGACCAGCGGGGATGGGGGGAATATGTCCACTTCGTAACCGTTGTGCTGAACGAAGTTCCACCCGGGGTCCGAGGTCGGTCCGCCGGAGTATGCCTGGACGACGCTGCCTCCCATCGACCCCGCGAGGGTGAAATCGAGCCAGCCTCCGAACGTACCGAGCCAGGTCGCGGTCTCGTTGTCGATCAGCACGGAGTCCGCGTACCCCGGCACCCCGAGCGGAGAGGCGATCACTCCTGCCACGACGATCAGTGTCTTGGACGTGGTACGGTCGCCGTAGGTTTCGTTATTGAAGTAGTCGAACGCGGTCGATAGCACCGCCCCTTCGACATTCTGCTCGGGCAATTCCGTGCTGGAGTAGTTCTGGTACAGCGACGCGCGGAACGCGTTGTCGTAGCCGGTCCAGCTCCCTCCGGTCTCGTTGAACGTCAGGTTGATCGCGGCCCGGTCGTAGTAGTTCAGCTCCCATCCGGTCAAGAAGGTGTTGGGATAGCCCCAGATCGCGTTGGAGAGATCCTCGAACTCCGAGCGATTCGTTGTGATCCGGGTCGCGTTGGCGCTCGTCCCGCTGCCGAAGAGCGAGTCGACGGTCGCCGCACCGACGCTGCAGACCGAGACCGTCGAGGCATAGTCGGAGATGTCCCCCGCCTTCTCCTGGGCGGCGAGGCCCTGAGCGAAGCCGTAGGCGACGTTGCAGAACTGTTGCTGGGTGAACAGGTTAGGGGTCACGACGCTCAGCGAGGCGTTCGTGGGAACTAAGTTCTGGACTTGGACCGACTGGTCGGAAGATGGAAGAGTGGTCGCCGACGAGTTACTGACGTAGACCTGGGCGATAGGGCTGAGGGAAACCGTCACGATGAAGAGGAGTACGAATACGACGAGCAGTGCTCTCCGATGGCTCAATATCCATCCCGCGAACCGCCGGGAGGAGCTACTGCCGCCCTCCATCGAGCCGGCGGGAGAGTTTGCCCACTAATTAGCGACTCGGAGTTCTCCGCCCTCCCTGTGGCTAAGTGCGCTGCCGCACGGAGACGGACGGGCTCGCACGAGCGCGCTACTTGCTCGACGTTCGCGATCGTCCCCCCGCACGGGAGGATGAGGGACTCCGGATAGACGTCCATGCTATCGCGATCGCGGCTCACTCGGGACCGACGGGATCGAGCGGCTCGGGAACCGCTTCCGAGGTACGGCGCGGATCCGACCGCCAGGACCCGCCCATCGAAGAGCTCATAATGAGCACCGGATAGGCCCGCCCGATGCGCACGAAACCGGTCGAAGGCGTTCTGCGGCTCGATGTCGTCTCCCTCGAGCCCCGTCCGGCAGTCTATCTCGCGTACGACGGCCTAGCCGGGCTCTCCCTTCGTCCCCTGTTGCGCGACCTGATCGAGGAGCTCCAACGCAAGGGCGGCGAGGAGTTCTCCGCGTTCCTCGCGGCGATCCGCGAGCGCCGCTCGGGATATCTGCACATCTACTTCGCCGACTACGTGAGCTACGGGATCGGCGGCGGCGACGCGACGGCCGAGTTCTTCTATGGCACGTTCCTCCTCCTGTACGAGCCGGCCCGTGCGGCCGGCAAAGACCCGATGGTTCCCGAACACCTCGCATTGGTACGGCCCGGCGCCGTCGAGCGGCTCTCGCTTGAGGGCCTCGCGAACTGACCCGCACGCTTTTTCCCTGAGCGCCCTCCTCTCCCGCGGGGACTCCGATGGACGAGGAGACGCCGCACCTCGAGGCCGAGCGTAGGGCGAAGCTCGATCGGCTGCGAGGTCGCGGGGTGGACCCGTATCCACCGAACTTCCCCGGGCGGGTCGAATCTCGAGCCGTGGTGAGCCGGGCGTCTCAGCTCTCCGACGGCGAGGAGACCGTCGAACCGAACTATCGCGTCGCGGGGCGCGTGCGCACCGTCCGCACCCACGGGAAGACGTCGTTCATCGATCTCGAGGACCTCTCGGGTTCGATCCAACTCCTGCTCCGTTCTGACCTCTTGGGCGAGCGCGCCTATCAGGACTGGCTCGCCGACCTAGATCCCGGCGATATCGTGGGCGCCGAAGGCACGGCGGCCCGCTCACGGCGCGGCGAGCCTTCGCTCCTCGTCCGCGAGCTCACGCTTCTCGCCAAAGCGATCTCCCCGCCGCCGGAGAAGTTCCACGGGCTCCGCGATCCCGAGGAGCGGATCCGGCGGCGCTACCTTGACCTGCTCGCCTCCGCGGAGAGTCGCGCGCGCTTCCGCCTGCGCTTCGAGCTCGTCCGGACGATGCGACGGCACTTCGAGGAGGCTGGTTTTTTCGAGACGGAGACCCCCGTCCTGATCCCCGTCGCGAGCGGGGCGGCCGCTCAACCGTTCGTGACGCGCTCGCGCTACCTCGACGCAGAGCTCCAGCTGCGGATCGCGCTCGAGCTCGCGCTCAAGCGCTTGCTGGTCGGTGGCTTCGAGAGGGTCTTCGAGCTCGGGCGCTGCTTCCGCAATGAGGACCTCGACTCGACGCACTCTCCTGAGTTCACGATGCTCGAGGCGTACTGGGCCTACGCCGACTATGGCGACATGCGCCGACTCGCCGAGGGGCTCCTCGATCGGCTCGCGAGCACCGCGATCGACCTCGCCCCGGATTCGACGCCGATCCGAGAGGCGGCCTCCCGCTTCCGACCGCCCTTCCCCACGCTCGATTTCGTCGAGGCCCTCGAGGAGCGGAGCGGGATCGCGGGCGTCGCCGGACTCGACACCGACTCACTACGCCGCCACGCTCGATCCATCGGCGCGACCGTTCCCGATGACTCGCCGCCGGGCGTCTTCCTCGATAAACTGTTCGAGCATTACGTCGAGCCGACGATCGACCACGTGAGCTTCGTCGTGGACCATCCGGTGAGCACGACGCCCCTTGCGAAGCGGCATCGTTCCAAGCCAGGGCGCGTCGAGCGCTTCGAGATCTTCTACCTTGGCTTCGAGCTCGGGAACGCCTACACGGAGCTCAATGACCCGGAGGAGCAGGAGCGCCGGTTCCGCGAGCAGCTCGGGGCGCGCGGGGAGGAGACCTATGCCTACGATGCCGACTTCGTCGCGGCCCTGCGCTTCGGCATGCCGCCGGCGACGGGCATCGGGATCGGCGTCGACCGCATCGCCATGGCGCTCACGGGCAGCGCGTCGATCAAGGACGTCCTGCTCTTCCCCGAGACGCGCGCGCGCTGAGGACGGGCGTCGCAACCTTCTTGGACCGACCGAGAGTGGCCCGACCGATGAGCGACCCGGCGACTTCCCCGGCGCACCCCGCCCCGGGCCTACCGGCGCGTTTCGACCCTCGGCTGGTGGAGTCGCGCTGGCAACAGGCGTGGGCGGAGGCCGGGGCGTTTCGCGCCCCCGATCAGCCCCGGGGCCGGCCATTCTCGCTCGTGCTCCCTCCGCCGAATGTCACCGGGGCCCTCACGATGGGCCACATGCTCGGCGACACGGTGATGGACGTTCTCGTGCGACGGGCGCGGATGGCGGGCCGCCCGACGCTCTGGGTGCCGGGGCTCGACCACGCCGGACTCGCGACTCAGGTCGAGGTACGACGTCGGCTAGCGAAGCAAGGGATCCGCTTCGAAGAGCTCCCGCGGGCCGAGGCGGTCCGCCAGGTCGGCCTCTGGAAGGAGGAGCACGAGCGGCGGATCCGCGAACAGGCCGTCGCCGGTGGTTTCTCGCTCGACTGGTCCCGGTACCGATACACCAAAGATGCGGCGGCCGCCCGCGCAACGCGCGAGGCGTTCGTGCGGCTCTACCGAGAAGGGCTCATCTATCGCGGCGAGCGGATGGTCAACTGGGACCCTCGGCTCGAGACGGCGATCTCGGACCTCGAGGTCGTCCACACCGAGGAGGATGGTACGCTCTACTACGTGCGGTACCCATGGGCCGACGGACGCCCCGGGGGTATCGAGATCGCGACGGTGCGCCCCGAGACGATCCTCGGCGACGTCGCGATCGCGGTCCATCCGGACGACGGCCGATACCGAGACGCAGTCGGACGGAGCGTCTGCGTCCCGCTCACCGGGCGCATCGCGCCCGTGATCACCGACATCGCGATCGATCCGGCGTTCGGCACGGGCGCGCTCAAAGTGACCCCTCGCCACGACCTCGTCGACTACGAGATCTTCCGACGTCACTCCGATCTCCCGATGCCCGAGGAGATCTTCGATCGGCGGGCTCGCCTCTCGGGATCGGCCGTACCGGAAGAGCTGCGAGGGCTCGACCGAGATCTCGCGCGCGAGAAGGTCGTCGAGCGCCTCGAACGTGAAGGGTTGCTTCTCCGTCGGGAGGGCTACCGGCACTCGGTGGCGCGATCGGAACGATCGGAGTCCGTGATCGAGCCTCGCCTCTCGACCCAATGGTTCGTTCGGATGGATCTGCTTGCCCAGGCCGCGGTCGCCGCCGTACGGGACGGGAAGGTCCGGATCCACCCCGAGCGCTGGGACCTCACCTTCTTCCGGTGGATGGAGGGGATCCAGGACTGGTGCATCTCGCGCCAGGTCCTCTGGGGACACCCGATCCCCGTGTACCGGTGCTCCAAGTGCGACCACGAGTTCGCCACGGTCGACGAGCCGACGAAGTGCCCGAAGTGTTCGGGGGGCCCGCTCGACGCGGACCCGGACGTGCTCGACACGTGGTTCACCAGCTGGATGTGGCCGTTCGCAGCGCTCGGTTGGCCCGAGCGCACGGGCGACCTCGACCACTACTACCCTACGACCATTCTGGTGACCGGCCGCGACATCATGTTCTTCTGGGTCGCCCGGATGATGATGGCCGGCCTTCACTTCACCGGTAAACCTCCGTTCTCCGACGTCGTCTTCACCGGCATGCTGCGCGACGCCCAGGGCCGGAGGATGTCGAAGCATCTCGGCAATTCCCCCGATCCGATCACGGTCATCGGGGAGCGCGGGGCCGACGCGATGCGCTTCGGACTTCTCTTCCCCAATCCGACCGAGGACGATGGTCCATTCGGCGCGGCGACGCTCGATGGGTCGCGCAACTTCTTGACGAAGGTCTGGAACGTCGGGCGGTTCACGATCCTGCACACCCCGCCGGGGACGGACGCGCCGTCGACCGCTCCGGTGCTCGGGGTGGAGGCCCCGCTCGAGGATCGTTGGATCCTCTCGCGCTACGCACGGACGCTCGCGGAGGTCGAGTCGGCGCTCGACGCCTTCGAGGTCTCGCGCGCGGCCACTGCCCTCTACCAGTTCGTCTGGCACGACCTCGCCGATCGCTATGTCGAGATCGTGAAGGAGCGGCTCGCGGGCGGGGCCGGGACCCCCTCGCAGCGCGCCGCTCGCTCCGTGCTCCTCTTCACCGTGGAACGATCGCTCCGACTCCTGCACCCGTTCGTACCGCACGTTACCGAGGAGCTATGGCACGCGCTTCCGCACGACGGGGACCTCCTCGCGCTCTCGCATTGGCCCGGGGACGAACCGGTCCCTCGCGACGACGCCGCCGAGGGAGCGATGTCGAGCGTGCTCGAGGCCGTTCGGTGGCTGCGGAACCTGCGCGCCGAGGAGGCGATACCGGCGGAGCAGGTCCCGACGGCCTGGCTCCGTGCGACCTCCAACGAGGCCCGGAGCCTGTTCGAGCGCGAGCGCGCGACCGTGGAACGTCTCGCCCGCGTCCGTCCTTTCACTCTCCTCGCCGACGGTGCCGCGGCCCCGCCGGGTGCGGCGAGCCGCGTGGCGCCTTTCGGAGAGGTGAGCCTTCTTCGGCCCGCGGGATCGGGGGACGAGAGCTCGGCCCTCGAGAAGGAGCGCGAGAAGCTCGTCGCGCTCCTTGAGAAGAGCCGAGAGCGTCTCGCCGACCCGAGCTTCCGTGCGCGTGCCCCGGCGAAGGTCGCGGAGGAGCTCGGGGCGAAGGTCGATGAGCTCACGACCCGGATCCAACGCATCGATGCCCACTTGAAGGAAGGGAGTTCTCCCTCAGAGAACCCATGACCCCCACGGCGCGCTCGCGACGGCCCCCGGCTCGGAGACCTCCCGCCCCGCGGACCGAGATCGCGGCGGTGCCGCTCCGCGGTACGAGCGCGACCCACCCCGAGATCGGCCTCGGTCTCTGGAATCGAGGGCGTTGGACCGCCGCGAGCGAAGGGGAGACGACCTCCACGATCGAATGGGCCCTCGACCAGGGGATGCGGTGGTTCGACACCGCGGAGGTCTACGGCGCCGGACGCTCCGAACGGATCCTCGGGGAGGTGCTCGAGCGGCGTCCGGGCGATCGCCGTGCTTCGCTCATCGTGAGCAAGGTCTCGTGGGAACACTTGCGCGCGGCACAGGTGCGCGCGGCCATCCAAGGCACGCTCGAACGGATCGCGCTGCCCTCGATCGATCTCTATCTCGTCCACGCACCGGACGATCGAGTGCCGATCGCCGAGACGATGGGGGTCCTCGCAGAGCTTGCCGACCAGAAGCGGATCGGCGCCGTCGGTGTATCGAACTTCACCCTCCCCCAGCTCGAGGAGGCCGAAGCGGCGCTCGCTCCCCACGCCGTGGTGGTGAACCAGGTCCGCTACAACCTATTGGAGCGTGAGGATGGCGATCCACTGCGCGAGCACTGCCGAGCGAAGGGGATCTGGATCGAGGCGTACTCCCCGCTCGCACACGGCCTGCTCGCGGGGCGCTACCTCGCGGATGGGGAGATTCCTGCGGCGGCCCGCCGCGGCGTGCGTCGCTTCGATCCGGAGCACCTCGAGGCGACGCTCGCGCGAGCCCGGGCCCTCGACGCGCTCGCGAAGAAGGCGCATATTCCCCTCGCGAGCCTCGCGCTGCACTGGCTGCGCCGCCAGGGGGCACTTCCGCTCTTCGGCGCCACCCAGCCTACCCAGATCGATGCGAACCTCTCCGCGTGGGCGACCTCGGTCCCCGAGGACGTGCTCGAGGCCGCGGATGCCCTCACGCGGGACGAACGTGCTTAGGCTCGTCGCCTTCGACATGGATGGCACGCTCGCGTGCGACGACCGGATCGAGAGTTCGTGGGCCGTCATCCACGAGCATTACGGACTCTCGAACGCCCGAGCGCTCGCTCAATTCAATCGAGGGGAGATCGACGACGTCGAGTTCATTCGCTCCGACGTGGCGCTATGGAAGAGCCGGCACCCGACGATCTCGGTCGACGATCTCGAGAGGATCCTCGCGGGGGTCGCGTTAATGCCCGGGGCCGAGGAGCTCGTGCACGGGCTGAAGGCTCACGGCGTCCGTACCGCGATCATCAGCGGGGGGATCGACCTCCTGGCCCACCGCATCGGACGTGAGCTGGGCATCGATTACGTCCTGGCGAACGGCATCCGCTCATCGCCCGATGGCCTCCTGACCGACGAGGGGATCATCCGGGTGCCGATCAAGCAGAAGGACCGAGTCCTCGCGGGCATCCAGCGCGATCTCGGCGTCGGGGTCGCCGAGACGGCCGCGATCGGGAATTCTGAGATCGACATCGGGATGTTCCGCCAGAGCCGCATCGGGATCGCCTTCCACCCGGAAGACGACGCAACACGCGCGGCGGCGACCCACGTGATCGACGGGCCCTCGCTCGCGCCGGCCCTAGAGTGGCTGCTCGGCGATACGGTCCGCTGAGCCCGTTCGGGCCCCCCCGGACCGTCCTCGGGCGCTCGGTAACCTTTTGCGGAGCTCCCGTCATCGGTAGAGGTCCATGGAGACCTACGAAGCCCTGCTCGAGCGCGCACGCTCGAAGCTTCCCGAGGTGAAACCGAGCGCCGAGCGCTTCGTAGTCCCTGACGCCGACGTGATGACCGATGGCCGCACCACGGTGATCCGAAATTTCGCGACGATCGCCCAGGTCTTGCGCCGGGAGCCGACGCACCTCATCGGTTACCTCGCGAAGGAGGTCGGCTGCCCCGGGGTCCTCGATCTCCCTCGCGGCGTGCTCAAGTCCCGGGTCAGCCCCGAGGCCATCGCTCAGCGCGTGCGGGAGTACACCGAGAAGTTCGTCATCTGTTCCGAGTGCAAGCGGCCGGACACCCATCTCCAGAAGGACGGACGCTTCCTCGTGCTCATCTGCGAGGCGTGCGGCGCCCAGCGCCCCGTCACCATGCGGCGGGTCGTCGCTCCCGAGAAGCCGAAGGCCCCCGTCGTGGTCGGCGAGGTCTACCGGCTCACCATCGAGGACGTCGGTCGGCGGGGGGATGGCGTGGCGAAGAAGGAGGGGTTCGTCGTCTTCGTCACCGGAGCCAACCAGCGCGGCGCGACGGTCAACGCGAAGATCACGAAGGTCCTTGGCAACAACGCCTACGCCATCGTGCAGCCGTAACCCGCGCAATGCGGTCGACGCGCTGGCTCGGGTTGCTGGGCCTCTACATCGGGGCCCAAGCCCTCGCGCTCGCGCTCGCGCTGCCGTTCCGCTCCGCCGGCTTCAGCTCCCCCAGCTCGGGGACGAACCCGTTCACTCCGCTCCTCTTGATCGCGGCCGTTGTGATCGTGCCGATCATCATCCTGCTCTTCGCCCGCCGGAAGAGCCTCTTCACCGGGCTGCGCTGGCTCCTCTTGCTCGCGATCGGCGCGGCCCTCCTCATCACGCTCGTAGAGACCCTTTTGATCGCGATCCCCTACTCGCTCCTGTTGCCACCACCGTCCGCCGAGATTACCGTCTACCCGGCGGTCGCGCTCGCCGCAGTCCTCGCGGCCGCGCTCTTCCTGGCGCTCATCATGGAACCGCAATGGTATGTCGTGGATCTCGCGGGGTTCGTCGCGGCGGGGGCGGTGATCGCGATCCTCGGGGGTTCGTTCGCGATCCTCCCCAGCTTCGTGCTCCTGATCGGGCTCGCGGTCTACGACTACATCGCCGTGTACCGCACGAAGCACATGCTGCGTCTCGCCGACGTGATCGTCGACATGAAGCTCCCGATCTTGATGGTGATGCCCGAAGACCCGCACTACGATTACCCGAAGTCTCCGTCGCTCGAGGCGATCCGCCAAACGCCGGTCGATGAGCGCGGAGCGCTCTTCATGGGTCTCGGCGACGTGGTGATCCCGGGCGTACTCGTCGTCGCCGCGTTCGTCTGGCTCCCCGCGTCGCCCGTGATCCTCGGGATCCCGGCGGGGCTGTGGACCGCGATCGGGGCGCTCGCGGGCTCGCTCGTCGGCTACGCGGTCTTGATGCGGTTGGTCCTGCGTGGGACCGCGCACGCGGGCTTGCCGCTCCTCAACAGCGGGGCGATCGTGGGCTACCTGGTGACGTTCCTGCTCGTCTATCACTCGTTCGGCTTCGGGCTCACGGGAGCCCTTTAACACCGGAGCGGCTCCCCCCGCCGATGCCCCGCAAAGTCGAGGACGTCCGCATCGACGACGCCCCCTCGCTCGACACCCTGGTTCGGCGGCTCGAGGCGGGAGGCGGGTTCAGCGCAAAAGCGGTCGCTCAGGGGGTCGACGTGCTCGCGCGCATCTTCGCCGACCCCGAGATGACCGTCTTCCTCTCGTTCCCGGCCGACGTCGTCGCGACCGGCCTCCGCGGCGTGCTTGCGACCCTGGTGCGCGAAGGGCAGGTCGATGCGCTCATCACGACCTGCGGAACGCTCGACCACGACCTCGCGCGCTCGTTCAAGCCGTACTACCATGGGGAGTGGACGCTCGACGATGTCGATCTCCATCGCCGGCACCTCTACCGCCTCGGGAACCTCGTCATCCCTCAGGCGAACTACGGGACGATCATCGAGCGCAAGATGCGCCCGATCCTCGAACGACTCTGGCGCCAGGGGGTTCGGCAGCTCTCGACGCGCGCTCTCGCTCAAGCGATCGGCGACGCGATCCCCGCTCGGGAGCGCTCGAGCATCCTGCGCGCCGCCGCCGACCGGAAGGTCCCGGTCTACGTTCCGGGCATCACCGACGGTGCGGTCGGCTCGCAGATCTGGCTCTTTTGGCAGGACCACCGCGAGCTCTCGATCGACCTCCTGCGCGACGAGCAGGAGCTGAGCGACCTCGTCTTTAAGGCCCGACGTTCGGGCGCGATCATGCTCGGGGGCGGGATCTCGAAGCACCACACGATCTGGTGGAACCAGTTCCGGGAAGGGCTCGACGCCGCCCTCTACATCACGACGGCCGTCGAGTGGGACGGGAGTCTTTCTGGCGCCCGCACCCGGGAAGCCGTGAGCTGGGGAAAGGTCAAGGCCACCGCGCGGCACACGACCGTGGACGGCGACGTGACGGTCCTCTTCCCGCTGATGGTCGGCGCCGCCTTGGAACGCCAACGCCGTTGACCCGCGGTGCGGCGCGCGCGCAGGCTTTATGGCGGCTCTCGGGTCCCTGCGCCGGCTGTGGGCCCGTAGCTCAGTCGGTAGAGCAGGCGGCTCTTAACCGCAAGGTCAGGGGTTCAAACCCCCTCGGGCCCGTTCGCCGGTCCGATGCCGGGGCTGGGCTCGCCCCGAGGTCGGACGCGACGACGGGCGGCGTCCGCGGGGAAGCCGCTCGGTCGCGTTCGGGCTTTCGATCGAGCCAAGCGTCATGGCGAACGCGCGCCCGCTCGACGGCCATATCAAGGGCGTCGCCGCTGGTGCACCATGGTCTTCGTGCACGACGAGGGCAGTGTCTTCGAAGCTCCGCTCGATCTCGTCTGGGAGTTCGTAGGGTCGGGCGACGGCCACTCGTCGGCCCACGCCCACCTCCACAGCGAGCGGCGGCCCCGACCGGGGAACTCCGGGGAGTACTCCTGGGAGCAGGAATTCGATGGAACGCCCACGGCCTTCACGATGCGCTGGACCTCCTTTCCTCCGCTGGGGATCGCCTACGAGGTGCTCGCGGGTCCCTTCGAAGGGTCTCGATTCTTCCTGTACTACGTCCCGATGGGCGCCCGCACGGGTGTCTCGGTCGTCGGTGAGTTCGCGTCGCGGACCCTCCCCGAGTCCGAGATCCGCGCGGCCGTCGATCGCTTCTTCTCGAAGGAGTTCGAACAGGATCACGCCGCAATCCGAGCGCGGATCGGTCGTTGAGACGATTCATCCACGCGCGACGAACTCGGACCTTCCGCCCTCCCCCGCGCGGCAGGACCCTAGCGCCGGCGCGGAGGGGGAGAGCGGCGCCGGGCACCAGCAGGGCACGTCCGGGTTACCGACCGACTATACCTCGGGCCGGACTGGACCCGATCGATGGTCCCACCTACCGCGAACGAGGCCCCTGACCCCCGCGTCGATGACCGGGTGCTCCGGGTCCTCGCCGAGCATCCGGGGCGGATCGCGTTCAACGGCCTACGTCGAGCCCTCGGAGTTCACCCCGAGTCGCTCGCTCGCGCCTTGCGGCGACTCCAGCGCGATGGATCGATCCGTCACTCGGCGCGCGGGTACGCCCTCGGCGAGATCGACCTCGGCGAGCGAGCCCACCCGCTCCCGCCGGACGCCCATCGCATCGCGACGGTCGCGTTGCCTCCCGACCGAACCGCCGACGATCTCTTCGGTCGGCTCTCCGGTCGGTGGTTCGGCCGATTGCGTTGGGTCGGCGTCTTCGACCACCCGGGCGATCCGTGGCTCGTATGGGCCGTCGAAGGGAACCTCGCCCACGTGATGCTCCGCGCACGCCACGGCGAACTCGAAGTCGTCACCGACCGAGCGACCGCCCTCGACGAGCCCGCCGTGCGTGACGCCGCCTACGACCTTTTGGGCCGCGCGGTCGCCCGGGTTCGCGCGCTCCCGGCGGCGTCGGCGCCAATGATCGCGGGACTCCGCGCCCTCGGAGCCGCGGGCGTGCCGATTGGGGTGGCGGGCTAGCGGCTGTGAGCGCCCCCCGGAACTTCCGGTCAATATCCCCCACCCCTCCCTGAGCTCGTTCGCCGCCCTTGCGGCAGGAAGTAGCGAACGATGAGCGAAGGAGTCTGCGACGAATCGCCGGCGACGTACGGACCTTGGGTGTGGAACGCCTACCGCGCCTACAACGAACTGCTCCGAGAGAAGATCAAGAAGCGCTTCGAGGCGGAGGAAGGGCCGTGGATGGACCATCTCGCG
>JBOGRR010000027.1:0-14257 GCA_050749765.1 Thermoplasmata archaeon | reverse complement strand
GAACCGAGTAACCACCGCGGTCGCGGGCGTAGCAACGACCCCCGGCACGGCAGCCGCTCCAGCCCCCGCTCCGCCCTGACCCGAACAGGGGTCGGCTTCCGCTCGGGGCCTACATCGGTACCCGGGGCCTACATCGGTACCCGGGTCCACTCCTCGATCCCATCGAGCAGCAGCGCGAGTCCCAGCCCTAGACCGACCATCGCGAGAAGAGGGAAGGCGAACATCCACCAATAGACGGGCTCGGCAGGGACCGGGAAGGCGAGGCACGCGCCGTTCCCGAGGAGGTAGCCCCACTCGGGGAACCACGGCGAGGGGAGCGGCGAGAACGCCGGAAGGGTCGGCACGTAGTAGGAGGCGGGCAGAGGCATGTACGTCGTGCAGGTCCACCACGGGAACACCGAGAGGACGAGGTAGATCGCGACCAGGTCGATCGGCAGCTGGGCGAGGATCGGTTGGAACGAGTTGGGGAGGAGATGCCGCAGCAGGATGCGACGGTCCGACGCTCCCGCGGCTCGAGCCGCCTCGACGTACGGTTGGTGGGCGAGCACGCGTGCCCGCTCCCGAACGATCCGCGCGCAGGTCGGCCACAAGATGAATCCGAACAGGAGGACGAAAAGAACGAGATTGTCCCCCTTTGGAGCGAGTACAGCGAGGCCCCCGAAGACCACGACGACGAGGAAGATCGCGGGGATCGACCCCAGAGAGTCCCCGACGAACGTGACGAGAGTGTCCGGCCACCGGCCCTCGTAGAGACCGGCCAGGGTCCCGATCACCGCGCCGAGGGCCGCATCGAGGGCGAGGATCGAGAAGATGATCGCGAGGTCCCACGGCGTCGCCTGCCACAGGGCCGTGACGAGGTTGACGCCGAAGCCGCTGAGGATCCCGAACGGATACGTCCAGGACGGGCCGAGGATGACCCACGGCGGGGTCCATGCCGGGTTCGAGCTCAGGGTGTCCGACCCGTGAAAGACGACGAGCGCGCTGATCGCGATGCCGAGGTAGACGGCGAGCACCCCGACGCCGACCCAGAGCTGGAGGCCCGGGGGATGGCGTCGCCACGATCCGGTCGCGGCTGGAGGAAGAACGGCATCGGGAGGGGGAGTCGAAGAGCTCATCGGCGGACCGCCCCCCGCGGGTCGAGATGCACCGCGTAGAGGTCGACGAGGTAGACGCTCACTAGCACAAAGGCCGATAGGAGGAAGATCATCCCTTCCAACGCGACGAGACTCCCACCGTTCGCCAACAGACCTACCGTAAGCTCGCCGATCCCCGGGTCCATGAAGACGGCCTCGACGACGAACTGCGTCGCGAGGTAGGCAGGGATCGTCAGGGCGAAGACCAGGAGAAACGTCGGTCCGACCCTACGGGCCGTGTGCTTCCACAGCAAGGTTCTCTCCGAGACCCCCCGTGAGCGCGCCGCTTGGAGGTGAAGCTCATCGCTCGCGGCGGAGACGACGCCCCGAGCGTGGCGCACGAAGACCGCGAGGTACACGATTGCCACGACGATCCCTTGGATGAGCGTCTTCATGACGGTCATCGCCTCGAACTGCCACGCCTGGTGGACCAGGCCGTCGACCAACGGGAGGCCGGTGGGCCGCGTGATCTGCCCGTAGATGATCCAGGAGGGATAGCCGCCCCCGTAGGTTTCGAACCACGGGCGAGAGGGAATGAGTCCGAACCCCGGGAGATCGTTGAACCAGTGGACGTACGCCAGGAAGAACACCGAGTCGACGACAAGCCCGATCACCACCACCGAGACCATGCTCGAGGTCAACGAGCCTAGACGGACCGGGAGGTCTGCGATCGAGGAACGGCTCCACCCGACCTTCAGACCCACATAATAGGCGGCGACGGCAGCGATCGGGAGGGCGAAGAGCGCGACTTGGAGCGAAGTGGGAAGCAGGTCGAGGTAGAGTTGGAACCAGGGTAAGTTGAAGGTCCCGTGAGAGAACCCCCAATTACCGGTGAAGATGTTGGTCACCATCTGAGCGAAGCCACCGAAGAACGAACTCGTCGTGATCCGGCCGACCTGGGGCGGGACGTCGATCGCGAGGTAGAGGATCCAGAGAATGAAGACGAGCTGGGTCGGGATGAGCGCGAGTCTCATCATCGCGAACCGAACGAAGGCGGAGCCGCGCGGCGTCTTCCGAGCGGTCTCCCCGGATCCGCTGAGACCCTCGGCTACGGTCGCCGCCGGGACGAATCGGCTCCGGAGGGGGGAGATGCGCGTTGCGCCGCGCAGCCGTACGTATCCCCAAGTTACCGCGACCGACATCCCTCCGGCGAGGGCTGCGAGCAGGTAGTACCCAGTGAGGCCGGGCAGGCCCAGGAACCCCGACGAGCTCGGGGAGTTCGGCGGCGGCGCGGGGGTGAAGTGTACCTGCACGAGGACCGATGCGCCTGTGACGTTCAGGGTCCCGGAGACCGGCGTGGCGATCCAACCGCCCGGGGCCTCGATCTGACAGGAGTAGGAGTTGTTCTCGAGGGAGAACCCGATGGCCGTGCCGGTACTCGAGTTCGTGACTGCGCCAACGGAGACCGACCAGCTCGTTCCCGTCGGGAGCCCGGATTCGGAGAACTGGACCGAGTACTGGGACGGCGGGCCGGTGGTAAAGGTGATGAGCATCTCGACGGAGTTTCCGTTGACGGTGATGTTCCCCGAGGCTGGACTCGCGTAGTGGCCGGCCGGCCCTTGGGCGGTGAACGGGTAGCTGCCGTTCGGCTCGGAGAAGGCGATCCGCGAATTCACGCCGAAGAAGGTGGAACCGTTGAGCGTCACGGACCAGAACGGGACCGAAGTACTCGGAGGCACAAGGCCGGTCTCAAGGAACAGCACCGAGTAGCTCGAGTGCGGGGTAGGTGAGATCCCAAGCCCCACCGCCGGCGGTGCACCGGGCGCCGGAGTAGAGTGGGATGAGCTCAAGAGTCCGCCGGGTAGAGAGATGACTCCGTGGCCCCCGATCGCAATCATGGCGCCCAGGATGAGTATTCCGGCTATCGAGACTAGGAGGAGTTGCCGGGCAAACACTCGACGCGTCTGTGGCGGGAGGGCGGCGCGCCTCTGCAACGCTGCGAACATCCAGGTCACCCGCCCCGATGTCGGAGAGAATAGGGGGACTGAGCGTTAACCTTGCGTTTGTCACTGCGCCTAGCTCGACCAGGATCTTCGTGGGAGCTCGCGCAAGCGAGAGAACAATCCGGCGAGGCCGGCGAACGCGGGCGATCGTGTGACCTACTCCGTAGGTCGTTCCTCCTAACTTCCCGTGACGGTCTTCGAACTAAGGAGCCGAATGCTCCGCGGCGAGCGGGTCGGCGATCGAAGCTGGGTTGAGCTTGAAGGACGAAGGGCCGGCGGTGGTCGAACGTCCCCTGCCACCCACCGGCGGTCACTGTCGCTGCTCCCAGACGTCAACCCACCTCCGCGCGAGATCTCCAGTGTAGTGGAGCTCATTCAGACGAAGTTCTGCAAACGTCGCAGGGTCCCGATGCCCCGGAGGCCGTCATCCCAAGCTCGAGGGCACACGCGCGCCCGAAGACTCCGGTGCTTATTCAGCTGTCAGGCTCGAGAGGAAAAGTCCGAGAGTCGACCCGCGACGAGCGGTACGACGAGTTCGCGCGGATCGAGTCCCCCGTGCGAGCCGGCCAAATAGCGCCGGGGCGGGGTCGAGCCGGGGAGCCGATGCACGATCCCATAGGTGGGTGGAACGAGCGCGAGCCAGTCGCCGAGACGGCTGCGGATCTCGGGGTGCCAGGGCGGGGGTCCGAACAGACCCGCCGACAGCGCCTCTCCCATTCCCACGATCCGACTCCCTGCGGGAAGGTGGGCGTCGAGGGCGGCGCGCAGCGCCTCCTCCCGACCGGCGTGGGCTGCGAAATACGCTCCACGGCGATCGCCGGCCATCGGGCGCGCCATCTCGGCGAGGAGATCCGGGAACGTGTCGACGTAGATCTGACGGTCTTTGAGTGAAGGCAGCTGGCCGTGATCGCCGGTGGCGATCCAGGTCGTCGTTCGCGCGACGGGACCGACCGACCGCGCGACGAAGTCGACCATGTGGGCGATCCGCTCGAATTCGAAACGATAGAGCGGGGTAGCGGGCCCGTGAAGGTGGTGGACGGTGTCGAGCTCGTCCCAGTAGGCGTAGATGAGCGGGGGTGGACGCGGCCGAGTGAGCGCGTCGATGAGCTGATAGGCGAGGTCGGAGGCGGTCGCGTACGGAAGGTATTCGGCACCCTCGTACAGGATCCGAGTGAACCCGGTCGACTCGAAGTGGTCCCGAGAGACCACCGCGCTGCCCGGGACCGAGCCGAATATCGCCGGGACTCCACTCACCATGCGCGGGGTCCATGCGGGACCGACGAGCCCTCCGGGCGCCGAGACGCCGAACGCCGACATCTTGAGCAGGTCTGCGACCAGCCCGTAGCCCGGAAGATAGAGCCGGTATCCGGCGGAGCCATGGCGCGCGGGGGGAGTCCCGGTCGACAGGCTCGTCAGAGCGGCCACCGTTGTCGTCGGGAAGACCGTGGTGATCGGTTGCGCGAGATTCCGCCACGCGGCGGTGAGCGGGTCCTGCGTCTCCGCAAGCGCTTCGACGAACGACGACCAGCCGAATCCGTCGATCAGCAGAACGACCGTCGTTCCTTCGGCTCGACGCCCCTTGAATGGATCGAGGGAAGTTCGGAGCGGGGGCGCGAGCGCCGGCCCACCCTCGGGGTGGCGGACGCCGAGTGCGCCCGCGATCGTGGGAGCGATGTTGACGATCGATGCTCCATCATACGCCGGGATCGGAAGCCCCAAGGGGCCGCGAGGGCGGACCAACTCCTCGACGGACGCGGACGGGCTCACGGTAGCTCCGAGTCCCGTCCGATATTTAGGGGTCGGGGGATGGAGCATCGCCATCGGCTCCGCCGGCCCCTTCGAAACGGTCGAGCGAGGATTGGAGAGGGACCGCGGGAGAGAGGCGTTCGGTCCGGACCGTGAGCGTGCGCACGGCACGGTGACGCCCGCGCGTCTCCTCGTCCCAGAGCTCGCGCCAAAGGCGCTGCGCGAGCGTCCGCAAGCTCTCGAAGTCGCTCACCGCACCCGGTAGGCCGCGCACCCGCTGCACTCGTGTAAAGTCAGCCCACCGCACGGCGACTCCGACGGCCGCGAACCGAAGACCCTCGGTGGCGAGCGCGTCGGCCAGATCGCGGGAGATCACGTCGACCGCCTCCGTCAGGCGGTGAGCATCCTCGACGTCGACCTCGAAGGTCCGGTCCGAGGAGCGGGAGACCGGTCCTACATCGCTCGATGCTTCCGAGCTCGCCTCGAGTTCTCCGCGGGCGAGCGCCACCAGGGTCGCGCCCCACTCCCCGAAGGCGCGGCGCATCTCCGCACGGCGACGCGCTGCGAGCTCACCGATCGTGTGGACCCCGAGTTCCCCGAGCCGTGTCTCGGACTTCGGGCCTACGCCCGGGATCGCACGCACGGGGAGCGGGGCGAGAAACTCCGCCACCTTCGCCGAGGGAACGACGACGACCCCGGCCGGCTTTGCTCGATCGCTCGCGATCTTGGCCACGAGCCGCGTCGAAGCGACGCCCCACGAAGAGGGGAGGCGGAGCTCCCGCAGGAGATCGGCCTGGGCGCCGTAGGCGATCGAACGCACGAGAGCCTCTTCTGCGGAGTCGACCGTAGCACAGGCCTCATCGATGCTCTGCGGGATCACGCTCCCAAAGCGGCGTCCCAACCAAGCCATGACTTCGTGCGAACGCTGGGCGTACTTCGAAAAGTCCGGAGGGATCCAGACCGCCTCGGGGCACCGGCGCTTCGCCTCGCGCACCGGCATCGCCGAGCGCACCCCCGTGGGTCGAGCTTCGTAGCTCGCGGAGAGGACGACGGCGCGGGTCGGACCCGGCCCGGGCTCGCTCCCGACGATCACGGGGCGCCCTCGGAGATCCTCGCGGTCGAGGAGCTCGCAGTTGACGTAGAAGGCGTCCATGTCGACGTAGAGGACCCACTCCATCGACCCGACCGCGCCCAATGGGAGGTGCCGCCTCCCATGACCTCTTTGGGGATCAGGTCAAGCGGCCAAAGTCGACGGCGTTCGCATCGACCTCGATCCCGTTCGACCCGATGCGGTACGGCTGGGCGGTGCGGACGTGCGCGGTCCGACGCATCTTCATCACGCGCGCGGAGAGCCCGACGCGGCGTCCGTCCGCCGTCTGCGCGTACCCGAGGAGGATCACTCCGTCGGCGACGTATTCGGCGAGGCCGTCGCGCGTGACCTCAGGGTGCTGGGGGTCGGCTTCCGCGATCAGGATCGTCGTGGCGCCGGAGGCGCGGCACGCCCCGGCGAGCGCGAAGAGGGTCTCGCGGCGGCTCGCCTCCGTGTCGCAGAGCATCTCGAGCAGCGAGACCGAGTCGACCACGATGCGCCGAGCCTGGAGCTGCGCCAGGTCCTTGCCCAGCTCGCCCTGGATCCGTCGAAGGCTCTGGTGCGTTTCGCGCGGGTCGAGCCGGACGATCTTGAGGCGCTCGTTCGCGACGGCATCGTCGAACGGCCAGCCGAACTGACGGGCGGTCTCCAAGAGCGGCTCGACGTCCTCTTCGAGAGAGAGGTAGACCCCGCGCTCCGATCGCGCGAGCCCGCCCGCGAGGAATGAGAGGCCGAGGCAGGTCTTCCCCGTGCCGGGGAGGCCGGTGACCAGGACGACGTGGCCGGACGGGATCCCTCCGTTGAGCATCGTGTCGAGGCCGGGGATCCCGATCGGGACCCGAGGGCGAGGCGGGTCAGATGCGCTCATGTTGCGTGGTCACGAGGCCGGTGAGCGCGTGCACCCGGATGACGAAGCGACCCTGGTACTCGTCGGAGACGTGGGAGAGGACGGGCAAGAACTTGTCGATCTGCAATGATCGTTGACGGTGCGAGCGGTTCGGCGAGGAGGTCCAGGAGAAGGAGAGCACTCCGTCGACCGAATCGATGATCGCGTGCTCGACCGCGGCGCCGGCGACTCCCCGCGAGAGCAGCAGGTAGACGATACCTCCCCACTCCTTCGCTCGTCGGCGTAGTCCCTTGAGGAAGGTCACCAGCTCGGTCGTCTCGAGACCGGGACGGACCACCAGATCCCCGAGGGAGTCGACGATCGCGACCCGATCGGCGCCGTGCTCGTCCAGGGCATCGGCGAGCGAGCGGAGCGGCCCACCCTCCACGCGGGCCGCAGGGCGCCGTTCGAGGGCCGAGAGCGGGCTCGGGACCTCCGCCCACGCCGACGGGACGCTCGTTTCGGCGAAGTACGCCGCCGAGAGGTCTTCGAAGGTGAGGTGGCGCTCGACGACGGCCGGATAGAGCGGGTCGAAGGCGTCGCGCACCTCGTCAACGACCTGGCGTCGGGTGCGGGTGAAGCTCACGTAGAGGATCCCCGATGGGTAGGCGAACGGGCCTCGGGCGCTCCCCAGATGGAGCGCGTGTGTGCCGGGGTCCTCGGCGTGAAGCATCAATTGCGCCGCGCTCGTGAGGGCGAACTCCGAGTGCCCCGCGCCCGCGTCGCCGAGCAAGAGCACCACCGAACCCGCGGGGACGCCGCCCATGAAGTAGTCGAAATCCGGGACCCCGGTCGGAACGCGCTTCGTCGCGGCGACGGTGCCGGAAGGGACCTCCGGGGCGGCGGGGGCCGGCGAGGATAGAACTTCGAGCGCCACCGCCACGACCGTCCACTCGACCGGCGATGGCAGAGTATTAGAACGCTCGGTTCCAGCGGCGCCGATCACTCCGCGGTACCGGACTTGAGGAACTCTCGGAGCAGGATCGTCGCGTAGGCCCCTTTCGGGAGCGCAAACCGGAATCGGATCGCGTCGGCGACATCCGCATCGATCGCAAGATCGATCGGGGGGACCGAGATCTGGACGGGCCGCCAGGTCCCGGCGCTGGCCAGCTCGGGAAAGTGAGGCATTCGAAAGGCGTCGAGCTCGAGGCGCTCCTCAGCCAGGACCGCGCGCGAGAGCTCACCGACCGGCCCGGAGGGCAGCGGCGAGTCGTAGCCGAGCAAAGGGCCCGCGAGCACTGCGCGTCCCCGAGCGACGAGGTCGGTACACTCCGGTAGGTTATCGTCGGCGACGGGCACGTGGTCCGTCCCGCGGATCGTCCCGTCGCGGCCGACGCGCAGGATGCGGTCGCCGGGGATCGGTCGGTCCAGTGCGAGCTCTTCGTCGTGCCGTCGGGTGACCCAACGGTTGAACAGCAGGGACTGGTAGGCGTGCACAAAGAGCAACCGAAGCTCTCGCTGGAGGCCGCGCAGAGCACGTTCGGGGGGATGGCCCCGCGCGAGGTGATCGAGGAGCGTGCGCTCGAAGCGGTAGTCGCTTGGGAAGTCGCTCAGCGCTCGCGCAACGTCGTGGTCGAGGGCATACTGGCGCCGCGCCGGAGCGACGGGCGTCGATTCAGCGCTTGGGAGCCGGGCGAGGTAGATCTCGACCGCTTCGGCGGCGTCGCCGTGGACCATCGCGCGACCGACCTCGTGGGTGATCGGCCGTACCTCTCCGAATCGTTGCGGGCCGAAGAAATTTGGCACTCCGTCGTGCGACCGGAGCTC
Organism: Thermoplasmata archaeon; assembly: GCA_050749765.1. Taxonomy (GTDB): domain Archaea; phylum Thermoplasmatota; class Thermoplasmata; order Lutacidiplasmatales; family UBA184; genus Lutacidiplasma. Next base: position 5,692 of record JBOGRR010000027.1, on the reverse strand, counting down.
CTCCCGCACAGCCGAGAAGATCGCGAGTGCGCTCTCGACCGGAGCGCCGAGCTTGCGCACGCGCACGTCGAAGACGTTCCCGAAATGGTGTCCCAGTTTGAGCCCCTCGTCGGCGCGATACGCCTCGAGCAGTCGGGTGCGCGGGAGGCCGAGGTCGCCCGGAGGAAGGTCCCCGCGGTAGCTGAAGAGCCGCTCGGAGATGGCCCGCCGGTCCTTCGTGCCCGCCCACGCGATCGCGTGCGTCGCGAGGCCGAGACGACGCCCGATCGCTGCGGCGAGCTCGTGCTGTTCCCAGTTCTCGCTCTCCACTCGAAGGATGACGAACGCTCCGTCCGGGCGGGGCCGCGGATAGGCCGAGACCTCGTGGACTCGGAAGTCGTCCGGCGCGACTTTGAGGACCCCGGGAAGTCCCGGGCCCTGGGTGGCATAGAACCCGAGACCGAGCTCGAGGTCGGCGGGGGGTGGGCGGAGCATCGCGGTCGCCATTCCCAACTCCACCCGGCCCGCCAGACGCTCCTCCGCTTAGGGGTGGCGGGGGGGCCGGCCCGCAGGGTGGGTCGGGGGGCGGCTGCTCGCGCGGTTCGAGCGCCACTGGCGACGTCGGCGCACGAGGCGTTGCCGGATCACGAACGTCGGGAAGGGGATCGGGAGCAGCATGAGCGTGCCGACGCTGATGATGATCGCGGCCAGCGAATAGGTCAGCTCGAAGCCGTACGTGGCGAAGAGGAACCCGCCGAGCACGGTCCCGACCAGGCCCCCCAGGCCGGCCACCGCGTTGTACAGTCCGAGCGCGCGCCCACGGGCGAACCGTCCCACGAGCCGCACCAGGAAGAGGGTGCTCGCCGTCGAGACGAACGCCCAGGTCACTCCCATGAGCGCGTTCAGCCCGGTCATCCAGCCGGTGAGCGCCAAGGCGCCGAATTGGAGGAGGACGGCGGTCGGGACCCAGACGAAGAGACCGACCAGCACGATCCGGCCGGTGAGGGAAGCGAGGAAGACGTTCTTTGGGGAGTACTTCTCCACGGCGCGTCCGGAGTGGAAGAAGAGCACCGTCGAAGCCGCGGCGGCGCCGAGGTAGACGATGAAGATCGATGCGTCGGAGAGTTGGGCGGTCTGCCAGAGGTAGACCGGGAATGGGCCGTAGAAGACGTCGAACCCGACGCTCATGACGCCGAGGGCGGCGAGGAAGTAGTACTCTCGCCGCGGGAGGTGCGCGACGGGTCCGCGCGCGATCTCCACGATATTGAGCACGCGCGAACGAACGTGCCGCAGCTTCTCGGTCACCCCGCGGTTGAGGTTCGTGAGCTCGGCGACGCTCGCGCGAGCGATGCGAGCGAGCGGTTCCTCGATCCACGCCCACGCGATGATCGCGGAGAGGATCGCGAGCGCACCGGCGAGCACGAGCAGCGCGGTCATCGCTTCGACCGCGGGCTGGCTGTAGCCGATCACGAACAGCCAGACGAAGCCGATCCCGAGGCCGATCGTCGTGCCGAGCCCGGAGATCAGCCCGAAAAGCCCGATGTCGGTGGGCCACCAGCGCTTTTGCCGGGTCTCGAGCAGCAGCATCGTGCCGATCGGGGCGCTCGCGGCCGAGGCGAGGCCCTCGACGACGTTTAGCCAGAAGAAGCTCGCGAGGTTCGTCGCGAGGGCGATCAGAATGATGCTAACGCCGGTCGCGAGGAAGGAACCGACCAGGAAGAACTTGCGGTGAGCGATCCGATCGGAGAGGTTTCCCCACAGGATCGTGAACGGGACTTGGCTCATCGCGCTCGCCGCGATGATGATCGTGACCACGAAGGCGGACGCGCCGAAGTGCTGCAGCGCGAGCAGAGGGATGAGCGGGGTCGCGATGCCATCGGAGATCGCGAGCGGTAAGTAGGCGAGGAACCAGAGGTCGCTGGTCGACGGCCGGAGCGCGATCCGCTCTTTGATGTCGATCTCCACAGCTCCGTCGCTCCCGGCCCGCGTTCATCTCGAGTCGGGGAGGATAAATCCTCAGTTCGTGGGGAAGCGTCGGAGCGCCTCCGAATTCATTCGAGAGCGACCCCGAGTTTTCGCAGTAGGTCCGCGTGCTCACGTCGATTGATCCACTCCACCTCGAGGTATTCTCGCAGGAACGCCTCCGAGGCGCCTAGCCGACGGGCATCCTCCACGACCACGCGATAGGCCTCGATCTCGGTCCACCGCTCGACGTAGCCGACCCCCGGCTCCCAGAGGTTCGCGCCTTCGCGCCGTTGGCGCACGTGGCAGAGCTCGTGGTAGATGTCCATGTACACCGTGAGGGCCGGGCTGGTCGACAGGTGCTTGCGCCCGACGACGATACAGTCCTCTTCGGGAGTCACGACGGGCTTCCATCGTCGTCGGAATCCCGGGGGCAGCGCCTGCGGCGCGACGTACATCCACACGTCGCCGGCGATCACCTGGACCGTCGTCTGTCGGAAGAGCGCCTTGCGCTGCCGAGGGTCGGACTCCACGCGCTTCGCGATCGGTAGACGGTCGAGCCCGGGGAAGACGTCGAGGATCGCGTGGCGGCCGAGCGCGATCGCCCGTTCGATCTGGAACGGGAGGGGCGGATCGGGGGGCGCGGGAGGGGCCGTTGGCCGAGTCACCATCGAGGGGAGGACGCTCCTCGGAGTTTAACGGTGGGGGTAGACCACGACACCCACCGGTCCGTCGGTCGTCGTGTTGAAGAGCCCGGCGCGCCTCGCCCAACGTGATGGCCCTCCGCTCGGTACCGTTCGCGAGCATCCCCGGCGTGCGCGTCGGTCACGCCGTCGACCGCGAGGGTTCGACCGGTGTGACCGTGACCCGATTCGACCAGGGGGTGCCGGTCGTGCTGGACCTGCGCGGCGGCGTCGCCGCGACGTACGACACCGGTTCCCTTGCACTCGAATCGACCTTCGGGCGAAGGTGGGCCATCTTCTTCTCCGGGGGCAGCCTGTACGGCCTCGACGCGGCGCGCGGGGTGCGCACTCGGTTGCTCGAGGAGGGAATCGTCCACCGGGCGTTCCGAAATCCGAATGCTGTCCTGCCGATCTCGGGTGCGGCGATCTTCGATCTTCCGCGACACACGGCGCCGATCCCGGACTATCTGCCGCTCGGCTACGAGGCCGCTCGATCGGCATCGCAGGATCCGTTCGGCGCGGGTGCGATCGGGGCCGGCGCGGGCGCCACGGTCGGCAAGTACGCGGGTCGAAGGCGAGCCTCCGCCGGGGGCCTCGCAGCCGCCGCCGTGCGAACCCGACTCGGAGCGCACGTCGGCGTCATGGTCGTGGTCAACTCGGTGGGCGCCGTCCGCGACCCCTCGAGCGGACGCTGGGTCGCCGGTGCGTCGACCGACCGGGGTCGCATCATTCCGCCGACCTACTCCACGCGATCCTCGGGCGCCCGAAGCAACACGACGCTCGCCATGGTGGTCACCGACCTTCGATTCCCTCGAACGGAGCTCGCCCGAATGGCGATCGGCGTCAGCGCCGGACTGAGCCGGGCGATCGTTCCGTTCGCGACGTCCTACGACGGCGACATGGTCTTCGTCGCCTCCACCGATCGCCGTGCTCCGCGCCCGACCGAGGCCATCGATCGGGTCGCCGGTCTCGCGGCGGAGCTCGCCGTCGAGGCGACCCTACGCGCGGTTCGATCCGCCGGCCCGGTCCGTGGGTAAACGGGCCCCGTCTACTCGGCACCCGGGCGTCGAGTCGCGTTCCCACGCAGGCCACGGATGAGGTCGGTCTTGGTCACGATCCCTTGGATGATCCCGCGGTGAGAGATGAGCACGGCCGGTACGTGCGTGAGGAGCGTCGCGAGAAGTTCGACCGGGAAGTCGACGTCGACCTGGGGGTACGCGCTCTCTTGCACCTCACGGACCTTCGTCGGCGACCCTCGTCCCGGCGGCTGGTGGGCGAGCGCGCGCAGTACGGCCGCCTCGGAAAGCGAGCCCGTGACCTTTCCGGCGTCGACGACGGGGGTCTGGGAGATCCCATGCTGCTCCATCAGTCGAGCCGCCTGTAGGAGGGGCGTGCCCCCATCGACGCTATGGACCGATCGGGTGAGGACGTCCCGCGCGGTTCGCCCTGGCATCAACGCACCTTCCTGCTCGTCGAGGTAACTCACGATCCTCTGGACGAGCTCGTAGGATGGTCGGATCTGCCCACGTTCGATGCGCGAGAGCGTCGCGTCGCTCCGGCCGACCGCCCGAGCGAGGGTCGAGAGAGGAAGGCCGAGCACACGTCGGCGTCGCCGGATATCGGTCAGGGGGTCCATGACCCGCCCAAGGTCCGAGCGGCTAAGGGAGTATGCCCGCGGTTCGCCCGACCCCGGTCGGCGGAAAACTACATCCCTGAGCGCTTCCTCGAGCTCATTGAGCATGACCACCGCGCGTCGCACGGCGTGGATCGTTCCACCCCCCGAGATCTGCTGCCTCTGCCAGGAGCCCTTGGGCGCGCCGGACGAAACGAGCTCGTGGAACGGCCGGCCCGCCCACCGGGACTGCGTGCGGGTCCACCTCCTCCAGAACGACAGCGCGTTCCGGGGAACCGCCGAGGTCGACGAGCCCTCGGAGGAAGGGGGAGAAGGGCTCGAGGGGGGGGCCTCCCGGGACGATGACGATTCAGGATTCGAGTAGGACGCGTCGGGATTACGCCACCCCGGTGCGTCGCAACGCATAAAAAGGGCCCCTTCGTGGCTGGCGGTAGGTAGGCGCCTGACTCGGAGGAAAACGAATGCCAGAAGTGGTCATCACGTGCGACTGGACGATGATGAGCAATCACAATGGGAAGGAGTTCCTTGGGTTCGGAACGACGACCCCGGCCTACGTGCTTCCTGAGGGCGTGTACAAGCGCCTCTTCTACCCCGATATGCCGGTCGATGAGAACGGCTTCCCTCAGCAGGCTCCGTACGGGATGCGCAAGATCGAGGCCGCGCTCATCGACGGGGGATTCGATGCGCGCATCGTGCACCCGAGCCACCTGAGCCGCTACATGCCCGGCGAGGCGAAGGTCCTGCTCATTTCGGGTCACGATTACTTCGGGATGAACCCACCGGCCTCGACGTTCGGCGGGGTCATGCACAAGGACCCACTCAACTGCGTGAATTTCAAGCGGATGATGACGCAACCCGCGGTGATCGAAGCGCGCAAGCGCGGCATGAAGATCATCGCCGGCGGGCCGTGCGCGTGGCAGATCGCCCCGCCGACCCGCATGAAGCTCCCGTGGATTCAGGAGTTCGTCGACTCGTTCGGCGGTCTCGACAGTGTCGTCGAAGGGGAGGGCGACATCTACGTCAAGGAGATCGTCGGTAAGGCGCTCCGTGATGAGTTCCTCCCCCCGCACGTCATCCTCGGGGCCAAGGAGGCTCCGAAGGTCGAGCTGATCTCCTCGATCCGATACCCGAGCGTCAACGGGCTCGTGGAGATCGGGCGCGGCTGCTGCCGCGGGTGTTCGTTCTGTTCGGTGACGACCCGGCCGACCCGCTGGTACGGTCTCGAAAAGATCGAAGAGGAGCTCAAGGTCAACGCGAAGATCGGGATCCGCAAAGGGATCCTGCACTCGGACGACGTCTTCTTCTACGGCAGCCCGAACGTGATGCCGCGCGAGGAGAAGCTCATCCCGCTGTTGAAGCTCGCGAAGCGCTACTACAGCCAGGTCGGCTGGAGCCACGTCGCGATCGCCTCCTTGATGACGAAGCCCAAGCTGCT
>JBOGRR010000026.1:0-14651 GCA_050749765.1 Thermoplasmata archaeon | reverse complement strand
GGGTCGCAATGGCGGTGGACATAGGTCCTCGCTCCAAAGGAGCGAGCGAGGCCGGATTTCCACTTTGCGCTCGAGAAGAACCGGAGGGCTCAGCCCGTCACGCGACCGGGGAAGCTAAACACATACGATCGATCTAACCCACGGCACCGATCATCTCGAGTTGGATGAGCCGGTTCAGTTCGAGAGCGTAGTCGACCGGGAGTTCCTTCGCAAACTCGGCTAGGAAGCCCATCAGGATGAGGTGGATCGCGTCGGACTCGTTGAGACCGCGGCTCATGAGATAGAAGATCTGTTCCTCTCCGATCTTGCCGACGACCGCCTCGTGAGTGATCGTCGCGTCTTCCTCGTGGATCTCGTTGTACGGATACGTATCGGAGCGGCTCGCGTCGTCCGGGAGCAGTGCATCGCACCGTACGGCGGCCTTCACCCCTGTCGCCCCCTTTGCCACGTGGAGGAGTCCCCGATAGCTCGTTTGGCCTCCCCGGATCGCGATCGACTTCGAGATGATCTTGCTCGAGGTGTCCGGCGCCGAGTGGACCGCCTTCGCCCCGCTGTCGATGATCTGTCCCTGGCTGGCGAACGCGACGCTCAGAATGTCGGCCCGTGCGCCCCGGCCCTTCAGGTAGACGGAAGGGTACTTCATCGTGATCTTGGAGCCCATATTCCCGTCGACCCACTCCACGAGCGAGTTCTCGTAGGCCACGGCGCGCTTCGTCACGAGGTTGTAGACGTTCTTGGACCAGTTCTGAACGGTCGTGTAGCGGATCTTCGCGTACGGCTCGGCGACGACCTCGACGACGGCGGCGTGGAGAGAGTCGGTCGAGTAGACCGGGGCGGTACACCCTTCGATGTAGTGGATCTTCGCCTCCTTGTCAGCGATGATGAGCGTGCGCTCGAACTGGCCCACATTCTTCGCGTTGATACGGAAGTACGCCTGCAGCGGAATCCCGCAATCGACGCCGGGCGGGATGTAGACGAAGCTACCCCCCGACCAGACCGCACTGTTGAGAGCGGCGAACTTGTTGTCGTTGTACGGAACGATCTTGCCGAAGTACTTGCGAACGATCTCGGGATGCTCACGGACCGCGGTATCGGTGTCGCAGAAGATGATCCCTTTCGCCGTCAGGTCCTCACGGATCTTGTGGTAGACGGTTCCGCTGTCGTACTGAGCCCCGACGCCACCGAAGTACTCGCGCTCGGCCTTCGGAATGCCGAGTCGTTCGTAGGTGTTCTTGATGTCGGCAGGAAGGTCGTCCCAGCTCCGCTTCGGGGCGTCCTCCCCGAGCGGGGCGGCGTAGTAGGTGTACCCGTCGAAGTCGATCTCGTCGAGGCTGGGCCCCCAGTCGGGCATCGGGCGTTTGACAAAATGCTCGTAGGCCCTCAGGCGGTAATCGAGCATCCACTCGGGCTCGTGCTTCCATTCGGAGATCTGCTCGACGACCTCCCGGCTGAGTCCCTTTGCGGAACGGAGCTTGTAGGTCTCCGGGTTCTTGAAGTCGTAGCGGGTGTAGTCGAGTGGGGTAAATTCCGAGCTCCCCTGCGCCATCGCTGTGCTCCTCGATAATTCCATCACGTGAACGTATTTAAATAAGGTGTCGGTCAGCGCGCTTCAAGTCGGCGGCACGTCACAGACTAGCTCGGCCGTAGACCGACGCTACGTGCCGATCCGCCGATGGATCGTGACGAGCGCAGTGACGAGGGATTCGATCTCCTCGGGTGTGTTGTACAGGTAGGGACTGGCTCGAACAAGGGCCGGAACCCCGAACCGGCGCATGAGGATCTGGGTACAGTGCTGTCCCGCGCGCACCGCGATCGCCTCGGCGTCGAGCAGACTGCTCACGTCGTGGGGGTGGAGGCCCGAGAGCGCGAAGGAGATCACCGAGATCCGGTCCCGGAGATCGTGGGGGCCGTACACCCGGAGCCGGTCCCCGAGGCGATCGTGCGCGAGTTCGAGGAACTGACGGGTGAGCTCTCGATCGTGCTCGATGACCGCCGTCCAACCGAGCTCTTCGAGAAAGTCGAGCGCAGTCGACAGTCCCACCGCGCCCGCGATGTTGGGAGTCCCCGCTTCGAACTTCGCCGGCGGCTCACGGTACGTTACACGGTCCGGCTCGACTACCTCGATCATCTGCCCTCCCCCCATCCAAGGAGGGAGCTCGTCGAGCAGCTCCGAGCGCCCCCAGAGCACCCCGATCCCGGTCGGGCCGAGGGTCTTGTGGCCGGAGAAGGCGACGAAGTCGGCGTGCAACTCCCCGACGTCGAGCGGCAAGTGCGGAGCGGACTGGGCCGCGTCCACGACCACCAGCGCACCGGCGGCGTGCGCGGCGTCCGCGATCGCGCGAACGGGTGCGACGCTCCCCGTCACGTTGGAAGCGTGCGGGATCGTCACGACCTTCGTGCGACCGTCCCACCAACGTTCGAATGCTTCCGGATGGAGCCGACCCTCCTCGTCGATCTCCGCGTATTCGAGCTCCGTCCCGTGGTACGTCCGCAGGAGGTGCCAGGGAACGATGTTCGAGTGGTGGTCCATCACCGTCGCGACGATTCGATCGCCCGTGTGGAGACGCCCGCGTCCGAGGATGTTCGCGACCAGGTTGATCGACTCGGTCGTTCCGCGAGTGAAGATGACCTCGTTCGGGCTCCTCGCATGGAGGAACTTCGCGGTCCGTGCGCGCGCAGCTTCGTAGGCGTCGGTCGCCTCTTCGGCCAAGGCATACGCGCCCCGATGGACGTTCGAATTGATCGTCGCGTAGTAGCGGCTCTCCGCTTCCACGACGGCGCGCGGCTTTTGAGAAGTCGCCGCGGAATCGAGATAGATGAGCGGCTTCCCGTGAAAGGTCCGCTGAAGGAGTGGGAATTCGGCGCGGAGCTGAGCGACGTTCACGGTTCGACCCCGCGTAGAGTGCGGACGGTTCGGTCGCCGTTCGGGACCTAGCTCGCGGGGGCGACGCCGAGCCGGACCCAATCGTATCCCTTGGACTCGAGCTCTTCCACGAGCTCGCGCCCGCCCGAGAGGGCGATCTGGCCCTCGACCATCACGTGGACACTATCCGGTTGCAGATACTTGAGGATCCGCTGGTAGTGAGTGATCAAGAGGACCCCGGACTCCGGATTGTGGAGCTTTGCCACGGTCTCTCCCACGGCGCGCACGGCGTCGATATCGAGTCCGGAGTCCGGCTCGTCGAGGATCGCAAAGAGCGGTTCGAGCGTCGCCATCTGGAGGATCTCGTTGCGCTTCTTCTCCCCCCCTGAAAACCCTTCGTTGAGCGAGCGTTTGAGCAGCGCCGGGTCGATCCCGATGTAGCCCAAGCTCGTCTTCAGCCGCTGATCATAGGCGGCCGTATCCGCGGACTCGGCCGAGTGCCGCTGCATGTAGGCGGTCCAAAGGAACTTTGAGAGAGAGAGGCCCGACACTTCCTGAGGATATTGGAACCCGAGGAAGAGACCGGCGCGCGACCGCTGGTCGACCGGAAGCTTGAGGAGGTCCTTGCCGTCGAGCTGAGCGCTACCCTCGGTGACCCGGTATTTCGGGTGACCCATTAGCGCGTAGGCGAGGGTGCTCTTCCCGGATCCGTTCGGGCCCATGAGCGCGGTGACCTCACCAGAGCGCAACGTCAAGTTGACGCCGCGGAGAATCTCCTTCCCCGCCACCTCCGCGTGGAGGTTCTTTACCTCGAGAACGTGCTTACTCGGTGCCGAATTCGCCATCGGAGGCTCCTCCGGTTCAGAGTCGGGGTCGTTATTTAAGCATCGCCCCGTGTGTAAATCCATAAATCCAAGCTCCGGCATATCTGCTCGGCCAGGAGACTGATGTCAACGGTGGTGGGCTCAGAGGTTCTCGAAGGCACACGGGGTCGGATCCTGGGGGAGCTGGCGGCCCAACCGTGCACCGCCCGCGACCTCGCCGCTTCGCTCGGCATCCGAGAGAGCGCGGCGCGGGGACACCTCGACCGCCTCGAACAGCGGGGCTACATCGTCCCGTCGTTCCGCAAGGAAGGGGTCGGCCGCCCTCGTAAGCGCTACACCCTCACGGGCGAGGGACAGGAGCTCTTCCCGAAGAAGTACGATCTTCTGCTCGACGCCCTGATCGATGAGATCGTCGCCCGGCAAGGAGAGGCCGCCGTGCGCGATCTCCTCGCCGAAGCGGCTCGCAAGGTTGCGCGATCGATCGCCTCCGGAATCCCGCCAGGCGGGAGCGTCGAAGAGCGTACCGCTCGCCTGGTCCGCGAACTCAATGAGTTCGGTTTCGGCTGCTCGATGGAGCGAACGCCGGACGGCGGGACTCGTATCATGCGCACCAACTGCGTGTTCCGTCGCAGCGCGATCTCGCACACCTACCTCATGTGCAACGTCTTCGACCAGCATCTGACCGAGGAACTCCTCGGTCGAGTTGGGGTAGATCTCCAGGACTCGATCGCGCGTGGGGGGATGCGATGTTCGCATCTGATCCACCTGCAGTAAGGGATCCTAGGGGCGATCTCGACCAACCGCCCCTTGGGGCATCTCCGGTCGTCGATTCCGTGTTCCGGGCGATCGGGCGCACGCCGCTCCTACCGCTCCGACGACTCTCCCGAGATCACGGCGGCACCTTCGAGCTCTATGGCAAGGCGGAGTTCCTCAATCCTAGCGGATCCGTGAAGGACCGGGCCGCGGCGTCGATCGTGGAGAGCGCATGGCGGAGCGGCCGGCTGTCGCCCAAGCATGAGCTCGTGGACGCCACGAGCGGGAACACGGGCGTTGCCTACGCTCTCCTCGGGGCGCGGATGGGGTTCGCGGTCACCCTCTTCGTCCCTCGGACCGTTCACCCGGAGCGGCTGGAGCGCATGGAAACCTACGGTGCCCACGTCGTGCTCACCGATCCGCTCGACGGAACCGACGGCGCCCAACGCGCCGCGAAAGAGTGGGCAGCCGCGGACCCGGCGCGGCGGTTCTACGCGGACCAGTACAACAACCCCGCGAACCCCGCCGCCCACTATCGCACGACCGGGCCCGAGATCTGGGCGGAGCTCGGTCCGCGGCTCACCCATTTCGTCGCGGGGGTGGGAACCGGCGGAACGATCTCTGGGGCCTCCCGCTACCTCAAAGAACAACGAGCGACGATCACAACCGTCGGAGTACAACCGGATGGCCCTTTGCACGGCCTCGAGGGTCTCAAGCACCTCCCGACGGCCCTGCGGCCGTCCACGTATGATGAGCGTTGGGTCGACGTGACCGAGCGGGTGAGCACCGAAGAGGCGGAGACGCTGCGCGAGCGCCTCGGCGCGCTCGAGGGGATTGCGGTGGGCCGGTCGGCCGCCGCGGCCCTTGTCGCGGCGCTGCGCGTCGGGGAGGCTCGCCCGGGCGCGGTCTTGGTAGCGATCCTTCCCGATTCGAGCTCCGAGGGACTCCGGCCCGGGGGTCTTCGATGAGAACCGTCGAGATATCGAGCGAGGCGGTCCGCGAGATCGAAGCGCACGGCGAGGCAACGTATCCCGAGGAGTGTTGCGGCTTCCTGCTCGGGGAGGAGGATGCGACGACCCGTCGCATTGCGCGGATCGAGCGAGCGCCGAACCGCGTGAATGCCTCCCGGGAGCGCCGCTACTCCATCGAGCCGAGCGACCTGATCGACCTCGAGCATCGGCTCGAGGGCGGAGATCTCCGACTCCTGGGGATCTATCACTCCCACCCCGATCATCCGGCGCAGCCCTCGACGTTCGACCAGGAGCATGCGTGGCCCTGGTACGCCTACCTCGTGCTGGGGGTGAACTCGGGTCGCGCGGGAGAACTCGGCGCGTTCGAGCTCGACGGCGAAGCCGGTGCGTTCGATCGAAGTCGGCTGGTGGTAGTCGGCGCACGTTCTGCGCTCTCGCCCTCGTAACCAAGAGCTCAAGAGGGGTCGAGACGAAGGTGGGAACGATGGCGTTGATCACGATCAAGATCCCGACGCCCCTGCGGTCGTTCACGGAGAGACGCTCCGACGTCCCGGTCGACGGGGCCACCGTCGGCGAAGTCCTGCGGGCCTTGGGAGTGCGGTACCCGGGCGTGCGACGCCATCTCTTCACCCCGGGCGATCAGTTGCGAAACTTCGTCACGGTGTATCGGAACGATGAGGACATTCGGACGCTCCAACGCGACGCGACCCCCGTGCGCGACGGCGACACGGTCTCGATCATCCCCGCGATCGCGGGCGGGGGCCCGAGCGTCCACGGTTCGACCACGGCCGGGTCCTCCCCGGGACCTGTGCCCCGGGCGCCGACGGCCGACCGGTTCTCCCCCGACGAGCTCGTTCGCTACAGCCGGCACTTGCTGCTATCGGAGGTGGGGATCGAGGGCCAGCGCCAGCTCCGGGCCGCGAAGGTCCTCCTCGTCGGGGCGGGGGGTCTCGGAGCTCCGGCCGCGCTCTATCTCGCAGCCGCGGGAGTCGGCACGATCGGACTTGTCGACTTCGATCGGGTCGATCTGTCGAATCTCCAGCGGCAGGTGCTCTATACGACCGAGGACGTCGGGGAGCGGAAGATCGAGGCCGCGCGACGCCGAATCGAGTCGATGAACCCCGGCGTACGGGTCGTCGCGCACGAGGAGCCGCTCTCGAGCGCCAACGCGCTTGAGATCCTGCGTCCGTACGATGTGGTCGTGGACGGGACGGATAACTTCCCGACGCGCTACCTCGTGAACGACGCTTGCGTACTGCTCGGAAAGCCGAACGTCTACGGGTCGATCTACCGGTTCGAGGGTCAGGCGAGCGTATTCGACGCGCGTCGGGGCCCGTGCTACCGATGCCTCTACCCGGAGCCTCCGCCGCCCGGACTCGTGCCATCGTGCGCCGAAGCGGGGGTCCTCGGCGTGCTCCCGGGGATGATCGGCCTCCTCCAGGCGACCGAGACGATCAAGCTCATTCTCGGGAACGGCGAGCCATTGATCGGCCGGCTTCTGCTCTATGACGCACTCGCCATGCGGTTCCGGGAGCTTCAACTGCGGAAGGACCCGGAGTGCGTGCTCTGCGGCCCGCACGCGACCCAGCGGGGACTCATCGACTACCCAGCGTTCTGCGGGGTCGTCGCCCCGGGGGTCGACGCCCCGTCGCCGAAACGCCCGGAGATCACGGTGAGCGAACTGGCGGAGGCCCTGCGCTCGAGCGATCCACCGATGCTGCTCGACGTGCGCGAGCCGGGAGAGTGGGAGATCGCACACCTTCCCGGAGCGACGTTGATACCGCGGGGTCAGCTCGCGGACCGACTGACCGAGCTGACCTCCGCGCGGGAGCTCGTCGTCTACTGCCGTTCCGGCCAGCGGTCCGGGGCCGCGACCGAGTTCCTCCTCGGCCTCGGGTTCCACAACGTGCGCAGTCTGCACGGGGGCTTGCTCGCGTGGTCGAAGGAGATCGACCCGACGATGCCCCGGTACTGACGGGGTGCGCGGGGCAGTTCACCCGGTCGTCCTCGAGACCGAGTCGGGCGCCCCGTGATCGACCTCGAGGGGGCCCCGGTAGGACCGCACCCTGCGGGAGAGCTCTCGGACGAACCCCTCGCGGTCCCGCGGCGTGATGAACAAAGGATACTCTCCCGCATACACCAGGATCCCGTTCGAGTTCGTTTGCGTGTTGTCGAATTTGCCGACCACCGGGCTCCACATCCGCCCGCGGTACCCCCACGAGCCGAAGAAGCCGACGGGGGAAAGATCCCGAAGGTTCGCGAGCTCGATCCGTCGGATCTCCTCGAGCGGGATCCGACGCCCACCCAGAAGTCGGAACGCGCGCAGGTCGTCCGAGCCAAGGAAGTACGCGGTAGAAAGGTAGCGCAGGAGGAGGAGCACGATCAAGGCGACGATCACCCACCCCACGACGGGGTACACGAGGAGCCCGCTCCCCGGAAACACGATGATCCCGAAGATCAGCAGGAACAGGTAGACCCCGATCGTGACGTAGGAGAGGTCCGCCCCGAAGACGATCTCCCCTCGAGCGGTCATGCGCGGAGGGGTGGCTGCCGCGCCGGTCGGGGTTGACATCACCACCGGATGGTGGCGAACTTCAGTTAAGGAATTCGGGGCGTCGGTCCTCGGTCGATCCTGGCTCACGCGCCCGGTTCGTAGTAGTACTCGCCCGTTGCACGTTGCTCGCGGTCGAGCGCGGATCCTTCCTGATTGATGCGCGGTCGCAACGTCTCGGGGTCGCGTCGGAAGGTGACCTCGATCCCACGGAGCAAGCGGTTCATTCCTTCGCGCATCGGGAACGGTCCGGCCCCGACCCCCCGCTGCCCCAGCGCTCCGTCGTCGGAGAAGACCATCAGTGCGTCGCACGCCAGATCGAGGAAGTAGACGTCGTGGTCGACGACGAGGGCGCTCACGGCCTGTCGCTCGACCTGCCGTCGGATGAGCCGGGCCATCGACATCCGCTCATCCGAATCGAGGTACGCGCTCGGCTCATCGAGCAGATAGAGCGACGCGGGTCGCGCGAGCGCGAGAGCGACCGCTGCGCGCTGGAGCTCACCCCCCGAGAGCTCGGTGAGGGCGACGTCCATGACCTCCTCGAGGTGAAGTCCCGGGACGAGCTCGCGTTCGAAGAGCTTCCCATCGAACGTCGGATCCGACAGGAGCGCCGCCTGTCGCTCCCTCAGGCTCGCCGTGTGGGTCGCTTTGAGGTACTGCGGCTTATAGCTCACGGTAACGCCCGCGGGTGGAAGGCCGCGCGTCGGGACCTCCGCTCCGGCCAACATCCGTACGAAGGTCGTTTTCCCCGTGGTGTTCGGCCCCACGATGCCGACCGTCTCCCCTCGAGCCAGCCGACCCGGGGCGACAGAGAGCCGGAACGTCGGGAATTCCTTCGTGAGCGCCGGGAACTCTACGAGCACGTCGAGCCGGCTCGACGGCTTCGGCGGGTGGGAGACGAAGCGGATCGGTTCGTCCCGGAAGCGAACGTTCTCTTCCCGAAGGTACCCGTTCAGGTACGTATTGATCGCCGCCCGCATCGGGAGCGGGCGGGCCACGACCCCGAACGCCGCCGGCTCGCCGTACAGCAGATAGGCCCGGTCCGCGAGATAGTCGAGCAGCGCGAGATCGTGCTCGACGACGAGTACGCTCTTGGTTTGGCCGAGCTCGTGCAGCACCCGCGCCATGGCGAGTCGATGAACTATGTCGAGGTAGCCCGACGGCTCATCGAAGATGTACAGGTCCGCATCGGTCGCGAGGGTTTGGCCGATCGCCGCGAGCTGGAGCTCTCCGCCGGAGATCTCGGAGAGGCGGCGGTCCTCGATCGCGCGGAGCTCAAGTCCGGCGATCGCCGCGTTGGCGTGAGGTCCGCCGGTGCGCACGTGCTCTCCCACGGTGGACGCGCTCTCCGAGAGCACGTCGACGTACTGGGGCTTGCTGGCCACGCGCAGCTCCCCGCGCCGGATCCGTTCGAGGTGCGCGTGGAGCGCCGTCCCGCGGAAGTACTCCGCCGCTCGCTCCCACGAACCGGGATGTTCGTAGTCCCCGAGATTCGGTACTTCGGCCCCCCCGAGGATGCGCACGGCCGTGGACTTGCCGATCCCGTTGCGCCCGATGAGCCCCGTGATCCCCAACGGGGGAGGGGTCGGGAGCCGATAGAGTCGGAACCCGTTGTACCCGTAGCGATGAACGATCTCCGACTCATCTGCCTCGGGCGTGTTCAGGATCTTGATGGCGTCGAACGGGCACTTGTGGATGCAGATCCCGCATCCGATGCACAGCGTCTCCGAGATGATCGGCTTTCCGAGGGGCCCCTCGATGATGCACTCTTGCTCCATTCGATTGACGGGGCAGTACTCGGCGCACTCCCATTGGCACTCCTTCGGGTGACAATGATCTTCGAGCAGGATAGCGATCCGCGCCATGACTACCTCGCCCCTACATCGGCGACGACCCGGCCGTCGGCCAGCGTGAGGTGGCGCTGCGCGCGCGCGGCGACGAGCGGATTGTGCGTGACGAGGACCAGCGTCGCGCCGACCTGGGCCCTCGCGGCCTCGAGCCGCTCGAGCACGACCTCGGCCGCCGCGTGATCGAGCTCGCCGGTCGGCTCGTCGGCCAAGAGGATCCCGGGCTCGTTCGCGAGCGCGCGCGCGATCGCGACCCGTTGTTCCTCGCCTCCGGAGAGCTGGTGCGGAAACGAGAGGGTCCGCCGCTCGAGCCCGACCTCGCGGAGAAGCGCCTCCGCCCGCTGCTTCCGCGAGCCTTTCGGCACGCCGGCGGCCCGCATCGGCAGTTCGACGTTCTCGCGTGCGTTCAAGGTCGATAGTAAGTAGAATCGCTGGAAGATGAATCCGATGCCTTCGAGCCGGAAGCGCGCACGCTCGCGCTCGGTTCGGGTACCGACCGGACGATCGTCCCAACGAACCTCCCCCTCACTCGGGGTATCGAGAAGTCCCAACAGGTTGAGCAGAGTCGTCTTACCACAGCCGCTCGGTCCTTCGATCGACACATATTCCCCCGGGGCGATGCGGAGGTCGACTCGGTCGAGGGCCTGTACCGGGGCTGAGTACCGGTCGTAGCGTTTCGATACGCCCGCCAGCTCGATGGCGGGAGCTTTCATCGCAACGCCTCCGCGAGATCGAGCCGAAGGGCTCGGCGCGTCGCGAAGAGGCTCGCGACCGCGCCCAGGCCGATCACCGCAGCGGCGATCCCGCCGAGCAACAGCGGGTCGTAGGTGGCGTAGGAGGTCGCCTCCTCTACCGCGCCCGAGCTATAGTCCGCCAACGAGGTCACCACCGCGATCCCGCCCAGAGTCCCGAGCGCGGTGCCCGCCATCGCGAGGAAGACTCCTTGCATTCCCATCTCGCCGGCGATCGTCCGCCCCGAGACCCCTACGGCGCGGCGGATCCCGATCGAGCGACGGTCCGTCTCGACCCTACGCACGAGGACGATCGTGAGGAAGATCAACCCGACGGTGAGACCGACGGACGATAGGCCGAGGTAGAAGCCGGTGAGGATCGCGCTCGCCGCTTCGAGTTGCTGGGCCTGCTGGAGCTGGGTCGTGATCCCATAGTACGGGACGAGCGCCCCGATCTCGTTCGCCACTCCTTGGATCGCGGCTGGATCGGTCGCGATCGAGGTAACCGTTGCGACCTGGATCGTGTCGGCCGCATCGAGCAGCATCGATCCATTCGTCCCGCCACGAGCGTACCCGGTCATCACCTGTAGATCACTGAGCGGGAGCAGAACGGCGAATGCGCCGGTCGGACCGATCCCCGCGGTGTTCACTCCGAACGTTCCCGTCACGTTGTACAGCGTCGCGCCCGCCCGGGCCGAGCTCGGGCCGAGAGCGATCTGTTCGCCGACCGAGACGCCGGCCGCCGCGGCGAAGGGGGTTGCGACCAGCACATCGTAGGTCGCCGTGCCAAGGTACGTCCCGTTGTCGAAATGGACGAGGTCGGTCGGATCCCCGAGGGGGAGGGGCAGGGGGAACAGGCCCGCCTCCGTGGGGCCGAGCGTCGGGCCGAACGCGGCGGGAACGATCCCCTCGGCGAGGACCGGCGTCGCGTTCGTCGTTCCCGCGGCAAAGGCGTCGATCGGCACGCTGAGGATCGGAGACGCCGCGGCGACGTCGGTGAGTCCGTCGATCTCGGCCGACAGTCCGTGAGCCGATGTGATCCCATGACTCCCCGCGGCGCTGACCGAGATCTCGTACCCGGACTGTTGGATCTGGGCGAGCTCGTGAGCGGAGACCCCTCCGCCGACCGAGACGAGGACCACCGGAAGTGCGACGGCCGCAGCGATCGCAGCCACCGAGAGGGCCATCTGCAGGCGCATGTGCCCGCCCGGCCGTCGATGCCACTTCATGGGGCCCTCAGTTCCTCGGCGATCGGTAGGGAGAGGGCCCGGGCCGCGGGCGCGATGGAGGCCACCAAGCCGACCGTGAGCACGAGGAGGACTCCGAGCGCGAGCACCATCGGGTCGAACGAGACGAAGGTGAACCCCGTGGGAAGACCTTGAACGAGTCGCGTGAGCGCGGTGTTGAGCAGCCAGCTGCCCAGCTCGGCCAGGGGAAGTCCGATCGCGAGACCTAAGAGCCCGAGGTACAGCGATTCCTCGACGACGCTGCCGCCGACCGCCCAGCGGGGTAGGCCGATCGCGCGTCGCACCGCGATCTCGTTGCTGCGATCGTCGACACTCATGAGGAGGACGGTCGTGGTGAAGAGCGCGGCCACCACCACAGCGATCACCGCGATGATCTCACCGAAGATCTGGTAGAGGTTCACGGCATCCTGGATCGCTCCGAGGATCGCCTGGATGGTGAAGACCGTCAACTCCGGATAGGCGATCTCGATCAGCTCGCGATCCTGGTCCGGGTTGGCGTCATTGTACAGATGGAGCAGTACGAGGGAGGCGTAGTCGGTCTGGGGGGTATCGGCCCCGATCAAGGTCTGGAGTTCGGAAAGGTAAGTGAACGCCAGGAGCGCTGATGGGATCAGCCAGAACGGACCCGAGATTCCGACCACGCGGAAGGCCGTCGCATTCGAGTACCACGCTTCGACCTGGGAGGGTCCGCTCGGGCTCCCGACCCCGAGCCATACCAGGTCGCCCGGAACAACATGGAGCACTCCGGCGAGTCCCTCGTCCAGGACGATCTCATCGGTGGTTGGCCCGTCATACGTTCCGTTCGCGTAGTGGGGGTCCCCCCGATAGGTGAATCCCGGGCCGGCGTAGAGCGTCGGCACTTCGATCCCGGTGTTATCGGACGGAATCCAGCCGATCGTCCCCGAGTCCGTGATCGCCCAGGTCGCGGGGATCGAGGAGCCGTTCGTCGACTGGTTCGCGGATGCCCACATCGAAGAGTTACCGTAGTTGAGATCCTGGATCAACCATGGACTCGAGGTCTGGACATTCGAGTCACTTGCTGGAATACCGGTCGAGAGCGAGTGCGCGCCCGAGAGGTAGGGGAAGTTGAGCGAGGAGAGGCTCGTGTTCGCCGAAGCCCCGAGCAGATCGACCCCACTCTCGGACGCCAGTTGCGCCGCGCTCGATTGGACCCCCGCGGAGACCGCGAGCAGCACGACGACGAGCGCCGTCGCCATTCCGATCCCGAGCGCGGTCAGGAACGAGCGCCCGGGTCGTCGGCGCACGGCGTCGAGCGCACTCCGCATGGTCGCTCGGACCCCGGTCTACGCCGTGCCCGCTCGGCGCAACTCGCCGAGCGTCGTGTGGTGGGCGGCGCGCACATTGTACTTGTGGATGGACTCCTCGCTGACGGTTTCCGCGCGCAGGACGACCGAGTCGGGGAGCTCGGGGAACCGCAGGGGGATCCCCGCCAACAGCTCGCGCAGGACGTCTTCGACGAACCGGGGGCGTCGATGAGCGGCGAGCACCACTTTCGCCTCATCCCCGCGCTTCAGGATCGCGAACGTCGGGGCCGACTGCGCTTCGGCGATCGCATCCAGCAGCTCGTCGACCTCGACCTCCACGCCCTCGGGAGCTTCTACGCAGAGCCGGGTCCGGTTGCGCTGGTTGTGCGTGATCATCGGTAGGCCCTGCCAGGACGCCTCGATGAGTCCCGGGTACTCCCCCGTCAGGAGCTCCCGGCAGCTCTCCATCGCGCACGGGCACGCCGTCATCCCGACGCCCTCGGCGCCAATACTCCGGACCACCTCGACCTTCTCCTCCCGCCGGGAGGCGCGGCTCTCGGCGAGGAGGAGATAGTCCTCGTAGCTCTCGCGGCCGGGGGCGAACCCTTGCCGTCGGAAGTACTCGGCCCGCGCCTCCACCGACGACTCCGTCGCATAGGCGTGCCGGACGAGGAGCTCGCGCGCGATCGCGGAGCAGGCGGCTTCGAGGCTCGGCACCGGAGCGGAGGCCGTCCGCTCGGTCATCTCCGCAAGGAGTTCCGCGTTCCTTGAGAGATCTGAACCCTTTCGACTCGCCGGAAGGTCGACCGCGATCGAGAACTCGGCCGTCAGAAGGACGTCGTGGCCCTGTCGCTGGACGTGGATCGGCTTGCGGATCCCGTCGATCCCCACGCGCCGCAAGGAGAGGGCTCCGTGCTTCGGCGCCATCGCGTGGACGTCCCGCATCCGACGCTCCACGGGGCGAGCCACCTTAAACGGTTGGCCCCGGCCCGACCCGCTGGTTCGTCGCCCCCGGTAGCCCTTATACCTCGGCTCGACGTTCTTGGTTCGATGACCGACAGCGCAGCCGCCCCGTCGCCCGCGACCGACCCAGCGTCCCCCGTCCCTCCGGGCGTCACGGGCGCCGGAGGAGCGTACGCCGAGCGCGAGGCGCTCATCATGACCGAGCTCAAGAAGATCTATGATCCCGAGATCCCAATGAATATCGTCGACCTCGGCCTCATCTACGGATTCGCGTGGAAGGACGACGACGTCACGCTGCGCATGACCCTCACGGCCCCCGGCTGCCCGGTCGCCGGGATACTTGCGGAGGAGATCAAGACGGCGATCGAGCGGGTCCCCCAGGTCCACGGAGCGACAGTCGACATGATCTGGGACCCCCCGTGGACCCCGGACCGGATGAGCGACTTCGCGAAACACCAGTTCGGCTACGCCTAGCGCCCCCGGGCGAACGATTAAGTCCCGGGACCGATTCGAGCCGCGATGGCGACTAACCGCGACTGGGAGCGCGAGATCGAGACAGAGCGCGCGATGAAGGATGAGTTCATGGCCCGCCACCCTGAGTCGCCGTTCGTCGCCGAGGGGATCACCTTCCACCCG
>JBOGRR010000025.1:0-14957 GCA_050749765.1 Thermoplasmata archaeon | reverse complement strand
TGATGGTTCCCCCGAAGGTGGTGGGGGAGCTCGGGTGGCGCGAGGGCGAGACGATTGCGATGGAGGTGCGGGGTCGTGCACTGAAAGTACACCCCGTCGAGGAGGAGCCTCCCCGAGAGCGCGGGCCCGCGAAGAGATCGAGCTAACCTGGGGCTCCCTCATCGAACGATTTTATTTACAAAGCCGGGTCCTCCGAAACGCCTATATATCTATCGCAAGTCGTTTATACCACTTGGCGACCGAACGGGTCCGCTCGGCATCGCGCGAGATCGGCACTGTGCTCGCGATCACCCCGGCCGGGGCCGTCACGGTCCGCGCGCCCTCCTCCGAGATCGCTCCCGAAGGCACCTACGTCTCCGAACCTCGCACTCGTTTCCAAGGACGCGTTCTGCGCGTCTACGGTCCCGTCAGTCGACCGTACCTCTCGGTACGCCCGCGACGCCCGCTGACCGCCGAGCAAGGGCTCGATCTCCTCGGACGGTCGCTCCTGCGCGACACCACGGGACGGTCCGACCGATGAGCGGGACGACGACGAACGAAGCGCCGGCGCCGCGTCGGGAGAAAGGGAACGGGAAGCCGGAGGACGTCGTCACGGCGACCCGCTGCACGAACTGTAGCTCGACTCACCTGACGCGGGACTACGAACGCGGGGAGCTCGTCTGCGACGAGTGCGGGCTCGTCCTCGAGGAGTCGATGATCGACCAAGGGCCGGAGTGGCGGGCGTTCGATGCGGAGCAGGGAGAGAAGCGAGCCCGCACGGGGGCTCCGACGACCCTGACGATGCACGACAAAGGGCTCACCACCGAGATCGGCTGGCGCAACCGCGATCCGTTCGGCAAGTCGATTCCCACGCGCAATCGCGCCCAACTCTATCGCCTGCGAAAGTGGCAGCGCCGCATTCGCGTGTCGAACGCTACGGAGCGGAACCTCTCCTTCGCCCTTTCCGAGCTCGATCGGATCGCCTCGAGCCTCAGCCTGCCGCGGAACGTCCGCGAGACGGCCGCGATGATCTACCGCAAGGCGGTCAATCGCAACCTGATCCGGGGTCGCTCGATCGAAGGCGTCGTCGCCGCCTCCCTCTATGGCAGCTGCCGGCAGTGCAACGTACCCCGAACTCTGGATGAGATCGCCTCGAAGTCTCGGATCGGTCGCAAGGAGATCGGCCGCACCTATCGGTTCATGACCCGCGAGCTCCAACTCAAGCTCCTACCGACCAAGCCTCAGGATTACATCCAGCGGTTCTGCTCCGAGCTCAAGCTCAAGGGGGAGATCCAGAGCCGGGCCAACGAGATCCTGAAGGCGGCGACCGAGCACGAGCTCACGAGCGGCCGGGGACCGACCGGCGTAGCCGCCGCGGCGATCTACATCGCGAGCGTCCAGGCCGGGGAACGCCGCACCCAGCGGGACGTCGCCGAGGTCGCGGGCGTCACCGAGGTCACGATCCGCAACCGCTACAAGGAGCTCACCGACAAGTTGCAGCTCCACGTCATGCTCTAGGTCGCGGTCCCCCTCGACACGCAGGTCTTTGGTCCGGGTCGATGGCGCGCGCGCTTCCCGTCGGGATCCTCGTCTCCGGAGCGGGGACGACGCTCGAGGGGCTCGCGCGTCGATGGGCGATGCCGGCCGCGTCGATAGAGATCGCGGTCGTCGTCGCGGACCGCTCCGGGATCGGAGCCATCGAGCGCGCGCGTCGGCTTGGGCTCCCGGCCGAGGTCGTAGATCGCGCGCACGGGGTCGACGCCGCCTGGGCAGACCGGCTCACGGGGCGCCTCCGAGCGTATGGGGTCGAGCTCGTGGTCCTCGCGGGATTCCTCTCCATCCTTCCGGAAGCGTGGCTCCTCGACTGGCAAGGCCGGGCGCTGAACTTGCACCCCTCGCTCCTTCCCAAGTACGGCGGCAAGGGAATGCACGGGTTGCGAGTCCACGCCGCGGTGCTCGCCGCGCACGACGCCGAAACCGGGGTCACGGTCCACCTCGTGACGAGCCACGTCGACGGGGGACCCACGATCGAACAGCGACGTCTCCCCGTGCGTTCGGACGACACGCCCCAAACATTGCGAGCGCGCCTGGCGCCGCTCGAGGTCGACGCGCTCGATCGCGCCGTGCGTCGCTTCGCGGACCACCAGCTTCCGCTGCCCTACGTCTGAGAGGCCGCGCGACTCCGCCCCTTGGGGAGCGCGGCATCGGGCACCGGCCCATCAAAGAGCTCGGTCAGCGGGGTCGATCGCGTCGGCAGCGAGTGCACGAGTCGGTGGCGCGTCGTCTTGATCGGAAAGCGACGTCCCTGCACCGCGGCCCGGACCACCTCCGACTTCGAGATCGGTGGGCCGGCGTTCCACCGGTCCAGCCGGATCTCTTCGTCCTCGAGATAATCGAAGACCCACGCGGGGATCCGCCGCCCACCGAGGGCGCGCAGCGCCTCCCAACGATGGTGGCCGTTCAGGATCACGTACGATCCCCGAGCGACCCAGATCGGTTCAGCGAACACCCCGGTGCGGAGCATCTCCCCTCGGAGCTTCGCGACCGCGGACGGGTCGGTCGCTTCGTGGGCGTGCAGTCGGTCGATCGGTAGGATCTCGAACGCCGGTGGACGGCTCATCCGGCGCGACCCCCTCGCCCGAGGGCCGCGATCGCGCGTCGGACATAGACCGAGGTCATGCGTTTGCGGTACTCCGGTGCGAGGAATGTGTTGTGCACCGGGCGCACGGCTCGCTGGATCGCCTCGCCGATCTCACGCAGCTTCGTGTCGGAGATCGCGAAGGAGCCGAAGGGATCCGTGATCTCGTCGAATCGGCGAGGGTACGTCTCGAGCCCACCGATCGCGACGCGCAGATCGTGAACGCGATCGGCTTCCAGCCGCGCCGATGCGGCGACCCCGAGCTCGGGAAAGTCGAACGAGGGGCGCACTCGCAGTTTGCGGTAGGTCGCTCGGCGCTCGGCCGCCGCGGCCGGAAGGTGGACCGCCACCAAGAGTTCGCCGGGAGCGAGATGGTGCCGTTGGATCCCATCGCCCGCGCGATCGTAGAGATCGACGAGCGGTACGCGCCGTCGACCGTTCGGGCCGGCGATCTCGGCTTCGGCGTCGAGCACCTCGAAGGCCGGGGCGAGGTCGCCGGAAAAGGTGGCGTAGCAGCGCTCCTTCTGGGGGACGACGTGGCAGCGGTCTCCGTCGGCTTTGAGACAGTAGCCGAGGCTCGCCCGCCAGAACTCGCTCTGATTGAAGAAGAAGCATCGGGTCTCGAGAAGTAGATTCCCACCGACGGTCGCCGAGGCTCGGACGAGCGGCGTCGCCACCTCGCCGATCGCCGCCGAGATCCCCGGGTACCGTGCCGCCCAGATGGGGTCTCCCTCGAGATCGGCCAGGCGGACCATCGCGCCGACGCGCGAGGCGTCGAACTGAGTGAGCTCTTCGATGTCCTGCAGTGCGACGAGGTGTCGCCGCAGGTTGATGTGCATCTTGTAGTTCGGCAACAGGTCGGTCCCCCCCGCGAGGAAATCGGCATCGTTCAGATCCGCCGCCCGCAATCGGACCGCCTCCTCCACGGTCGTGGGCCGGGAGAGCTCGAACGGATCGAGATGCATCAGCGGTCCCCCTTCCACGCCCGTCCCTCTCGGCGGCGCGTCGCGATCGCTCGCTCGAGTCGGTCGGGAGTGATCGGAAGATCGTAGCAGCGGACTCCGACCGCGTCGTGGATCGCGTTCGCGACCGCCGGGAGCGTCGCGACGAGCGGGCCCTCGCCGGCTTCCTTCGCTCCGAACGGTCCGCTCGGGTCGGGGTCGCCCACCAGCAGCACCTCGACCTCGGGCATCTGAGCCGGGCTCAGCACTTTGTAGTCGAGCAGCGCCGGATTCATGAGGCGGGTGCCGCGGTAGTTCATCGTCTCGCCCAGCAGCTGACCGAGGCCCATGTGGATGGAACCCTCGATCTGCCCCTCGACCGCCAGCCGATTGAGCGGGCGTCCGCAGTCGAACGCGGCCCAGACCTTCACGACGTCGACGACGCCGGTCTCCGAGTCCACCCCGACCTCGGCGACATAGGCAGCGAAGGAGTAGGCGGGCGCGGTCCCGGCTCGAGCCCCCTTGAATGTCCCGCCGACCTTCTGGGTCGAGAACGAGCCGGACGCCATGAGCGCGCCCACCTGCTCCATCGCTTGGTGCAGCGCCTCCAGGAACGCGACGCCCCGCGCGGGGTCCGACCGACTCTGGATCCGCTCGTGCACGACCTCGAGCTCCTCGGGCGGAAGGCCGAGGAGCCGCGCGGCCGCGGCGACGAGCTTTCCGCGGAGTTCCTCCGCGGCACTGCGGGCGGCATTGCCCATCATGAACGTCACGCGGCTCGAGTAGCTCCCGAGGTCGATCGGGCTCACGTCGGAATCGACCTTTTGCACATGGACTCGGTCGAGGTCGACCGCAAGGACCTCGGCCACGATCGCCGCGAGCAAGGTGTTCGAGCCCTGTCCTATGTCCGCCTGCATCGAGTGCACCGCGATCCCGCCGTCCATGTCGACCTTGAGGTGGACCGTCGACTGCGGCATCACGGGGGTGAAATGGATCGGGCTGTTCGAGCCCGAGATGTAGAACCCGCACCCGAGGCCGAGTCCGCGACCGTAGGGGAGCCCCGAGCGGCGCGCATCCCACCCGCTCGCCGCACGGACCGTCGATAGGCACTTACGGAACGAAGTCGATGTGATGTGAAATTGATTGATCGTGGTCGAGTTCGGAGGCAGGGCGTTGCGGTCCCGTAGGTCGAACGGATCGATGCCGGTCTTCTCGGAGAGCTCGTCGAGCGCGACTTCGATCGAGTAGCGGATGTTCGTTCCGCCGTGGGCGCGCATGGCGCCGGACGGCGGGCGGTTCGTGTAGACGCGACGGCCGTGATAGCGGAAGTTCGGCACCCGGTAGGGGCCCATCGCGAGTACGCCGTTGTAGTAGGTCGTGACCGTGCCGAACGAGCTCCACGCCCCACCCTCGATGATCGCGGAAATATCGTACGCGAGCAGGGTACCGTCCGCGCGGACGGCGATCCGCACCTCGTTGTCCGTGGGGTGGCGCCCGTGATTCGTGTAGAAGACCTCCTCCCGATCGAGGAGCATCTTCACCGGGCGGCCGGTCTCGATCGCGAGGGCCGCGCACGCGATCTCATGGGGGAGCGGGTCGGATTTCCCGCCGAACCCGCCGCCGACCTCCGGCTTGACGACGCGGATTCGGTGCATCGGGATCCCGAGGACCTCGCTCAGCGACCGATGGAGGTAGTGGGGGACCTGCGTCGCGCTCGTGACGGTGAGCCGGCCGTCGGGGGTCGCTTCCGCGATCGCGACGAGGGGCTCGGTGAACGCGTGCGTGACGCCGGCGAAGCGTCCGTGCACGCGCACGGTATGGGCGGCCTGGGCAAACGCGGCGTCGACGTCCCCGAAGTGTTGGATCACTTCCTTCTGGACGTTGCTGCCGTTGAGTCCGCGAGCGTGGATCGGCTCCTTCACCGCCGAGGTTCCGACCCGCGGATCGGAGTACTCCGGGAGGAGTTCGACCTCGAATCGGATCGCCGCGAGGGCCTTTTCGGCGGTGCGCTCGTCGATCGCGGCGACGGCCGCGATGATGTCGCCGATATAGCGGGCCTTGTCGACTGCGATCGCCGTCTCGTCGTGGGTGATCGGGAGGACACCGAACGGCGTCGGATACTTCTCGCCGGTGAGGATCCCGACGACGCCGGGGACCGCCCGAGCGGCGGTAAGGTCGACGGACAGGAGGCGGGCGTGGGCCCACGGGCTCCGAAGCAACCGGCCGACCAGCATTCCGGGACGGCGGATATCGTCGGTATACTCCGCTCGACCGGTGACCTTCAGCGGTCCCTCGATGTACGGGATCCGCCCCCCGAGCAACCGCAACTCGCCGCTGCTCGGAGCGCCCGACATCAGGGTGCCTCATGAGCGGCGACGTCGATCGCTTCGATGATCTTCGTATACCCGGTGCACCGGCACAAATTACCGCTGATCGCGCGAACGATCTCCTCCCGTGAAGGGTGCGGGTGATCGCGCAGGAGCGCCGTCCCGGTCATGAGGAAGCCCGGTGTGCAGAATCCACACTGGGTCGCGCCGCGTTCCACGAACGCGCGTTGGAGCGGAGTGAGGCCACCGGGGGGAGCGATCCCCTCGATCGTTGTGATCGAGCGGCCCTCCGCCAGTCGAGCGAGGGTGAGGCAGCTTAGGGTCGGACGTCCGTCGATCAGCACGGTGCAGCAGCCGCACGTACCGAGATCGCATCCTCGCTTCGTCCCGACGAGACCGATATCCTCGCGCAACAGATCGAGCAGGATCCGCTCCGGTGGGCAGGTCGTCGCTACCGGAAGGCCGTTGATCGTAAGCTTAAGCGGTGCGGGCGAAGACATCGTCCTTAGACCTCACGGGATGTGCATGACGTCGTGGAGTATGTGAGCGCACCGGGTGCTGCTCGCGAACGATCTCGGCGACGACGCTCACCGCGATCTCGCCCGGAGATTCGGCCCTGATATCGAGCCCGATGGGAGAGCGGATGCGACGGAGCGTCGCACGCGTGACCCCGGTCGTTCGGAGATTCGCGTAGAGGTGCTCGCGCTTCGCCGCGCTCGCGATCAGCCCGATCACCCCAGGGAATCGCTCAAGGGATACTCGAAGCGCCTCAAGGTCCTTCAAGGCGTCGTACCCGAGGAGGTAGAGGTGAGTGAACTCGGTGGGTTCGAAGGCGTCCCAGAGGCGAGCGGGCTCGACGGTCGCGCAACGTTCGGCCATCGGAAATCGCTCGCGCGACGCCCAATCGGCGCGGTCGTCGGCCACGCTGAACGTATAGTCGAGGTCAGGGAGTAACCGCGCGAGGGCCTCGGCCACGTGGCCCCCTCCCCACAACAGGAGGTTCGGCCGAGCCGGTTGGAACTCGACGGCGATGTCTACGGAGCCCCCGCAGAGGCTCGGAAGGCCCCCCGGTCTCCACGCGGCGAGATCGAAGTGATAGAGGTCTCCTGCGCCCCGCTCGATCGCCGCCTGGCCAAGAGCCTTCACGCGCTCCTCGAGCGCCGCGCCTCCTACCGTTCCCAGGGTCGACCCGTCGAATCGAACGATCATCGAGGCCCCCATCTTTCCCGGTGCAGAACCGACGACTTTCACTACGGTCGCTCGCGCGAATGGCTGATGCGCTTCGAGCAGTCGGAGTGCTTCGCGCGTCAGCTTTCGATCCATACTCTCTCCTGCGCCACCGCGATACGATACGCCTCAGGAGTATCTATCGGCTGGGCCACGGCCGGGTCGTTCACCGGCACGCGCACGACGTCGATCTCCGACCTCCTCTGGAGCGCTCGGAGCGGCTGGTCCGCCCCGAGCTCGCCCAGCCCCGCCCGCACGCTGGCCGAGAAGAGGACGGGGTGTCCTCCACGTCCTCCGAACGTCGGAACGAACCACCGGCCCAGGAGTTCGCGCTGGCGCGCCAGGATCAACCGCTCGAGCGTCCTTCGACGTACGAAGGAGTGGTCGACCGGCCACAAGAGCACGTCGACCGCCCGCGGGAGCGCTGCGACCCCGGCTTGAATCGACGCCGTACGTCCGGTCGCGGCCGCGAAAGCCACGACCGGGATCACGCCGAGCCCGGCGACCGCCTCCACGATCTTATCGGAGCCCGGACGGGTCACGAGGATGACGGGGGTCGCTCCGATCTCGAGCGCGAGCTCCGCCATACGTCGCACCGCCGGCTGACCGGCCACCCGGAGCAGGGCCTTCGGGGCCCCGCCGAACCTCGAAGATGTACCTGCGCTCAACAGCACCGTCGCGACGGCTTGATCGACGTTCGGCATCGTCCGGATGGATTTCCTCCTCAGAACCATCGGGGACCCTTATATAGGCCGACCGAGTGGGCGGCCGCCTCATGACCCACCCCAGGGACGTACCCGCATCCGCCCTTCTTCCGCGCCTCGCGGCCGAACTCAAAGGACGTGGAGCGGTCACCCCTCCGACATGGGCGGTCTTTGTCAAGACCGGGGTTCACAAGGAGCGCGCCCCGACGAACCCCGATTGGTGGTACCTGCGCAGCGCTTCCGTGCTTCGCAAGATCTATCTCCACGGTCACGTGGGCGTAGCCCGCCTGAGCGCGGACTATGGCGGGAAGCGCGACCGAGGTAGCGCCCCGTACCACGCCCGACGCGGTTCGAGGGCCGTGCTCCGGGAGATCGTTCAGCAGCTCGAGCGCGCGGGCTTGGTCCGCCCGTACAAGACGCAGGGGCGTCAAGTGACTTCGGATGGACTCAAGGTCCTCGATACTCTGTCGCGAGACACCCTCAAGTCGCTCAGCGAGAGTCGACCCGAACTCGCCAAGTACCTCTGACGGACTTCCTACGTTGACGGCCATGGCATATCAGGACGACCCGGAACTCGCAGAAATCCGTCGCCGCAAGATCCAGGAGCTTCAGGGCTCGGCCCCCGCTCCAGCGGTCAACCCGTACGCCGCTGCTCAGCAAGCCGAGATGGATCGTCGGGAGTCCGAGCGCCAGGAGATCCTCCGGCGCGTTCTCACTCCCGAGGCGCGTGAACGCCTCGGTCGCATTCGGCTCGCCAAACCCGATGTCGCCGCTTCGGTCGAGCAGCAGGTCGTTTCTCTCGCGGCGAGCGGCCGACTGAACCGGCCGATCGACGACGCGACCCTCCGCGCCCTGCTCGAGCGCATCATGCCCGAGCGGCGCGAGATCCACATCACGCGTCGGTAGAGGGGGAGGCGGGAGTCGTTCATGGCAAATCGTCGTAAGAGCCTCGCGCGCAAGACCCGTCTGTTCCGCGCGGTCAAGAGCAACCGGCGTGTGCCCGCGTGGGTGATGCAACGCACGAGCCGACGCGTCACGCGCCACCCGAAGCGACGCAGCTGGAGACGGGGGCACCTTCACCGTTAGGTGAGGAGCGACGGATATGGCGAAGACCACCACCGGGCGGGCGATCGAGGAGCTCGAGCGAGAGTACGTCGTTCCGTTGCGGGCGAGCCAGCACGCTCCGAGCCGTCGCCGCCGTGCCGGCCATGCGCTGGAGACCGTTCGCCGATTCGTGAGTCGCCACATGAAGGGGCGCCTCGCCGACGTCTGGATCGACCCTCGCCTCAACGAGTACATCTGGGAGCGCGGGATCCAGCACGTGCCCCGCCAGGTCCGAGTCCGCGCGATCCGCTTCGAGGACGGCCTCATCGAGGTCGACCTCCTCGACGAATCGTAACCGGCGCGAGGGGGGCCCGAGCGGCGTGCCGGTCGGTCGAGCGCTCTTCGCGGGCAGCCCGTACCTGGGGGTCTACCTGCGAGCCTCGGATCAGCTGACGATCATCCCCCCGAGCACGCCGGCTTCGCTCGAGCGCGATGTCGTGCGGATCCTCGGCACCGCGACGTTGCGGACCACGATCCAGGACAGCGAAGTCGTGGGCGCGATGATCGCCCTCAACTCGCACGGGGCCCTCGTTGCGGCGGGGCTCGATCCGGCCGAGGAGATCGCGTTGCGCGCCGTCGCTGCCGTGACGGTGCTCACGAGTCGTTTGAACGCCCTCGGCAACAACATCTTGGCGAACGATTCAGGAGCCCTCGTCCACCCCGAGTTCACGGACCGGATGCTCGAGGTCATCGCCCGCGGACTCGCCGTACCGGTCGAGCGGGGGACGGTCGCTGGACTCGGTACGGTGGGGATGGCCGGCGTCGCGACGAACCGCGGGGTCGTGATCCACCCTCGAGCGACGGAGAGCGAGGCTCAGGTCCTCGAGCGCCTGCTCCGAGTACCGGTGCACCGATCGACCGCGAACTTCGGGGTCCCGATCGTCGGCGCGAGCCTCAGCGCCAACTCTCGGGGCTTACTGTTCGGACGGCCCACGACCCCGGTCGAGGTCGTCCACCTTCAAGAAGGGTTTGGGATCTTCGACTGATCGCGACTACGTGCCGCGTTTGCGCTTCATGTAGCGGGTCGCGTAACCGGCGATTCGGTTCGCGAGCTTCTTGTGAGTGGCCTGAAGGTGGCCCTCGACGGTGACTCCGAGGTCCGTGAGCTCGAGGACCTTGCGCTTGTTCTGAGCGTAGTCCCCGGTGAAATCATTCGGATAATTGCGCACGAGCTCGATGGCAACCCGCTTGATGTAGGTCTGGCGAATATTGCCCATGCGGGCGGCTCCGACTCGGGCCCCCTTTATAACCGTTGTCGCCGGAGGACTCTCCGGCCCGCCGGGCGGGGGCTCGGCCAACAATGGTTAACCGACCGGCCCGGGTGGACTCTGAGGCATGGACGTTGAAAATCATCGGCACTGTAAGGTCTGCGGGAAAGTCTGCGCCACGAACGTAGACACCTGCAGCCGTGCGTGCGAGGAGCAACGGGAGAACACCCTGCGCTCGAAGCGTACCTGGACCAATCTCCTCTACATCCTCATCGTCGTCTTCGCGTTCCTCTTCCTGGTCGAGATCCTGCGCTAAACAGGAGAAGGCGATGAGCCGGTCCACCACGGCCGTCCTCGGTGGGACGTTCGATCGACTCCACGTCGGGCACCGTTCTCTTTTGCGCACGGCCTTCGCTTCGGCCCGGAATGTGGCGATCGGCCTGACGACGGACATCTATCTTGCCTCCCACGCGAAGCCGGCCGGCGACCGCATCCAGTCCTACGCGACACGTCGACGGGTCCTCCTTCGGTGGCTGCGAACCGAATTCCCGTCGGCCCGGTGGAAGGTCGTACCGCTCGCCAACGGCTTCGGCCGATCGATCGAGCCCGGATTCGATGTGCTGATCGTCTCGGGCGAGACGCTGGCCGGCGGACAGCGGGTCAATGCCGAGCGGAAGCGCCGAGGGCTACGACCGCTGCGCATCGTGTGCGCGCCGACGGTGCAGGCCGATGACCTCCGGCCGGTGAGCTCCCGACGGATACGAGCGGGCACGATCGATCGAAATGGACGGCGCCTCGCACCGATTCGGATCCGGCTCAACATACCGCGAGGCGGCTCGCTCTCGGAGTGGCGGGCCGCGCTGCGGACCGTCTTCCCTCGCGGGAGGTTCGTGCGGGCCGCCGGGGGACCCTCCGCCTTCGATCTCGAGGTGAGCGTGCGTCGGGCGGACCGCCACCGACCGCCCCGGATCACCATTCGCTCCCCCGCTCTTCGACGGGCCCCGAAGCCGATTCTCAGCTCCGCCGCCCCGGCGGAGATCGTCCAGAGGCTCTGGCCGGTCGATCGTCCGGAAAGCCTTAGTCGTCCGCGGAGATAACCCGGAACGATGGAGACCTATCTTCGAGTGACCTTCGATAGCGAAGGGGCGACTCCGTCCGAGGTCGCGGACCGACTCCAAACGATCGGTTTTCTGCCCACCCAGGGAAACTACGACTTCGTCTACGACTGGAAGGGCCCCGCCTCCGCCGAGCAGGTCCTCGATCTCTCCGATGAGCTCACCCGCCGGCTTCGGGGCTACGGGGTCCGGTTCGAGGTCGAGACGGTCTGACCGGCCCTCGATGCGCGGCGCTCCGCGCTAGCCTTTTATCGAGCCCGCCCGTCGGACGTTCGAAGTGCAGCTGTACCCGGTTCGGACGAGTCACCGTCGGAACCTCGAGCCGGCCGCCTTAGCGCCGATCGCCCAGGAGGCGTTCGGGAGCGCGAAACGCGATGGCGATGCGGTGGTGGCTCACTTCGGTGCGATCCGGGCGATCTCGGTGCGGTCCCGAGGTCGCGAGCTCGAGATCGATCTCACCATGGACCCGAAGGTGGACGTAGAGATCGCGGCCGAGACCGTGCGTAGGTACAACCTCTTTCTGGAACGCGCGACGGGATACTCCGCGAAAGAACGGGCGAAGAAGTTGCGCAAGTCCGCGGGCGCTTCCGAGGATTGAGCTATGGGCACGCCGCTCACGAGCGGCCCGGCGGTACCGCCCGGCTCGGAGCTCGATCGGCTGCGCGCGCGGGTCACGCGCTACTTCCCCGTCTACGAGACACGGGTCGGTCCGCAATCGGTCGTCTTCACGGTCCACGCCGATCCGGCGACGCTCGAATCGAACTTTCGGGCGTTGGCCGACGAGCTGTGGAAAGTGCTCTACGTCCCGTCGATCCGACGCGAGACCGGCGAGTATCTGATCGAGGTCGGGCATCGCCCCGTGTTGGGCCCCTCGCGCATCGCGGTCAATCTCGCACTGCTCGCGGCCACGATCGTCTCGACCGTCTTCACCGGAGCCCTCATCTGGGCCGCGTTCGCGGGAGATCCGAGCCTCACCTCGAACGACGTGCTCTTTGGCGCCCTCTTCTTCGCGCTGCCGCTCATGGGGATGCTCGGGGCCCACGAGCTCGCTCACTACGTCGTCGCTCGACGCTACCGTCTCGACGCGTCGCTCCCGTACTTCATGCCGATCCCGCCCCCGTTCCTCTTTGGGACGCTCGGAGCATTCATCAGCATCCGGCAGCCGTTCACCGACCGGAAAGCCCTCTTCGACATCGGGGCCGCGGGTCCGATCGCCGGCTTCGCGATCGCCGTTCCCGTGACGCTCGCCGGCATGTTCCTCAGTGTGAGCGGGCCGCTCCCTTCGCTAGCGGCGTGCGGGCCGTCGTTCCTCGGAACGGACTACTCGAACCTCATCATCGGAGTTCCCGCGATCTGGTACGCCTTCGACGCCCTGTTCCCATCCGGGGTCCTTAGTCTCCACCCCCTGGCTCTCGCGGGCTGGGTGGGGATCTTCGTCACCTCCATCAACCTCTTGCCAGCGGGGCAACTCGATGGGGGGCACGTCTGGCGCGCGCTGTTCCGCGACTCGACCCGTTACTTCAGCTACGCCGTCGCGATCTTCTTGCTGGTCATCGGGTTGTTCTTCTACTTCGGCTGGCTGGTCTTCGCTTTCCTCGTCATCTTCCTAGGGTTGCGGCAT
Organism: Thermoplasmata archaeon; assembly: GCA_050749765.1. Lineage (GTDB taxonomy): Archaea > Thermoplasmatota > Thermoplasmata > Lutacidiplasmatales > UBA184 > Lutacidiplasma. Next base: position 2,093 of record JBOGRR010000025.1, on the reverse strand, counting down.
CCCGCACCGCTCAACGACGTGAGCCCGCTCGGCTGGCGGAGGATCCTGATCGCCCTCGGGGTGGTCGCGATCCTGCTCGTCGGCTTCACCCTCGTCCCGGTGGCGGAACAGACCGGTCAGCTCAACCCCGCCGCGATCGCGGCCCACAGCCTCGCTCCGCCCCCCGGCTACGCGGTCGCGGGCAACCTCTCAGTGAATGTCACCAACGCCGACCCGGTGCCCCACGGGCTCGTCCTGTTCGCCTCCGTGATGAGCGTCGTGCTAGCGAACGGGTCCTCTCCGCTGAACTCGACGGCGCTCGAACGTTGGGCGTCGACGTCGAATTGGACGTTCGTGATCGAGAACGTGACCTACACGGTCTCGAACTCCGCGAACGCGAGCGTCGCCGGAGCATCCGGGTACATCACCCTCAACGGTCTCGCGACCCTGCCGATCTCGATCACCTACCTCAACGTCGTCTATGCCTACTCGGTCTCGATCGCCCTCTCGGTGTCGGAGGTCTGTCCGGCGCCGTCCAGCGGGCCGGCCTCGATCGCCTTCCCCGCGATCATCTCCCCGTAGAGCCGTTTTCGTAGACCCGAAACTCTCGGGTCAGGCTGCGGTGCTGCCGAACCGGGATCGAGGTGAGCCGCCGCCACGGCTCCGCGATCGGATCCGGGCCGCCGGCACACACGATGACAACGCGTCCGCCGGGCCGAACGAGGTCGGCCCACGGGGGGAGTGCGCGCGCCAGAAGACGCTCGATCTCCTCTCCGCCAGTCCCCGACGATCGTCCGTAGGGAACGTCGGTAAGCAGGGCGTCGAACGTTCGGTCCCGAAATTCCTGCGCGACGGCCTCCGCATCCCCGGCGACCAAGCGCTCCGCCGAACGCCCCACATGCTCGAGGTTGCGAGCGGCGCCCCGGATCATCTCGGGGTCCCGGTCGATCCCGACGACGCTCGCCCCGAGGAGCGCGGCCTCCGCGACGAGCGCGCCGGTTCCGACGAACGGATCGACGATCGAACGACCGGGGGCCGCCCCGGCGAGGTTCGCCGCGGCGCGGGCGAGCCGCGGATCGAGCCCCACCGGGCGACGGAACGGCAATCTCGAGATCCTCCGCGCGGCGACCGCGCGTCGGTCGACCGTGCCGAGCTCCACCAGGAGGCGCTCGTGGCCGGACGGCTCCGTGTCGATCCAGTAGCGGAGGCTAGGCTCCTCTAGATCGATCTTCCCGCCGGCGGAGGTCCACCGCCGGGCGAGGGACCGAATCGCCGGGTTGACGTCGCCCCCGGTAGGGTGACCTCGGACGCGGAAGGCCGCCCCGACCCCACCGCGGGCGGCGGCCTCCAGCGTTGCGTCGATCTCGGATAGGGTTCCGAGGGGTCGGAAACATCGGCGCGCGAGCGACAGACGTCGCATCATCTCGAGCACCGCGCGCTCGTCGGGGAGGTCGACGAGGGTAGGCGACTCCAGCGGCGTCGCGGGGCGGTCCGGGATCGTCCCGCCGAGCGCAGCGACCACCGCCTCGAGCTCGGCCCTAGCGAGCGGAGGGGCCTCGCCGGAGAGCTCGACCTCGACGCGCATCGGCCCTCAGCCAGAAAACGTCGCCCGCAAGAAGTTGCGGATGCCCGCGGTGTGGCTCCCTTCCCAGTACAGATGGGCGCATCGCTCGCACTGGTAGACCGGGGAAGGGGGGACGAACCCGAGCACAACCCCGACCGTGGGTTCGGCTGGGTCGACGGGCGAGAGCCGTCCGTTGCATCGGGTACATCGCTCGAAGCTCACGGTCGTGCGGAGGTGAGGGAGCGCGCGTCGCAGCTCGAGGAGCTGCGGACCAAGGCGATCGGAGGCAAGGGCGATCGCGCCGGGGACCTGACGACCGAGGAGCCGGTCGCGCGTCAGCAGAGTGCGCCCTTGCGCGTGCGCGATCGCCGAGATCTCCTCGTCCGCACGTCCGGTCGCGTACTCCGTGTCGTATCCGAGGAACCGAAGGTATCGCGCGAGCCGCCCGAGCATCTCGTCCACGATCCACCGCGGCTCGTCGGTCATCCCGACGACGGGAGCCCACAGGCCGTCATATACGCCCCGACCCTCGGGTCCCCCGACCATGAGA
>JBOGRR010000024.1:0-15110 GCA_050749765.1 Thermoplasmata archaeon | reverse complement strand
ACGCTCGGGGTGCCCCATCTACTTCACCGCCGGCGCGTTTCGCGCGCCCGGCCGAACGCAAGCGGTTGGGCGATCGAGGTCCTCCATGCCGATCGATTCGGCAACCTGATCACCAACCTCGACACGGAGGCGCTCTCCCCGAGCACCCGCTCGTTCCGATTGCACTGGGCGGGCCGCGAACCGGTCGACCTCGCCCGCTCCACAAGCTACGAGCGGCTCGGGGCCGGTCGCTTGGGCCTCGTCGATTCGAGCTTCGGGCTGGTGGAGATCGCAATCGGGCTAGGGAGCGCCGCCCTGCGCCTCGGGGTCGGTTCTGGCGCACGGGGGACGCTCAGCGCGGTGGGGGGGCGGCGACCGTCGCGTCGGTCCCGAGGGCGGGCGTCGATGCCTCCCCGCCGGGGAGCCCGATCCCGAGGATCCGCTCGTAGCGATGGTTCACGAGGGCATCGAGATCGCTGATCGTCTCGCGGACGACTTCGATCCCTTCCAGGTACCGGTCGAGCGTCGCGCCGACCGATATGAGGCGCGGCGGCGTTGAAAAGTTCGGGGACGGTGGCGGGCTCAACGTCGCGAGCATGAGCTCGGTCCCGTTGGTCGCGAAGAGGAACGGATGCACATGCCCCGCGACGACGAGCGTGCGCAGCAGGATCTCGGGGCGGCGGTCCCGGCGCAGTCGCCCGGTCACGAAGACGACTTGCTGAAGCTCCCACCCGTCGTAGGGCGGTAGGCGGGCCGGGCTGAGGAATGACCGACGGTCGACCCAACCGCTCGCGAGGGCTCGAGCCTCCGAGGCCCGCAGGCTCCAACCGGTCTCTCGTTCGGCTCCCGCGGGAGGGGCGATCGCGTCGTTGCGGACGACCTCCTCGACTGCGCGTCGCCATCGGTCCGAGGGTGGCGGCGGCGTGCGACCACCAACTCGGTGACGACGCGGGAACGGTCGCGGGTAGGCCGAGACCCCGGGGATCCCCGCGACCTGAGCCCACTCCGCCTCGAAGTCGAAGTAGACCGGAAGCGATGGTCGACGCAGATCGAGCGCCAGGGAGTAGGACTTCGAGTACGTCGACGTACGGGCGAGCTCCTTCACGATCGCCGGCCGATCCTCGCCGTCCGCGTCGAAGAAGACGCCGAAGAGGGAGCGGGGGGTCGCCCAGACGACCGAAGCCCCTGGCATCGCGGCCCACCGAGCTCCGGCCGCGAGATCGCCGCTCGTCGCGAGGTGGGCCATGGCCACCGTTGCGCGGGGCCGAGCAAAGACGACCGGGTCCGGAACGAGCCGCTCCGCGACCCACTGCGCCTCGAGCGCACGGTTCCGGGCGACCTGGTAGGTCCGGGGGGCGAGGCCGCTCTTGCGAATCCGTTCGCGCTGGGTCCCATCCTCCTCGGAGAGGATCGAGTCGATCACGCTCGCTTGCATCCGCGTTAAGGCGCGCATGGATGGTCCGCGGCTATCCGTGCATGGGACGACGGTCCGGGAGCACTCGGAGATTTCCCGCCCGGGTGGATGCCCGAACGGCACCGAAGTGACCCGACCGTGCTCTCACCGCCCCCGCTCGCCCTTCCGGCAAGTCGCTACGAACCATCTCCCACTAGAATATATCGTCCAGCGGGTCCCCGCTCGCAAGCCCGCCGCCGAGATCGACGTCCGTCGCGAGCTCATAGGAGCCGTAGAGCTCGTCGAACCCGGGCAGCGTCGAGGGTGAGCGTCGCCTCGCTGCCTGGCGATAGGAGACCGCTCCGACCGAGATCACCACGGCGGCCACCACAACGGCAAGGATCTCGATCAACAGGTCCGAGGACCCATTCGACGTCGGCCCTACGGCGCCCGTAGATGCCACGGACTGCGGTGGCGGGGAGGCCCCATCGACGACCAGAGAAGTGCCGCTGGCCCGCGGCGTCCACTGCGGGGAGGACGACGAGACCGTGTACGTGTACGTCCCGTTCGGCAGCGGCACGACGAGCTGGTCGATCGCGCTCGTGTAGGAGTATCGGACCGCGGTCGAGGACGCGGAGAGCGCGCGCACCGCGCTGGAGCCCGTCGCGCTCCCCGTCACGTTCACGGTCCAGGTGGCTCCCGACGGGAGCCCGGTCGCGACGAAACTGGCGGGGTAGGCGTAAGCGAACGGGATGGTCAGCACCACGTTCGCCCCTTCGACGGTGACGTTGTCGAAGGGGTCGAGGGTCTGCCAGGAGAAGTTCAGCGAGAGCGTCGAGAAGGCGTAGCTCCCGTTCGGCAGGGAGAATGTGATCGTCGAGCCGGTCGTATTGTAGCTCTCCGGTGCGATGTTCGCGGACCAGGGCGTGCCGGCCGGTAGGTCGCTCGCACGGAGCGATACGACGTAGTCGACAGCCGCAAAGACAACGGCGACCGTCTGATTCGCCCCTTCCACGTCGACCATCCCGGTCGACGCGCTCGTGAAACCGGGGATCGGAGCGACCCGGTACGAGTACGAGCCGTCGGGAACCTCGAAGGAGATCGAGCTTCCGGCCGGGCTGCTACCGGTGGAGGTGCTTAGAGCGACCGACCAGTTCCCGCCCGGGAGACCGGTCTCGGTGAATTCGACGCTGAACGGGATCGGGGTGAAGCGGATTTGGCCCCCGGTCGCGGCTCCCGAGACGTTGAGTTCCATCTGCGACGGGGAGACGGAGTAGTCGGCGCCCGCGCTGAACGTTGCGCGGTAGGTTCCGTTCGGGACCTGGAAGGCGATCGTCGCGTTGCTCGAGGCGCTCTGGTTCCCTGCGAAATCGACCTGCCAGTTGGTCCCGACCGGTAGACCGACCTCGGAGAAGGTAACGGCGTAGGTCGTTTGGCTGAAGTTGACCCCGACGGTCAACGGCTGCGCGTCGACCTCGAGCGTCCCGGGAGTGGCGGTCGCATACCCATCCGCGGCCCGTACGGAGAAGTTGTAGCTGCCGTTCGGCAGCTCGTCGGAGATCATCGGGGTCATCGAGGAGACGGTCGAGTTCGCGATCATGATCGACCAGTAGACTCCGTCGGGCAGCCCGCGGGCTTCGAACCCGACGAGGTAGACCGACTCGGCGTAGACGACGGTCCGTTGGACCGCGGCTCCGTTCACCGTGACGTTTCCCGTGTAGTTCGTCGTGTACCCCGCCACGGCGCCCACGGTGTAGTCATAGGTCCCATTCGGTTCGACGAAGGTGATCGTGGGCGAACTTGAGTGCGCGAGCGTGCCGTTGAGCGAGATGTTCCAATCGGTCCCGGAGGGTAGGCCCGATTCCGTGAAGGTGACCGAGTACGCGACCGTCCGGTTCGAGAAGGAGATCGCGACGGTCAGGGGGGTGCCGTTGACGACCACGACGCCGTGCGCGGGGGTCGCGTTGTATCCGGGCGCGCTGTCGCTGAACGGATAGCTCCCGTTGGCGGCCGAGAACGAGATCGTCGGGTTCCCCGGAGTTGTATAGGTCCGTCCGTCGAACGTCACGCTCCACCAGGTGCCCGCCGGCAATCCGGTCTCCTCGAAGCTCACGCTGTAGTTGTGGGCGGAGTCGCCCAAGGAACCCAGTGCCCGGACCGGCGAAGGGGTGAGCGCCGCGGGCAGGGGGGCCGATCCGCCGACGATCACGACCGCGCCGATCGACGCGACCAGGACGATGGCGAGCGCTAACGCTCCGGCTCGCGCGCTCCGCAGGTCCACTCGTTGCACCCCCAACGCCTTCGCATCGGCGAGCCGAGGAGCCGATATTTAATCGCTGACGCAAACCTCCTACTGCGCGCTAGAGCGACGCACCCCCCCCGCGCCGATCCTCTCCCGACGACGACGTTGCGCCCATCGCTCTAACGGTAAATACGCCGGCCGACTCGCTCTCCGATCCGTGCTCGGAGAGGCCGGGCCGGGGGATCCATGGCGCGTCGTGATTTCTACGAGGTCCTCGGGGTAGCGAAGAGCGCGAGCCCGGACGAGGTCAAGCAGGCGTATCGCCGCCTCGCGCGCGAGCACCATCCCGACATGAACCGGGACAACCCCAAGGCGGCCGAAGAGAAGTTCAAGGAGCTGAGCGAGGCCTACGAGGTGCTCGCCGACCCCGAGCGGCGCCGTCGGTACGACGAGGCGGGGTTCTCGGCGGCCGAGAGCGACTTCGGGCCGCAAGGGTTCACGTGGCAGAACTTCACGCACCAAGGAGATCTCGAGGACCTGCTCGGCTCCTCGCCGATCTTCCAGCAGCTCTTCGGGAACCTGCTCGGCAACGCGCAGGTCTTCGGCGGAGGGGGCGTGATGCCCGGGCGCCACGTGGAGGTCGCCATCCGCCTCCCGTTGAAGGTCGTCCGGACGGGTGCGCAATCCGTGCTCAGCGTCCCGCACGCCGCCCCCTGCCCCGACTGCAAGGGGACCGGGGCCCGTGGAGGCACCGCGTTCGAGACGTGCGCGCAGTGCCACGGACGCGGGCAGGTCCAGCAGGTCCTTCGACAGGGTCGCAGTCAGTTCGTGACCGTCGGCGTATGTCCGGTCTGCCGCGGCTCGGGTCGTCGCATCCGCGAGCGTTGCAAGACGTGCAAAGGCCGCGGACAGACCGAGAGCATGCGCCGCATCGAGGTCCAGATCCCGGCCGGGGTCGACAACGGAACTCGCCTGCGCCTCGCCGGTCAAGGGGTCGCGTCGCCGAACGGCGGGCCCACGGGAGACCTCTACGTCCGCGTGGAGATCGAGGAGACCCCGGGGTTCCGGCGCGAAGGCCCTAACCTCTACTCGGAGACCGTGATCCCTCTCGCCACCGCGCTCCTCGGCGGAGAGGTCCCGGTCCGAACGTTGGCCGGAGAGGCATTGGTCAAGATCCCTGCGGGAACTCAACCAGATCGCGAGTTCCGGGTGAAGGGGGAGGGGGTACCACGCTTCGGGGGGGGAAGCCCGGGAGATCTCTTCGTCACCGCGCACATCGAGATCCCCCGCGCGCTCAACTCGCGCCAAAGGGAGCTCGTCGAGGAGGCGCTCGGAGGCGAGAGCGCCGCCCGTCGCGGCTCGCTCTTCGGCCGGAGGAACTGAGGCGGTGCGCGACGAGGGACCGGACGACCCGCCGGCCGCGGAGACCTACTTCACCGAGCGACCCCGCTCGCCGTCGTCCCGCTCGCGCCTGCGATTCCTCTTCCGCGGCGAGATGCTCGAGCTCGTCGTCGACCGGGGGATCTTCGCGAGCTCCGGTCTCGACCGCGGCACCGAACTCCTCATCGAGAGCACCGAATTCGCCCCGGCGCAGCGCATCCTCGACCTCGGTTGCGGTTGGGGCCCCATCGGGATCGCGGCCGCGAAATCGACTCCCGAGGGCCACGTGGTGCTCACCGACGTGAATCGGCGGGCCGCCTATCTGGCTCGGCGCAACCTCGAGCACAATCGGATCGACAACGCGGAGGTCCGCGTCGGGCCGACGTACGGGCCGGTCGCCGGCGAGCGGTTCGACCTGATCGCAACGAATCCTCCGTACCGCGCCGGGCGCGAGCTCATCGAGGAGATCCTGGACGCGGCCCCGGACCACCTGACCCCGGACGGCCGCCTCGTCGTCGTCGGCAAGGGCAGTCAGGGGATCCGGTTCTATCAGGAACGCCTCGAGCGGAGCTGGCCCGGCGCGGTCCGCGTGCTCGCGCGCGGCTCGGGCTACCGAGTGCTCGAGGCGCGCCGGTCGGTCGAGAGCCGATCGCGGTAGAGCGTCGCGAGCTGTTCGACGTACCGGCGGATCTCCCCGCGCCCGAGCTTGCTCTCACCGGCGAACCGGTCTCGGAAGGTGATCGGAATCTCGGCGACCGGAAACGGCCGGCACCGCACGAGGACCTCGAGCCCGATCTTGAACCCCCTCGGGGCGAGCGCGGCGCGGAAGAAGACCTCCCGGCGCACGGCGAAAAGTCCGCTCATCGGGTCGCTCACGCGCACCAGCGGGCGAGCGAGCAACGCCGCCCCCGCCGAGAGCAATCGACGCGAGCCCTCGAGCCCCGGCGAAGAGCCACCTCGCATCCACCGACTCCCCAGGGCGAACTCCGCCCCGTCGTCCCGCAGGGCGCCGACCATCGGCCCGATCGCGGAGGGTGGGTGGCTCCCGTCGGCGTCCATGACCACGAGGAAACGGCCCCTCGACGCCGTCGCCCCCGCCACGACCGCGCTCGCGAGGCCCATCTTGCCGGCCCGTTCGATGACAAGATGCGGGACCGGGCCCGGCGCCCCGCGAGCCCAGGCCGCGGTGCCATCGGGAGACCCATCATCGACGACCACGATCTCGGCGGAGAGACCTTCGACGGCGCTCTGCAACTCGGCGTCGAGCCGGGGAAGGCTCTCGCGTTCGTTGAAGGTCGGCAGGATGACCGAGAGCTCGACCTCCGCGCCCATGATCCCGGGCGCGACGAGCGCTCGGAACCCATAACCGTGGGGAGAGCTCGGCCGCGCGGTGATCCGGCGCGTCGCAGGAAGTTTTCCTCCCGAAGCGCTTAAAAGGAAGGGCCTTTTCGGCGGCCCCGCTCTCGAGCGCGGGGGGTCTTCGCCGCCCGTGCGACCGCAGGGCGTTCACGGAAGGTGAGGTCCGCGCCGAAGAACCCGAAAGAGGAGGTTGCTGCGCCCGCTGCCGCAGCGCCGGCCTCCGAGCCACCGACCTCCGAGAAGTCTCCCAAGAAGGACAAGCCGTCCAAGGGCCGGGACGGCGGGAAGGAGAAAGACGGCAAGAGCAAGTCGAAGAAGTCAGGGCCGGGCGAAGGGAAGCCCCAGAAGCCCGTCTCCGACAATCCGAACTTCCGCTACATCGTTCGCGTCGCCAACACGGATCTCGATGGTCGTCGGCGCACCGGCCTCGCGCTCACCGGAGTGCGCGGCGTCGGTCTGCGGATCGCGGAGGCGACCTGCCAGATGACCGGGGTCGACGCGCACGCGCTCATCGGAGACCTCCCCGAACCGACGGTCGATCAGCTCGAGGCGACCCTCAACGATCTTTCGAAGCGAATTCCGCCGTGGATGATCAACGTACCGCGCGACTACGTCTCGGGCGAGTTGTACCACCACATCGGCCCCGAGCTCGAGACCTCGCGTCGCGACTCGATCAACCAGATGAAGATGATCCGATCGTACCGCGGAGTACGGCACGAACGCGGGCAGAAGGTCCGCGGTCAGCGGACCCGCTCGAACGGTCGCACGGGAATGGCCGCCGGCGTGCTCAAGAAGGCCGCCAAGGAGGCGGCGCAGGGCAAGTCGCGGGAAGAGTCACCGCCCGCGGCAACTCCCCCGACCGCTCCGGCAACCGGCGGGACCAAGGCCCCACCGGCCGCGGGGAAGGCGGCAGCTCCCGCGACGGCGAAGGCAGCGGCTCCCGCGGCGAAAGCGACCGCACCGGCGGCGAAGAAGGGGACGTGAGATAGCGATGGGCGACCCGAAGTTCTTCCGTCGGACCTACGATACTCCGAAGCACCCCTGGGAGGCAACGCGCATGGAGGAGGAGCGCAAGCTCCTCGCCAAGTACGGTCTCAAGAACAAGCGCGAACTGTGGAAGGCGCAGTCGATCCTGCGCCGCATTCGCCGCCAGGCGCGCGACCTTCAGGCGCGCTTGCGTGCCGATGAGCCTCAAGCCCAACGCGAGACCGGTCAGCTCCTCGGGCGCCTCGGACGTCTCGGCGTCCTGCCGGTCGGTTTCCCGACGCTCGATGATGTGCTCGCGTTGACGACCGAGGATCTTCTGCGTCGGCGGCTCGAGTGGATCGTATTCACCAAGGGACTCGGGCCCACGCCCAACGGAGCCCGCCAGATCATCGTGCACGGTCACCTCTCGATCGGCGAGCACAAGGTCACCCGGCCGGGATATCTCGTGCGTTCCTCGGAAGAGATGGGGATCGCCTACGCCCCCTCGAGCCCTCTTCTTTCGGACGATCACCCGGTGCGAGTCGCGATGCGCGAGCGCCAGGCGGCGCGCGACGCCGCTCGCGACGCGCCTTTGGCGCCTACCGAGGGAGGGACGTAAGGAGCTATGGTGAAGATCGGGATCGCGCACATCTACGCGAGCTACAACAACATCCACATCACGGTCACCGACGTCACCGGCGCCGAGACCCTCGCGAAGGCGACGGGCGGCATGGTCGTCAAGGCCGCGCGGGACGAGTCGAGCCCCTACGCCGCGATGAAGGCCGCCGACCAGGTCGCTGCGGCGATCAAGGAGAAGGGGTACGACACGCTCCACGTGCGCGTCCGCGCGCCGGGGGGCAATCGCTCGCGCTCTCCGGGACCGGGCGCCCAGGCCGCCATCCGCGCGCTCGCTCGCGCGGGCGTCAAGATCCACCGCATCGAGGATGTCACTCCCGTGCCGCACGACGGAACGAAGCCGAAAGGCGGCCGCCGCGGACGGCGGGTGTAGGGAGCGTTCGATGCAGGTCTCCATTCAGGAGCTCAAGCCGCGACGCGCGGTGCTCGAGATCGACGATGCGAGCGCCTCACGAGTGAACGCGGTCCGAAGAACGCTCATCGCCGACGTCCCGAAACTCGCCATCGAGGACGTCGAGTTCCATCTCGGTCCGATCCGCGACGAGGCGACGGGCAAAGACTACGATTCCTCGACGAGCATGTTCGATGAGGCGGTCTCCCTGCGCCTCGGCCTCTTGCCGCTCCCGACGGACCTGGGCCAGTTCCGCCGGAAGGAGGAGTGCACGTGCGCGGGCGCGGGATGCCCCAACTGCCAGGTCATGTACTCGATCGATCGCAAGGGTCCGTGCACGGTGTACGCGAAGGATCTCATCCCCCTCGGGGACCCGACCCTCGCGGTGCTCGAACCGGAGGTGCCGATCGTGCGCCTCGGCGCCCGCCAGGCGCTCCTCGCCTATGCGACCGCGGTCGTCGGGAGCGGCCGGGACCACGCGAAATGGCAGGTCGCGCACGCGGTCGGGATGAGCCCATACCCTCACGTCAAGATCGCGAAGAAGTCGGGGTGCACCGACGCCTGCTTGAAGCGGGTGAGCGCGTCGTGCCCCGTGAACATCCTCCCCTACGCCGACGGGAAACTGAGCGTCACCGATGAGTCGAAGTGCATCCTGTGCTGGGCGTGCGAGAAAGCCTGCGAGCACGGGTCGATCCACGTCCAGCCGGACGACGCGAAGTTCCTGCTCGAGTTCGAGACCGACGGTTCGCTCAGCACCCGAGAGGCCCTGCGGTGGGCCCTCAAGGACCTCAAGCGGCGCTTCGAGGACCTTCGCGAGGCCGTCCAGGCGATCCCCTAGGACCCGCGGGGTCGGTCCAATCGAACCGTAAGATCGCCGCTACGCCCCCGAGCGATCGGAGCCGGTGCCCCGCGCCTTCGCTCTCGCGGACGACGAAGATGCGCGCCTGCGCCGCGCGCGCTCGATCGAGAAGGTCCGCGACCTCGGGCCGCGGAAGCTCGGACTCGAGCGCGAGCAGCGTCGCGACCGCGCCCCCCTCGACCGCCGCCTGTACCTCGGCCGGACCGACGGCCGCGCGCGTGCCGCTCGCGAGCCCCCGCACGAGCTCCTCGACGAGCGTCGCTTCTTCGGCGGCGACCGCACCGACCAGCGCATCGGACGCTCGGCCCGAGCGCAACAGCTCGTCGACCCCGGCGCGCCCCGATTCCGCGGTCGAGTACACCCGGATCTTCGCCCGGATCGACGCGTCGATCTCACCGAGGCGTCGGGTCAGTTCCTCTTTGAGGAATCCGGGGCCGGCGATCGCGATGACGTTCGCGCTTTGGCCCTCGCGCACGACGAGCTGCGCGAGCTCGGAGACGTAGGACTCCCGGTCCTTGTTCGCCTGCGCGACCGCGAACTGCTTGCCGGCGAGCGTTCGGCGCAGGTCGACCACCGGCTCGACCGCGCGCCCGCGGACCCGCACTAGGGAAGACTCTCCCCAGTCGACGGATGCGATCAGGATGCTGGAGTCCCCCCGGTGATGGATCCCCTCTTCCAGGATCGCGCGCTCCCCCGAGGAGAGCTCGTCCTTCGTTACGGTGACCTCGTCGCCGACGTCGACATCGAGGGTGTGGCTCCGCCCCTGATCGAAGGGACCCTCGACGATCGGCCCCGAGACCCGAACGTGTTGGCTGAAGTCGTGGAACTCGACCGCGTCGGCGGCGACGGTCAGCCACACCCGCCGGCGCGCGCGGTCGGCCGCCGCGACATCGGCGGGCGCCTCGGGGTCGCGACGCGTTGTCGACGCACCCACTCGATCACCGACGCGCACGATGCGCGCGAGCCGCCAGAGGTCGCTCGGCGTTTCGAGGCGCAGCCGGATCTCGCCGGTGTGGTGGTTTTGGCGAATGAGACGCAAGGAGCTCCCCCGGCGTAGCACCACCGCCGACCAATTGAACGTTCTGTCGTCCCGCCACCCCCGCGGGTTCGCATCGGAACCGACTCGGCTCGCGCGCGCAGAGGCGCGCTCGGGCGGAGCGCGAGAGCCGCCCGGTCCGACGGTCCCGATACGTGGCCGGACCGGGTCGTCGAAATTAGCGCGGTCGCGAGCCCCCACGACGCGTGTTGTGGCGTCGCATGCTTCTCTGACGGAATCTTACGCTAACTTGTAAATACCACTTTCAGAGGTCGGAGCCTTGGAAAGTGGCGGTCGGACGATTGGAAAGTCGCCCTGATTTCTACTCAAAAACCGGACCGATGGACGAGCAGCAACCCCCACACCTGCGCGCCTTCAGTTCGGCGTTCGAGCGAGAGTAGGACCCACCATGAAGCCTCGGTCACTCCTGCTTGTGGCTTGTGCCACGCTGATCGCCGCTCTGATGATCGCGCCCACGGCGGTCTTCGCTTCGCCGACCGCGCCCGTCAGCACTACGTCGGACACCGGTGCGATCTCCCCCTCCGCCGCCGGGCAGGGGTCGACCTCGAGCCAGGTGACCGCCGACACCGGGACCGTGAGTGTGTTCGGATCCTCGGAAGTCGTGGGTCCGAGCCCGTCGCCTTCGCAAGCGCCTGAAAGTTCATCCATTTCTCCCGTGATCTCCCCCACTTCACCTTCGGTGGCCGCGGACGCGGAACCGACCTCCGCTCAGCCCGGCCCCATCGCCTCGAACAATGGGTTTGCCTCCGTCGGCGCGAATGCCCCGGTTGCCTTCGTTCCGACCACCTTGACGAATATCCAGACCACCTCCACTCCCCTCGACTTCCAGGACTTGATCACGATCAGCCCGAACACGCTGGGCTCCTCCCACTTCTCCTCGACGCTGTCGAACGCCAATTGGCAGGATAGCAACGGGAACATCCTGCCCTCCTGGCTCGAGAGCGGTAACTCGAACACGGCCACCGCGACCGCCTACTGGGTGAACCTCACCTCGGACGTGGTCGCCGCGAGCGGAGGCACCCTCACGATCTATCTGGTCCTCTACGCGACGAGCGTCAACGCCTTCAACAAGATCAACACCGGTGAGGCCCCGCAGCTCTCTCCCGCCTACGCCCAGTACGACGATGGCCCGAACGTGTTCCCCGCCTACTTTAACGGCAACACCTCGACCTACGACTTTTCCGTGCTGGTCGGGGGGACGAGTTCCATCGTCCTCACGAACCGCACCCCGGTCACGTACTCCTACGACGGTCACAACGAAACCATCAATGCGATCGTGATCAGCGGCTACAACAACTCTCAGACGGCCTTCGCCGACTTCGTCTTCGAGCAGCCCCTCGCCAACGTCGGGATGGTCGTGGAGTCGAGCTACTCCAACCAGTACGCCCCTCGGGGGAACAACGGGACCGGCTGCCCACCCCAGAGCGCCTCCTGCCCGCCGGGAACCGATACGGGCGTGGCCTCGCTCGTGGACACTTCCGGAGCCAACACCGTGGCGAACGGCATTAGCGTGAACTCGGGCTACGGGGGGAGCTACTTCAGTCTGACCTACCGGCTCAGCGGCACCTCATACATCGACCAGGACCCGGTTGGAAGTGGGGTCGCCTCGTGGTCGTACGGGAATCTGAGCTACCCCGGCCCGTCGGGCACCTCGTGGTCGGGAACCATCTCGCCCAATCTCTACTCCTCGGCGGGTGGCGTTACGAATTCGGAAAACATCAACCCGCTGAGCACCGTTTCCGGCAGCGTCTATGTCGCGGGGCTCGCCACTCAAGACAATCAGTACCCGCTGCTCGATTACATCAACTGGGAGCGGGCACGGTACTACCCTCCCAACGGTGTGATGCCGGGCGCTACGGTTGGGTCCGTCACGACCTCCGTGGTCGCGGCGACGCCGTCCAAGGGCCCGGTCGGGACGCAAGTATCGCTCTCGGGAGCCGGGTTCAGTTCGGGCACCAACTACTACTGCTTCGAGTCGAGCTCTTCCACGAAGTGCTCGGCGGGCGCGGCGACTTTCACCGGCAGCACCATCCCGTCCAACACGTATCTCACCGTTCCGAGCTCGGGGAACGCCTACGTGATCGTGAGCACGGCGAGCGCGGTCGAAGCCTTCGTCGCGTTCACGGTCAAGACCGCGACCCTTACGCTGACGCCGAACACCGGCCCCCCAGGAGCCTTGGTGACGTTCTCGGGAACCGGCTACGCGTATGACTCGGGCTACACCTACTACTACTGCTTCGAGGCGAGTCCGGGGACCTCGGGGTGTCCGGGCGGTAGTTCGACGCTGACGGTCACGAGCGGCGGAGCGATCTCGGGTTCGCCGTCGCTCGCCCTGCCCTCCTCGAACAACGCTTACGGAGTGGTCTCGGACTACGAAACGAGCACTTACACCAGCGACGCCTCCTTTACGGAGGCTGCCGGGATAGTGCTCTCACCGTCCTCGGGCCCGAGCGGGACCTCCGTGACGCTCGCGGGAGGCGGGTTTGCTGGCGGCACGACATACCTCTACTGCGTGGCGAGCCGCGCGCCGACCGTGGGGAGCCGCACTGGAAATTGCGGCAGATCCGGACCTGACTTCACGACGACCAGTGGGGGCGATGTCCCCACGTCCCCGGCGTCGACGATCACGGTGACGTCGGCGGACCCGTATGTGGTCGTATCCATCTCATCCAGCCATAGCCGTGACCGTTACGTGGAGGCGGTCACCGAGTTCACGAACACGACAGCGACGCTCACTCTCAACCCCGCGTTCGGGCCGACGGGGACGACAACCACCCTGACTGGGATCAACTACGCGTGGGCCAGTTCCCCTGGCTATGCCTACGACATCTGCTTTGCGAGCTCGGCGGGGACGGTAGGGTCTACTTTCTCGCCGAGCTCGTGTTCGGGTACGGGGAGCGCGAAGGGCTCGTTCGATTCGACGACGGGGTCGATTCCGGCAAGCACGACGCTGACCTTCCCGGGCAGCAGCGATCCCCATGTGATCGTATATGACGCCTCGACGGACTACGAGGTGGCCAACGCCACGTTCACGCTGGGGGCATCGCTCGCGCTGACCCCGTCCTCGGGTCCGAGCGGGACGCAGGTCACGCTCTCGGGGAGTGCCTACTCCGACAGCCATGAGTACTACTATTGTGTCGCGGCGAGCGCACCGACAGTCGGTTCCGCAACCGGAAGTTGCGGCCACAGCGGCTCGATCCATTTCACGACCACCGGCGCAGGCGCTATTCCCACATCCCCCCTGCCGACGATCGCGGTGACGTCGGCGGACCCGTATGTGGTCGTGTCGGACGGCTCTAGCCCGTATCACGTGACGGCCGTCTCCCTGTTCACTATCACGACACCGACACTGACGCTGACGCCGTCGGAGGGCGCGAGCGGAACGCAGGTGACGCTCTCCGCGACCAGTCGGTTGGCGGCGGATAGCAACTACGAGTACTACTACTGTGTCGCGGCGACCGCACCGACGGTCGGCGGCACGAGCGGCGCGTGCAGCAGCACCGACCACTTTCTGGCCACGAGCTCCGGAGGGATCACGGGATCTCCCACGATCTCGGTAACGTCCTCGGATCTCTATGTGGTCGTATCCGACAGCTACACGAACGTGGTCGTGGCCGTCAGCACGTTCACGATCTTCGCGGCCGGAACTCCCTCGGCGTCACCGAACCCCGTGGACGCCAACGCCTTGACCGTGATCTCGACAACCGCCCCGACGGGCGGGACCGGGATTGGGCTCACGTACCGTTGGTCCGGATCGGCACCGACCGGGTGCGCGCTCCCGGGCGGTACGACCACGACGCTGTGGGAGTGCACGCCGACCGCGGCGGGGTCCTACACGACCAACGTAACGTATGGGGACTCGACCGGGAACACGGTAACGAACTCGTTCACGCTGCTTGTGGACTCGGCCCTGGTGGCGGGGACGCCCACGGGGAGTCCGAATCCGGTGGACATCGGATTCGCGGGCGGGGCAACTATCTCGACGACGGCGCCCACGGGCGGGACTCAGACGCGCTACGCGTACACGTGGTCTGGGTCGGTGCCTACGGGGTGCACGCTACCTGGCGGCAACACCACGACGTCGTGGGCCTGCGCGCCGACGGCGGTAGGATCGGGTTCCTACACGATCACGGTTACGTATGGGGACTCGAGCGGGAACACGGTCGCGAACTCGTTCACGCTGCACGTGGACCCGGCGCTGGTAGCTCCAGGCACGCCGACGGCGTCAGTGAACCCGGTGGATGTGGGCCAGCAGACGGTGCTGACGGCTACGGCGGCGACGGGCGGGTCGGGGACGTATACGTACTCGTGGAGCGGGCTCCCGGCAGGATGCACGTCGTCGAACACGCTGACGTTGGACTGCACGCCGACGGCGGTGGGGTCGGGGACGTACACGATCACAGTCACGGCGACGGACGCGAACGGCCAGGTGAAGACGAGCAGCGCTCTGACGCTGACGGTCGACCCGGCGCTGGTGGCTCCGGGCACGCCGACGGCATCGGTGAACCCAGTGGATGTGAGCCAGCAAACGGTGTTGACGGCGACGGCGGCGACGGGCGGACAGGGTCCATACACCTACGCGTGGAGCGGACTCCCGACAGGCTGCACGACCTCGAACACGCTGACGTTGGACTGCACGCCGACGAGCAACGCGGCCTCTCCCTACACGATCACGGTCACAGCGACGGACGCGAACGGCCAGGTGAAGACGAGCACTACTCTGACGCTGACGGTGGACTCGGCGCTGGTAGCTCCGGGGACCCCAAGCGGGACACCGAACCCGGTGGATGTCAGCCAGCAGACGGTATTGACGGCGGCGGCGGCGACGGGCGGACGAAGTCCCTACAC